>JBDTDI010000349.1:0-13116 GCA_039923155.1 Mycobacteriaceae bacterium | reverse complement strand
GCCGGCGTGGGCCCACGCCTCGCGGGCGGCGACCAGGGCCACCTGTTCGCTGCGGTCCAGGCGCCGGGCCTGGACCCGGCTGAGGACGTCGGTGGGCTCGACGGCGAGCTGCGCCGCGAAGTGCACGGGCAGCTCGAACCGGGCGACCCAGTCCTGCTCGAGGTTGCGGACGCCGCTGCGGCCGGCGAGCAGCCCCTCCCAGGTGCTGGCCACGTCACCGCCCAGGGCGGTGGTGGCACCGAACCCGGTGACGACGACCGACGAGACGGCGCCGCCCACCGGGTCAGGTGCAGGGCTCACTGGTTCTTCGCGATGTAGTCCACGGCGTCGCCGACCGTCTTGAGGTTCGCGAGCTCCTCATCGGGGATCTTCACCCCGAAGCGGTCCTCGGTCTGCACGGCGATCTCGACCATCGACAGGGAGTCGATGTCCAGGTCGTCGACGAAGGTCTTCTCGGGGGTGACGTCGGCGGCCTCGATGCCCACGACCTCCTCGACGATCTCGGCCAGACCGCTGGTGATCTCGTCCTTGTTCACGGGGTTTCTCCTTGGTGGGTGGGGTCGGAAGTTGTCCCGGCCGGGATCCGGCCGGACGGGGAGATCATGGCAGCACCACCACTTGGGCGGCGAAGGAGAGCCCGGCGCCGAAGCCGACGAGCAGGGCGACGTCACCGCTCCGCGCCTCACCGGCACTGCGCAGGTGGTCCAGCGCGATTGGCACCGACGCCGCCGAGGTGTTCCCGGTGTGCACGATGTCGCGGGCCACGACCGTCTCCGGGCGCATCCCCACCTTGATCAGGGCCTTGGCGAGGGAGTCGATGATGCGAAGGTTGGCCTGGTGCGGGACGAGCACGTCGACGTCGGCGGGGCCGAGCCCGGCCTGGGCCAGCGCCCGCAGCGCGACCGGGGCCACGGCGGTGGTGGCCCAGCGGAACACCGACTGCCCCTCCTGCTCCACGAACGTCGTGCGGTCCCGGATGATGATCATCTCGTGGTCGCGGCCCTGGCTGCCCCACGCCACCGGGCCGACGGTGGGTCCTTGGGTGCCCTCCGCTGGGCCGAGGACTGCCGCTCCCGCCCCGTCGGCGAAGATGATCGCCGTCGAGCGGTCGGTGGGGTCGATCCAGTCGCTGAACTTCTCGGCCCCCACCACCAGGACGTGGGTGGCGGTGCCGGCGCGGATCATGTCCGCGGCCACCGCGGTGGAGTAGCTGAACCCGGCGCACGCGGTGTTGAGGTCGAACGCGGCCACCCCGTCGGCACCCACCGCGGACGCCACCTGGGCGGCCATGTTGGGTACCGGGGTCGGCGGGGTGCAGGTGGCGACGATGACGGCGTCGATGTCGGCCGCGGCCACGCCCGCGTCGGCCAGCGCGGCCCGGCCGGCGGCGGTGCACATGTCGACCAGCGTCTCGCCGGGGGCGCAGCGGTGCCGGCTCTCGATGCCCACGCGGGAGCGGATCCAGGCGTCGTCGGTGTCCATGACCAGGGCGAGCTCGTCGTTGGTGACCACCCGCTCCGGCAGGTAGGAGCCGGTGCCGACGAGTCGGGCACCTTCCCGGGCGGTGGTGAGCCGCAGCTGCGGGCTCACAGCGCCGCCACCTTGGCGAGGTCCTCGGGACTCTTCAGGGCCAGGGTCGGGGTCCCCTTGAGCTGTCGGCGGGCCAGACCCACCAGGGTCCCGGCGGGCGGCAGCTCGACGACCGCGGTGACCTCGTGGGCACGCATGGTCTCGGTGCACAGGTCCCAGCGCACGGGCTGGGTGATCTGGGCCACGATCCGGGCCAGGTAGTCGGCGCCGTCGGTGACCACGCTGCCGTCAGCGTTGGAGAGCAACGGGCGGGTGGGGTCGGCCGGGGTGACCTGCGCAGCCCGCGCGGCGAACGCGTCCTGGGCCGGGGCCATGAAGACGGTGTGGAAGGCGCCGGCCACGGAGAGCGGGATGACCCGCGCCTTCTCCGGCGGCGACTCGGCCAGCGAGTCGAGGTCGGCGCGACGGCCCGCGGCCACCACCTGACCGCCGCCGTTGCGGTTGGCGGGCACCAGCTCCAGCTCGGCCAGGCGGGTGAGCACCTGCTCGGGGTCGCCACCGAGCACCGCGGACATGCCGGTGGGCTCCAGTGCGCAGGCTCGACCCATCTCTGCCCCGCGGGCCGCGGCCAGCGCCACCGCGTCGTCCGCGCTCAGCACCCCGGCCACCGCGGCGGCAGCGAGCTCGCCCACGGAGTGACCCGCCACGAGCTGGGTGTCCGGGGCGGCGACAGGAAGCTGGGCGTGCGCGAGCAGGGCCAGGGCCACCACCAAGGGCTGGGTCACCGCGGTGTCGGTGATCTCCTCGGCGTCGGCGCTGGTGCCGAGACGCTCGAGGTCCAGACCGGTGGTCGCCGACCAGCCGGCGACGAGGTCACGCGCCCCGGGACTGCTGAGCCAGGGGGTCAGCATGCCGGGGGCCTGTGAGCCCTGCCCGGGTGCAAGAAGTGCGATCACGATTCCTAGGCAACACGCATCGGGCAAAGCCGTGCGGTGTGGACACCCACCAGATTTGTCCCTCAAGTTTGTGTGAACCCTACAACGCACCCGGGTTGACCTGCGGTGACGCGACCTGCGGGGTCTTCAGAGTGTGCCGCGGGCCACGGCGAGCCGGCCGACCGCGCCGGCGGTGCGCAGCACGTGGGCGTCGCGGGGTACCGACGGGTCGAGCCCGGTGACCTCGGCGACGCGCCGCAACCGGTAGCGAACCGTGTTGGCGTGCACGAACAACGCCCGGGCGCAGCTCTCCACCGCACCGCCGGTCTCCAGGTAGGCCTCGAGCGTCTCGTTCAGCGGTCCGCCGGCGTCGCGCAGTGGGCGCACGACCGTGTCCAGCAACGCGCGCTCGGCGTAGGGGTCGCCGTCGAGCACCCGCTCGGGCAGCAGCTCGGCGGCCAGCACCGGCCGCGGAGCGCTGGGCCACGCCGGTGCGGCACGCAACCCGGCGAGCGCCTCCACCGCGCTGCGGTGCGCCGCACCGATGGAGTCCGCGACCGGCCCGACGACCACCGGCCCGGGACCGAACACCGCGCTGAGCTCGGCGAGGGTGGACGTCCCCGCCAGCACGCCGCTGACCACCGCGACCAGGCGTGCCCCCTGCACCCCGACCAGCGCGTCCCGGTCGTGGCGGGCGGCGATGGTGCGGACCGCGCTGATCGCCGACGTCTGGCTCGCGTCGGGCGGGTTGCCGACCACCACCCCGGCGCCGGCGCTGACGTCCCACCCCAGCGCCGACGCCCGGGACAGCAGCGCCTCCTCCGGGTCGCCGCGCACCACACCGTCGATGACCAGCGCCTCCAGGCGGGCGTCCCACGCCCCCCGCGACTCAGCGGCCGCGGCGTAGGCGGTCGCCGCGGCGAAGGCGATCTCGCGCCCGTAGCGCAGCACCGCCTCGGTGAGCGCGGACAGCTGGGCGTCGTCGCGGGCGACGGTCGGCAGCTGGGCCTCGAAGACGTCGGTGGCCGCGCGCACCATCTCCACCGTCTGCCGCAGGCTCACCCGCTGGGTGAGGTCACGCGGGGCAGCACGGAACGCCTCCGCGGTCAGTCGGATCGCGGAGGTCGGATCACGCAACCACTGCACGAAGTTCGCCACGCCGGTCTGCACCACCAGCTGCACGCCCGCCCGCTGCCGGGCGTCGAGGCGCTGGAAGAACGGCAGCCGCTCACCCATGGTCTCGATGGCCCGGGTCGAGAACGCACCCGACGAGCGCTCCAGACGCCGCAGCAGCGCGTCGGGCAGGCGGTCGGCGGGCACCGGGCTAGCAGATCAGGCGTTTCCGGCGTCGGTGGTGGACGGGCCGGCCGCCGCGACGTCGTGGATCTGGTAGCGCTGCGCCGCGTCCACCGCCACCGACATCTCGAGCTCACCGGAACGTCCCAGGGCGGCGAGCACCGCCACCACCACCGACTCGGCGTCGACGTTGAACACCCGACGGGCCGCCGGGCGGGTGTCGGAGAAGCCGAACCCGTCGGTACCCAGGGTGGTGTACTCCGCTGGCACCCACTGCCGGATCATGTCGGGCACCTCGCGCATCCAGTCCGAGACGGCGACCACGGGACCGGCCGCCTCCTCCAGCGCCTGGGTCACCCACGGGACCCGCGGCTCGGCCCCGGGGTTCAGCAGCGCCTCACGCTCGATCTCCACACCCTCGCGGCGCAGCTCGGTCCAGGACGTGGCCGACCAGACGTCGGCGGCCACCCCCCAGTCCTCGGCGAGCAGCTCCTGGGCCCGCAGGGCCCACTGCAGGCCCACGCCGGAGCCGAGGATCTGGGCGCGGGGACCGGTGCTGGCCGGGGCCGGGCGGTACCGGTAGAGGCCCTTGAGCAGCGCTTCGACGTCGATGCCGTCGGGCTCCGCGGGCTGTCGGTAGGGCTCGTTGTAGATGGTGATGTAGTAGTAGATGTTCTCGGGGTCCTCGCCGTACATCCGGCGCAGCCCGTCGCGCACGATGTGGCCGATCTCGAAGCCGAAGGCCGGGTCGTAGGCGACGACGGCCGGGTTGGTCGAGGCCAGCACCAGGGAGTGCCCGTCGGCGTGCTGCAGGCCCTCGCCGGTCAGCGTGGTGCGTCCGGCGGTGGCGCCGAGCAGGAAGCCGCGGGTCATCTGGTCGGAGGCCGCCCAGAGCTCGTCGGCGGTGCGCTGGAAGCCGAACATCGAGTAGAAGATGTAAATCGGGATCATCGGCTCGCCGTGGGTGGCGTAGGAGGTGCCGACGGCGGTGAAGCAGGCCGCCGAGCCGGCCTCGTTGATGCCCTCGTGCAGGATCTGACCGCTCTCGCTCTCCTTGTAGGCGAGCATCAGGTCCGCGTCCACCGACGTGTAGTTCTGGCCCTGCGGGTTGTAGATCTTCAGGGTCGGGAACATCGAGTCCATGCCGAAGGTCCGGGCCTCGTCCGGGATGATCGGCACGATGCGCTTCTTCAGCTCGGGCTCGCGCAGCAGCTCCTTGACGAGCCGCACGAAGGTCATCGTGGTGGCTACCTCCTGCTTGCCCGAGCCCCGCTTGACCACGTCGTAGGTCTTGTCGTCCGGCTGCACCAGCGGCTTGGGGGTGAACGTGCGGCTGGGCACGTAGCCGCCGAGCTTGGCGCGCCGCTCCTGCAGGTACTGGATGGCGGGGTCGTGGGCCCCGGGGTGGAAGTAGGGCGGCAGGTAGGGATCGGCCTCCAGCACCTCGTCGGTGAGGGGGATGTGCTGGCGGTCGCGCAGCAGCTTCAGGTCGTCCAGGGTGAGCTTCTTCATCTGGTGGGTGGCGTTGCGGCCCTCGAAGTGCCCGCCGAGACCGTAGCCCTTGATCGTCTTGGCCAGGATCACCGTCGGCTGCCCGGTGTGAGCCACGGCGGCCGCGTACGCCGCGTGCACCTTGCGGTAGTCGTGACCACCCCGCTTCAGGTTCCACACGTCCTCGTCGCTCATGTCGTGCACCAGCTGCTTGGTGCGCGGGTCCTTGCCGAAGAAGTGCTCGCGGACGTAGGCGCCGTCGTTGGCCTTGTAGGTCTGGTAGTCCCCGTCCACGGTGTCGTTCATCAGCTTCACCAGGGCGCCGTCCTGGTCGGCGTGCAGCAGCGCGTCCCACTCCCGGCCCCAGACCACCTTGATCACGTTCCAGCCCGCGCCGCGGAAGAAGCTCTCCAGCTCCTGGATGATCTTGCCGTTGCCCCGGACGGGGCCGTCCAGGCGCTGCAGGTTGCAGTTGATGACGAAGTTGAGGTTGTCCAGGCCCTCGGTGGCGGCCACGTGCACCAGCCCCCGGCTCTCGGCCTCGTCCATCTCGCCGTCGCCGAGGAACGCCCACACGTTCTGGTCGGAAGTGTCCTTGATGCCGCTGGCGTGCAGGTACCGGTTGAACCGGGCCTGGTAGATCGCGTTCATCGGGCCCAGACCCATGCTCACGGTGGGGAACTCCCAGAACTCCGGGAGCAGCCGTGGGTGCGGGTAGGACGGCAGACCGCCGCCCGGTCCGGCGTGGGAGTACTCCTGGCGGAAACCGTCGAGCTGGTGCTCGCTCAGGCGGCCCTCCAGGAACGCCCGGGCGTAGATCCCCGGCGACGCGTGACCCTGGATGTAGATCTGGTCGCCCCCGCCGGGGTGGCCCTTGGCGCGGAAGAAGTGGTTGAAGCCGACCTCGTAGAGCGCGGCCGAGGAGGCGTAGGTGGAGATGTGCCCGCCGACGCCGACCCCGGGTCGTTGCGCGCGGTGCACCATGACCGCTGCGTTCCACCGGATCCAGGCGCGGTACCGGCGCTCGACGTCCTCGTCACCGGGGAACTGCGGCTCGTTCTCGGTGGGGATGGTGTTCACGTAGTCGGTGGAGGTGAGCGCGGGGATGGGCAGGTGCTTCTCGCCGGCCCGCTCGAGCAGGCGCAGCATGAGGTAGCGGGCACGCTCGGGTCCGGCGTTGGCCAGCGCGCCGTCGAAGGACTCGAGCCACTCGCTGGTCTCCTGGGGGTCGGTGTCGGCCAGGTAGGACGACACGCCCTCCCGGATCACCCGTACCCGCTGGTGGTTGCTGGTCTTGTTCTGCGTCTCGGACGTGTCGGCCACCGTGCGCTCCTCGCTGTGCTGGGTCCGCAGCCCCGGGGGTACCGGGTGCGGGTGTCACCACCGTGGTGGCCAGCCGCGGTTCGCCGCCGGACACACTACGGTTATCGTGCCTCATCCGGCCCGGAACGAGGCACCCGGAGGGTTTACCCACGGGTAGAAACCGGTCCTCCAGGGGGGCCCGGATCCTCGCCACGGTGGTGCATGGGTTGCGTCGCGGGCCGTAAGCCTGTTCGCTGCTCCTGCAGAGCTCGCCCCGGCGGGGTGCCGTGGGCACCCGTCCCGGTGAGCGTGGGACGAGCACAGGACGACCCGACGGGGGTCGCTGAGACAGAGGAGGACCGACGACCGTGGTCGCCGCGGGGGATTCCCGGAACGACGCCGAAAAGCTTGGCATCACGCACGGGATGGTCGTGCAGGAGCTGGGTTGGGACGACGATGTCGACGACGAGCTGCGCGCCTCGGTCGAGCAGGTCTCCGGCGCCGAGATGGTCGACGAGGACTCCGACGAGGTCGTGGACGTCGTGCTGCTGTGGTGGCGCGACGGGGACGGCGACCTCGTCGACTTCCTCGTCGACGCCATCACGCTGCTGGCCGAGGACGGTTCGGTGTGGGTGCTCAGCCCCAAGACCGGCAAGTCCGGGCACGTCGAGCCCAGCGAGGTCGCGGAGGCGGCCCCCACGGCGGGTCTGACGCAGACGTCGACGATGAACCTGCGTGACTGGACCGCGAACCGGCTGGTGCCCCCGAAGGCGCGCGCCAAGCGCTGAGCGCCGGGGCGCAGCTAGGGTTTGCCCTCGCATCCCGGCTGACCGTGCCGGGTGGACACGCAGAGGAGCCTCCATGCCGCTCGCCGTCGGCTCGACCGCGCCGGACTTCACCCTCAAGGACCAGAACAACCAGGAAGTCACGCTCTCGTCGTTCCGCGGCGAGAAGAACGTCCTCCTCGTGTTCTACCCCCTAGCGTTCACCGGTACCTGCCAGGGCGAGCTGTGCCAGGTGCGCGACGAGCTGCCGAAGTTCCAGAACGACGACACCGCCATCCTCGCCGTCTCGGTGTGTCCCTCACCGACGCACAAGGTGTGGGCCGCCGAGCAGGGCTACGTCTTCCCGCTGCTGGCCGACTTCTGGCCGCACGGCGAGGTGGCCCAGGCCTACGAGGTGTTCAACTCCGACGCGGGCTTCGCCAACCGGGGGACCTTCGTCATCGACAGGTCGGGCACCATCGTGTTCAGCGAGATGAACGGCCCCGGCGAGCCCCGCGACCAGTCGGCCTGGGACGCGGCGCTGAAGGCGCTGGCCGAGTAGGCCCGGTGTTCTCGGGCGCGTAGCTCAGCGGTAGAGCACCTGTCTTACACACAGGCGGTCGCCGGTTCGAGACCGGCCGCGCCCACCACGAGCCCCGGTCCAGCGGGCGTGCCACGGTGGTGCAGTGACGACCCGACCTCCGAGCTCCCGTGCGCGCTCCGTCTCGGTCGCCACCACCCTGACCCTCGTGGTGCTGGGTGCGCTGGTCCTGGTCTCGGCGGCGCTGCTGCCCTGGGCGCAGTCGCACACCGCGTCGTCGTCGCCCTCAGCGGCCGGCGTGGGTTTCACCGTGCAGGTCGGGGCCACCGGAGACGTGCGCTTCCCGCTCGACGCGGCGACGGTGCGGACGCTGCCCGCGGCCGAGCTGGGCGCGGTCACCGATCTGGGTGCGGTGCTGGCGGGCAGCACCGCGGCCGTGCAGCTGCACCAGCGGTGGCCGCAGACGGTGCTGGTGGCCGGGCTGGTGCTGGGCTGGGTGGCCGGCGTGCTGGCCCTGGTCGGGCTCCTCAGGCCTCCGCGGGTCGGTCTGACGGCCGTGGTGGCCCTGTTGGGCCTGGCCTCGGTGGCCCTGGTGGTCGCAGGCGTGGTGCAGGTGCTCGGGCTGCGCCAGTTACCTCAGGAGGGGCTGGGTGTGTCCTTGCAGGCCGGGCTGGGTGCCTACCTGGGGGTGGCCGGAGCGGTGCTGGCCGCTTTCGGGGGCGCGGGCGCGCTCCTGCTTCCTGGTCCGGTGGTCTACCGGCGGGTGCCGTAGCGGTCGAGCATCCGGGCGCGCTGACCGTCCGGCTCGCTGTCCTCGCCCGGGGCGCCGTCCGTGGTCGGCTCGGGGCCGGGTCTCGTCCGGGTCGCTACCGAACCGGGCGGAACGGCTGAGGGCTCCGGCGGGTCCCGGGGGTCGAGCTTGGGCCGCCGTTCGCGTCGTGACCGTGGCGCGCGAGCATCGTCCGGGACCGGGACGGCCCCGTCGGCCCCGTCACCCCCCTCCTCCCGTTCCCGCTTGCGCTCCCGCAGCTCGGAACGCACCAGGTAGGCCAGGCCCAGCGGGGCCATGATCCCGAACGCGAGCCACTGCAGCCCGTAGGACAGGTAGGGCCCCGAGTCGAGCGACGGCACCCCGAGCACCCCGAGCACCCCGGGCTGGCCCTCGGACAGCTGCACGTACCCGGGGGTGATCGTCGTCCGGGTCAGTGTCCCCACCAGTGCCGCGTTGACCGAGTAGACCTGCTGGACCCCGTTCACGAGCTCCTCGGCCCGGGCGGGGTCGACGGACTCGTCCAGCCGCAACCGACCCTGCAGGGTGACCTCCCCGCCGGGGGCGGCCGGAACCGGGGGAGCAGCGGTTCCGACCTGGGGCCGGACGTAGCCGCGGTCCACCAGGACGGTCTCGCCGCTGGTGACGCGGAACGGGGTGAGCACCTCGTAGGCGGGGGTGCCGTCGACGGTGCGCAGCCGCGCCAGCACCTGGTCGGTGTCGAGGTAGCGGCCCTGCACGGTGACGACCCGCCACTCCTGTGCGGCGAGGGGGGCGGACCCGGGGGTGACGAGCGCGGACAGGGCTACCGGAGCCTCGGCGAAGGACGCGCTGATGCGGGCGTTGCGGGCGTCGGTGGCGGTGTTCTTGCCCAGCTGCCACGGGGCCAGCTGGGTGAAGCAGGCCCACGCGAAGCCGGCGATCACCAGCGCCAGGATGATCCAGCCGGGACGCAGCAGGAACCGCAACCGATGCACGTTTCCAGGTTAGCCCGCGTGCCCACCGCCCGCCCCGAATGGCAGCCTGAGGGCCATGAGCACCCTCGCCGACCTCATCGCCGTGCTGGACGCGGCCTACCCGCCGGAGCTCGCCGAGCCGTGGGACGCGGTGGGCCTGGTGTGCGGAGACCCCGCCGACGAGGTGCGCGACGTGCTGCTGGCCGTGGACGCCACCGAGGCCGTGGTGGACGACGCCCTCGACCGTGGGGTGCAGGCGCTGGTGGTGCACCACCCGTTGCTGCTGCGCGGGGTGCACGGTGTGGGTGCGGACACCGTCAAGGGTGCGTTGGTGCACCGGCTGGTGCGCGGTGGCTGTGCCTTGTTCACCGCCCACACCAACGCTGACCGGGCTGACCCGGGTGTGTCCGACGCCCTGGCCGGCGTCCTGGGGCTGCAGGGCCTGTCCCCGGTGGAGCCCGAGGCGCTGGGCTGGGACAAGCTCATCACCACGGTGCCCGTCGCCGACGCCGACCGGCTCATCGACGCCTTGTTCGCGGCCGGCGCGGGTCAGGTCGGCGCCTACAGCGAGGTGGCCTTCCGCTCGGTGGGTCGTGGCCAGTTCCGTCCCGGCCGGGGCACCCACCCGACGATCGGCGCCCCCGGGGTGCTCGAGCAGGTCGACGAGCAGCGGATCGAGCTGGCACTGCCGCGGGAGCAACGCTCTGCCGTGGTGGCGGCCCTGCTCGCCGCGCACCCCTACGAGGAACCGGTCTACGACGTGCTCACCCTGGCCGAGCGACCCGGCCGTCGGGGGCTGGGCCGGGTCGGGGAGCTCGCGCGTGCCGAGTCGCTGCGCACGTTCACCGCCAGGGCTGCGACTGCGCTGCCTCGCACCGCCTGGGGGGTGCGGGCCGCTGGTGACCCCGGGCGGTCGGTGCACCGGGTCGCGGTGTGCGGCGGGGCCGGGGACGGCCTGCTGGAGGTGGTGGCCGGCCTCGGGGTCGATGCGTACGTGACCGCCGACCTGCGCCACCACCCGGCTGACGAGCACCTGCGTGCGGGCGGCCCGGCGCTGGTCGACGTGGCCCACTGGGCCAGCGAGCAACCGTGGTGCGGGCAGGCGCAGGCGGTGATCGAGCGTGGCCTGCCCGGTACGGTGACCGCGCGCGTCTCGTCGCAGCGCACCGACCCCTGGACGCTGGGGGCTGGTGGTACCGGCACACCTGAACAGCAGCTGGAGGCTCCCGAGTGAACGTCGACCCCACCGTCCAGCAGCGACTGCTGGACCTCGCCGCCGTGGACGCCGAGCTGCTGCGCACCGCGCACCGGCGCCGGACCCTGCCGGAGTCCGCGACGCTGCAGGCGCTGCAGAGCGAGGCCCGGACCCGCAAGGACGCGGCCATCGCCGTGGCGACCACCCTCACCGACCTCGACCGTGCCATCCGCAAGCTGGAGACCGAGGTCGAGGGTGTGCGAGCCCGGGAGGACAAGGACCGCGCGCTGCTCACCGGAGGGTTGGTCAGCCCCAAGCAGATGACCGACCTGCAGCACGAGCTGGACAGCCTGACCCGCCGTCAGGGGGTGCTGGAGGACGAGCTGCTGGAGGTGATGGAGCAGCGCGAGGCCAGCGCCGCCGACCACGACCACGCCGGCGCGCAGCTGAGCCACACCGAGGGTGAGATCGTCGACGCCACCCGGCGCCGCGACGAGGCCCTGGCCGACCTGGACACCGCCGACGCCCGCTGCGCCGCCCAGCGGGGCGAGCTGGTCGGGGCGTTCAGCTCCGACCTGCTCGCGATCTACGACCGGCAGCGGGCCAAGGGCGGGGCCGGTGCGGCGCTGCTGCAGGCCCGCCGGTGCGGGGCCTGCCGGATCGAGGTGGACCGCAACGAGATCGCGCGCATCGCCAAGGCTCCCGCCGAGGAGCTGGTGCGCTGCGAGAACTGTGGGGCGATCCTGGTGCGAACGTCGGAGTCCGGTCTGTGAAGGTGCTGATGGAGGCCGACGGCGGCTCCCGTGGCAACCCGGGCCCGGCCGGCTTCGGTGCGGTGGTGTTCAACGCCGACCGCACCGAGGTCCTCGCCGAGCGGGCCGTGGGGATCGGGCGGGCCACCAACAACGTCGCTGAGTACGGCGGGTTGATCGCGGGGCTGCAGGCGGCCGCCGCGCTCGGCGCCGACGAGGTGGACGTGGCGATGGACTCCAAGCTGGTCGTCGAGCAGATGAGCGGACGCTGGAAGGTCAAGCACCCGGACATGATTCCGCTGAACCGGGAGGCGGCCGCCCTGGTGCGGGGCTTTTCCCGGGTCGCCTTCCGCTGGATCCCCCGCGCGCAGAACACCCACGCCGACCGGCTCGCGAACGAGGCGATGGACCGTCAGGCGGGCAAGACGACGAGCACCGGCCGGCCCTCCGCGCCCATCCCGGCCCCGGCCCCGGCCCTGGCCGGCGGCTGGACCGCGTCGGTGGGGGAGCCGACCCGGCTGCTGCTGCTTCGCCACGGGCAGACCGAGCTCTCGGTGCAGCGGCGCTACTCCGGGCGCGGCAACCCGGCGCTGACCGCGCTCGGACGGGAGCAGGCCGCCCACGCGGCTCAACGGCTGCGCACCGGCGACGCGGTGTCCGCCGTGGTCAGCTCGCCGCTGGGCCGGGCCCGGGAGACCGCACAGGCCGCCGGCGACGCGTTGGGGCTGGCGGTGAGCGTGCACGACGGGCTCACCGAGACCGATTTCGGCACCTGGGAGGGGCTGACCTTCAGCGAGGCCCGGCAGCGTGATCCGGAGCTGCACGCCCGTTGGCTCGCCGACACCTCGGTCGCGCCGCCGGGCGGGGAGAGCTTCGACGCGGTGCACCGCCGGGTGCGACGGGCTCGTGACGAGCTGCTGGCCACCCACGGTGCGGCCACGGTGCTGGTGGTCTCCCACGTCACCCCCATCAAGACGCTGCTGCGGATGGCCCTGGACTCCGGTCCGGGACTGCTGTGGCGCCTGCACCTGGATCTCGCGTCGCTGTCGGTGGCTGACTTCTACCCCGACGGTGGGGCCAGCGTCCGCCTCGTCAACGACACCTCCCACCTCGGCTGACCGGTTTGCCCCGACGCGGGCGGTTGACGGCGAAGGATCACCGGTCGGTCACGCGAGACGTCACTCGGTGACGGTTCGGGTGCCGAAGCGGCCGTAGCGCTCAGACCGACCCCAGACGGAGACCGATCCACAACGCGCCGACGGCGGCGACCAGCGTCAGTGGCACCGTCACCAGCCCGAGGAGGGTGAAGGTGCGCACCGACGGCGCCTGCCCCCGTGCGGTGAGCACACGTCGCCACAGCAGGGTGGCCAGCGAGCCGACGTAGGTCAGGTTCGGCCCGATGTTGACCCCGAGCAGCACGGCCAGCACCAACCCCGCCGGCGCGGTCTGGCCCAGGGCGGCGAGCAGTACCAGCGTCGCCGGCAGGTTGTTCACCAGGTTGGCCAGCACCGCGCCGAGCGCGGCCCACAGCAGCAGCGAGACCAGGCCCTTGCCCGATGGGGCGAGCTGGCCCAGGAACGTGCCC
>JBDTDI010000348.1:0-13459 GCA_039923155.1 Mycobacteriaceae bacterium | reverse complement strand
GGCCGGACCGGCGAGCTGGCGCTGGACGTCACCATCTCAGGGGTCCACGACGCGGTGCTCACCGCGATCTCGCTGGCGATCAGCGTGGTGCTCGGACCGGTGGTCGGACCGCTGCTGCTGCTGGTCGCGGGGGTGCTCGTCGCCACCCGGAACCGGGCGGCCGCGATCGTGCTGGTGGTCACGACGATCATCGCGTGGCTGTCGGTCGGCGTGGGGAAGGTCATCTACGCCCGACAGCGCCCGCCGGGAGCGCAGCTGCACGCCCTCTCGGTCGAGCTGGGACGCGACAGCTTCCCCAGTGGTCACGTGGCGTTCGCGGTGGCGGTGGCGGGCGGGGCCATCCTCGCGCTGCACGTTGCCGCCCGCCCCACGCGGTGGGCGTGGATCCTCGGGGTGGCCCTCGCGGTCACGGTGGCCGCGTCACGGCTGTACCTCGGGGTGCACTACCTCGGCGACGTGGTCGCCTCGTTCCTGTTCGCGGGCGGCACGATGCTGGTCCTCTCCGCCGTCGTGGTGGCCCTCGACCGCCACCGGCTGCTGCCGGGCACCCGACGCGGTGACGCGGCGCTCAGCCCAGGGCGCGCAGCCGAGGAGCCAGGTCGGCCTCGAACTCGGTGAGGAAGCGGCGCTGGTCGTCGCCGGGGGCGTGGAACACCAGGTGGCGCAAGCCGGCCTCGACGTAGGGGCGGACCGCCTCGACGACCTCGTCGGGGTCGCTGCTGACGATCCAGCGGCGGGCGGCAGTCTCGATGGGGATCGCGTCGGCGGCCTCGGCCATCTTCACCGGGTCGGTCAGGCCGTGCTTCTCCTCGGGCGTCAGCGAGAGCGGGGCCCAGAAGCGGGTGTTCTGCAGCGCCACCTCGGGGTCGCGGTCGTAGGAGAGCTTGATCTCGACCATCTTGTCGATGCCGGCGACGTCGCGCTCCGCCTTGGCTGCGCCTTCCGCGACCGCAGGAAGCAGCTTCTCGGTGTAGAGGTCCATGCCCTTGCCCGAGGTGCAGATGAAACCGTCACCGGCGCGCCCGGCGTACCGGGCGACGACGGGTCCGCCCGCGGCGACGTAGACCGGGACACCGCCGTCGGGGCGGTCGTAGACGGTGGCGTCGACGGTGCGGTAGTACTGCCCGTCGAAGCTGACCCGTTCATCGGACCACAGCGCCCGCATCAGGGCCACCGCCTCCCGCAGCCGGGCGAAGCGGTCCTTGAACTCCGGCCACTCCTGCTGCCCCACGGCGATCTCGTTGAGCGCCTCACCGGTGCCGACGCCGAGCATCACCCGACCCGGGAACAGGCACCCCATGGTGGCGAACGCCTGCGCGATGACGGCGGGGTTGTAACGAAAGGTCGGAGTCATGACGCTGGTTCCGAGCAGCACCCGCTCGGTGCGCTCGCCCACAGCGGCCATCCAGGCCAGGGAGAACGGAGCGTGCCCACCGACGTGGCGCCAGGGCTGGAAGTGGTCGCTGACCAGCACGCTCTCCATGCCGTGGGCCTCCGCGGCCACCGCCAGCTCGAC
Organism: Mycobacteriaceae bacterium; assembly: GCA_039923155.1. Taxonomy (GTDB): domain Bacteria; phylum Actinomycetota; class Actinomycetes; order Mycobacteriales; family Mycobacteriaceae; genus Rhodococcus_D. Next base: position 11,943 of record JBDTDI010000348.1, on the reverse strand, counting down.
CAGCTCGCGGGGGCCGAACTGTTCGGCCGACGCCTTGTACCCGAGCTTGAGGGGGGTGCTCATCGACCCATGGTGGCAGGGTGCCTGGCTCGACCGAGCGTCGGGCCGGGAAGCGGTGGGCGGGGGTCGACGTGGATCTTGGGTCCTGCTCCGGCGCCGGCGGGGCGCCACCCGCCGAGCACGGCGCCCACCTGGTCGAGGCCGACGGTGGCGCCGATGAGCGGGCGGGGGTCGACGACGCCGTTGGCGTAGGCCGTGATCGTCGCGGCGAGCCCCGGGGACGCCGAGAGCACACCGACGACGGTCACGTCCTTGAGCACGATCGTGCGGGTGTCCACCGTGCTGGGGCGGCCCGACAGTCCGACGTAGACCACGCGCCCGGCCGGCTCGACGAGCTCCACGGCGAGTGCAGGCAGCTCCTCGGCGTTGGAGGCGTCGACCACGGCGTCGAAGGCCAGCTCGGGCAGCGTCCGACGCGTGCAGAGGTGGTCGAACCCCAGCTCGCGGGCCACGTCGGGGCAGGTCCCCGCCCGTCCGAGCAGGTGGACCTCGGCGCCCGCCGCCCGCGCGAACAGAGCCACCAGCAGGCCGATGGTGCCCGGGCCCAGGACCAGCACCCGGTCGCCCGGGCCCAGCTCGGCCGCCTGCACCGCCCGCAACGCGTTGCCCCCGGGTTCCACGAGCGCACCGAGGACGGGATCGACCTTGTCGGGGAGCACGTGCAGGCAGGACGCGGGCACCGCGAGCTGCTCGGCGAGTGCACCGTCGCGGCCGCCTCGGATGCCCACCTCCTGGCGGTTCTCGCACACGTGCTGGTGCCCCCGCCGGCACCGGCGGCAGGTCCCGTCGCCGAGCATGGTGTCGCCGGTGACCCGTCGTCCCACCCACGTCGGGTCGACCCGCTCACCGACCGCGGACACGGTGCCCGACCACTCGTGGCCCAGCCGGAGCGGAAACTCCGCGTGCCCCTGGTGCAGGTAGGCCATCGTCCCGGTGAAGAACTCGACGTCGGTGCCGCACACCCCGACCCGCTCGACGTCCACGACGACCTCCCCCGGGCCGGCGACCGGCGCGGGCACGTCGAGCACGGCGCACTGCCCGGGCCCGGTGAGGACCACCGCTCGGATGGTGGCTGGTCTCACCGGGGTGCGACGACGTGCTGGCGCTGGGCGCCGAGCCCGTCGATGGCGAGCTCCATCACGTCGCCGGGTTGTAGCCAGACCGGCGGCTTCATACCCATGCCCACCCCGGGGGGCGTGCCGGTGTTGATGAGGTCGCCGGGCTCCAGCACCATGAACTGGCTCAGGTGGTGCACCAGGAAGTACGGGTCGAACACCATGGTGGCGGTCGACCCGTCCTGGCGTCGCACCCCGTTCACGTCCAGGGTCATCCTCAGGTTCATGACGTCGTCGATCTCGTCGGGCGTCGCCAGCCAGGGCCCGGCCGGGTTGAAGGTCTCGGCGGACTTGCCCTTGGACCACTGCCCGCTGCGCTCGAGCTGGAAGGCCCGCTCGCTCACGTCGTTGACCAGGACGTACCCGGCGATGACGTCGCGCGCCTGGTCCACCCTGTCCAGGTAGGAGGTGCGGGAGCCGATGACGATGCCCAGCTCCACCTCCCAGTCGGTCTTGGTCGATCCGCGCGGGATCCGGACGTCGTCGTCGGGCCCGACGAGGGTGTTGGGCGACTTGGTGAACAGGATCGGCTCCGGCGGCACGGCCTGGCCGGTCTCGGCGGCGTGGTCGCTGTAGTTCAGCCCGATGCACAGGATCTGGTGCGGGCGGGCGAACGGGGCCCCGATCCGTTCACCCGCGAACGCCGCGACGGCCCCGGCCGCGGCCCGCTCGGCCACCACCGGACGCAGGCGGTCGATGCCACTACCGGCGAAGAAGGCCTCGTCGAAGTCGGCCACCACGTCGGAGACGTCGACGTAGGTGGTGTCGTCGAGGCGGACGACGGGACGTTCGGCGCCGATCGCACCGAGGCGCATGAGCTGCACGGGGTTCTCCAGTTCCGGGGGTGGTCACCGCCGCCGCCGTGGTTGTAGCGTCGGTCACGTCGTGCCGAGGCTAGACCGGCGTTCAGGGGAGTGGATTCTCGTGCCGGACAACCCGTCATCCCGCCCGTCGAACCCATCACCTCGCAGTGCCCAGTGGTACGCCGGCACCGACCGCAACGCCTACATCCACCGCGCCTGGATGCGCCGCGGCCTGCCCGCCCACGCCTTCGACGGGCGCCCCCACATCGCGATCGCCAACACCGCCTCGGACCTCACGCCGTGCAACGCGCACCTCGGTGAGGTCGCCAGGAGCGTGTCGCAGGGCGTCTACGAGGCCGGCGGGATCCCGCTGGAGCTCCCGGTGGTCTCCCTCGGCGAGACGCTGGTCCGACCCACCGCGATGCTCTGGCGGAACATGGCCGCGATGGCCACGGAGGAGATGCTGCGCGCGAACCCGATCGACGGTGTGGTGCTGCTCGGTGGCTGCGACAAGACCATCCCGTCGCTGCTGATGGCCGCGGCCTCGGTGGACCTGCCTGCGCTGGTGGTGCCGGGCGGGCCGATGCTCACCGGCACCTTCCGGGGCGTGCCGCTGGGCTGCGGCACCGACGTGTGGCGGCTCTCGGAGGAGGTGCGCGCAGGCACGCTGTCCGAGGCGAAGTTCCTGCGCTCGGAGTCGTCGATGATCCGCAGCCGCGGGCACTGCAACACCATGGGCACGGCATCGACCATGGCGGTGGTGGCCGAGGCGCTGGGCGCCACGATCCCCGGGATGGCCGGCATCCCCGCCCCGGACAGCCGGCTGCTGGAGGGCTCCCACGCCGCCGGCCGGCTGGCGGTGGAGATGGTGCACGCCGACCGACGACCCAGCCAGGTGTTCACCCGCGGCTCCTTCCTCAACGCGATCGTGGCGCTGGCCGCCGTCGGCGGTTCCACCAACGCCGTGGTGCACCTGCTCGCCATCGCCGGGCGCCTCGGGGTGCCGCTCACCCTGGACGACTTCGACCGGACGGGCGCCGACGTCCCGCTGCTGGTCAACCTGCAGCCGTCCGGCACCCACCTGATGGAGGACCTGTACCGCGCCGGTGGCGTGCTCGCGGTGCTCGCCCAGGTGCAGGACCTCCTCGACCCGGCCCCGATCACGGTGACGGGTGCGCCGCTGACCAGCTACCTGGCCGACGCGGAGATCTTCGACACCGACGTCATCCGACCTCGGAACGACCCGTTCCAGCCCCACGCCGGCATCGCCGTGCTCCGCGGCAACCTCGCCCCCGACGGCGCCGTCATCAAGCCCTCGGCCGCCACCCCCGCACTGCTGCAGCACCGGGGTCGGGCGCTGGTGTTCGACTCGGTGGAGGACCTGCGCGCCCGCATCGACGACCCCGACCTGGACGTGGACGCCAGCTCGGTGCTGGTGCTGCGGGGGTGCGGCCCTCGCGGCTACCCGGGGATGCCGGAGGTGGCCAACCTCCCGCTGCCCACCAAGCTGCTCGAGGCGGGGGTGCGCGACATGGTCCGCATCTGCGACGGCCGGATGAGTGGCACCGCCTACGGGACGGTGGTGCTGCACGTCGCCCCGGAGGCGGCGGCCGGCGGACCGCTCAGCCGCATCCGGACGGGCGACGTCGTCGTGCTCGACGTGCCCGGCCGCCGCCTCGACGTGGAGGTCGACCCGGCCGAGCTCGAGGGGCGCACCCCCAGCCCGGAGGCTGCGGCGGCCTACGCGGCACCGCGACGGGGCTGGGAGCAGCTGTACGTCCGCACCGTCGGGCAGGCCGACACCGGCGCCGACCTCGACTTCCTGGTCGGGTCCAGCGGACCGGACGTGTCCCGCGAGTCGCACTGAGCACCAGAGCCAGGTGCGACCCACCCGCCCGCGGCTGCGCCGTCACGACCTCGGGTAGCGTCGCTCGCGGCTTGGGCACGTTTCCCCAGCCTCGGGGCCTCTAGCTCAGTTGGTAGAGCTACGGACTTTTAATCCGCAGGTCGTCGGTTCGAGCCCGACGGGGCCCACTGCGCACAACACCTGGTCAGAGTCATGTTTGGTGGCCCTGGAGCAACCGCCGAAAGGCTCGCGGCCACGGAAGCAAGGTCGCGACGCATGCAGACTGAGCCTGGCGTGCGTTGTCGATCGACGCGAGCGTCGCCTCACCCCTGCTCGCGGTGAGCCTGCCAGACCGAACCGCCGGGGTAGGTGTGCGCGGACAGGCTCTCGGGCAGCATTCGCGCCCCGTTGCCCGGTGCGGTCGGGGCGCGGTAGCGGCCGCGCTCGACCACCACCGGCGTCTCGAAGTGCTCGTGCAGGTGGTCGACGAACTCGATCCAGCGGTCGCTGTCGGCCCCGCTGACCGCGACGTAGTCGAACATCGACAGGTGCTGCACCACCTCGCACAAGCCGACGCCGCCCGCGTGCGGGGACACGGGCACGCCGAGCTTCGCGGCCATGAGCAGCACGGCGATGTTCTCGTTGACCCCCGCCACCCGGCAGGCGTCGATCTGACAGACGTCGATCGCGCCGCACGCCAGCAGCTGCTTGAACATCACCTGGTTGGCGCCGTGCTCACCGGTGGCGACCTTCACCGGTGAGATGGCCTGGCGGATGGAACGGTGGCCGAGGATGTCGTCGGGGCTGGTCGGTTCCTCGGCCCAGTACAGGCCGACCTCGGACAACGTCCTGACCGCCGCCACCGCCTCGTCAACACCCCAACGCTGGTTCGCGTCGATCGAGATCTTGACGACAGGACCGACGGTGTCGCGGACCAACCGGCAGCGCCGCAGGTCGTCCGCAAGATCGGCCCCGACCTTGAGCTTGACGTGGTCGAAACCGTCCGCCACCGCCGCCCGGCACCGGGTGACGATCTTGTCGTCGGAGTACCCCAACCAGCCCGCCGACGTGGTGTAGGCCGGATAGCCGTTTTCGAGCAGCCGGCGTTCACGCTCCGCCACGCCCCCTCGTGAGCGCCGGAGGAGCTCGAGCGCCTCCTCCGGCGTGAGGACGTCACGCAGGTAGGTGAAGTCGACGAGCGCGACGATCTGCTCGGGGTCCATGCGCGCGAGCAGCTGCCACAGTGGCAGGCCTGCGCGTCGGGCCTTCATGTCCCACAGCGCATTGATGACGGCGCCGACCGCCATGTGCTCCACCCCCTTGTCCGGGCCGAGCCAGCGCCACTGGCTGTCGAAGACCAGCTCGTGCCACAGCTCACCGAGGTGGTCCAGCGTGGTCTCGACGTCGCGACCGACGATGGAGCGCTCGAGCGCGGCGATCGCTGCTGCCTGCACGTCGTTTCCGCGGCCGATCGTGAACACGAACCCGTGGCCGGTGTCGCCCGTGGACGTGTGCACCGTCAGGTACGCCGCGGAGTAGTCGGGGTCGGGGTTCATGGCGTCGGATCCGTCGAGGTCGCGGGAGGTCGGAAACCGGACGTCGGTGACGTCGAAACCGTTGACGATGTTGGTCATTTCTGTGCGCCTGCTTCCTGGAAGTCGGCCCAGACCGAACCGGCAATGGGTGTCGCGTACCGCTGCACAGCGGCGGCGACCTCGTGCGGATCACGCAGGCCGACCACCACGGCGGCCGTTGCGGGGTGCAGCAAGGGGAACTGGACGGCGAGCGTCGGGAGGGATACGTGGTGGGCGGTCGCCGCGTCGGCCATCCGTCGCACGCGCGCGAGCACCTCGGGCGGAGGGTCGCCGTAGTCGAAATGAGCGGTCGGAGCGGGACGGTCGACGGCGAGCAGGCCCGAGTTGTAGGGCGCAGCCGCGAGCACCGACACGCCCCGCGCGACGCACGCGTCGAGCAGGGGGCCGCCGGATCGGTCGGCGATCGTCCACCGCCCCGCGAGCATGACGACGTCGACGTCGGTCTCCCGCACCACCCGCAGTGGTGCCTGCCACTGGTTCATCCCGACGCCGACCGCGCCGACGACCCCCTCGTCACGCAGCCGCACCAGCGCCGGGATGGCCTCGGTGATCGCGGTGTCGAGCTCGTCGTCGGGGTCGTGCACCAGCACGATGTCGACCCGGTCCAGACCCAGCCGGTCGAGGCTGGCTTCCAGGCTGCGCCGCACCCCGTCAGCGGACAGGTCGAACACCCGGGTGAGGTCGTCGGGGACGTCGTACCCACCGACGGGCAGGTCCGAGCCGGACGGGTGCGGGTTCGACACGAGCAGGCGGCCAACCTTGGTGGACACCACGAGCTGGTCTCGTGGGCGACCAGCGAGCGCCGCGCCGAGCCGCCGCTCAGCCAGGCCCAGGCCGTAGTGCGGCGCGGTGTCGTAGTAGCGGAAGCCGGCGTCCCAGGCGGCGTCGAGCGCGGCAGCGGCCGTGTCGTCGTCGACCGCACGGTAGAGATTGCCGACGGCCGCCGAGCCGAACCCGAGCTCGGTCACCCGGACGCCGCTGCGCCCGACCTCCCGGCTCAGCACCGTGCGTCCAGTCCGTACCAACGAACGGCGGTGGCGCCGAACACGGACCCCTGCTCGGCCGACGTCGCGGCGCAGACGAGCTCCCGGGTGGCGGCGACGACGTCCGCGTAGCCGGCGCGCAGCGTGCTCACCGGCCAGTCCGAGCCGAACATCGTGCGGTCGGCGCCGAAACAGCTGAGCAGGTGCTCGGCGAACGGGCGGACATCGCCTGCTGGCGAGCCACCCGCCGCCTCGGTGAACAGCCCGGACAGCTTGACGGCGACGTTCGGGGCGTCCGCGAGGGCGTCGACGTGCGACCGCCACGGGTCCAGCTCCCCGCTGGCGATCGGGGGCTTGCCGCCGTGGTCCAGCACGAACCGGACCTCGGGCAGTGCGTGCACGGTGTCGATGACGGCCGGCAGCTGGGTCGCCGTCACCAGCAGGTCGTAGACGAGCCCCGCCGCGGCGACCGCTCGCAGTCCGCGGATGACCTCGGTCCGCTGCAGCCACCGCGGGTCCGCCTCGCTCTGGACGCCGTGGCGCACGCCGACCAGCCACTCGCCGCCCGGCGCGGCCCGCAGATCCGCCAGGCGGTCCCCGACGCCGACCGCGGTGAGGTCGGTCCACCCGACCACCCCCGCCACCACGGGGCAGGACGCGGCGAGACTGAGGAGCTCGGGGGTTTCCTCGGCCACGTCAACGGTCTGCACCAGCACGGTGCGGTCCACGCCCGCCGCCGCGAGCTGCGGCAGCAGCTCGGCCATGCCGAAGGTGCGCCGCAACGAGGGCAACCCGGCGGTCCACGGCTGGTCGCGCACCTCGAGGTTCCACAGGTGGTGGTGCGCGTCGACGACGGGAGGGGGTACCGCCTCGTGCGGCTCAGTCAAGGTGAAACACCTCCGTCATGGGTGCCCACCACTCGCCGTCGGCAGCGGTGTCCACCGGTTGTTGGCACGGATCGGTGAAGGCCCACCACCGCTGGGTCTCCGGGTCCGACGCCATCACCGCGGCGTCAGCCGGCCAGTCGTCACCGGTGTACTCCAGGTAGGAGAACAGCAGTCCGTCGCGCAGGAAGATGGTGTAGTTGCGCACGTGAGCAGCCTTGAGCCGGTCCAGCACCGCGGGCCAGACGGCGTCGTGCAGCCGGCGGTACTCGGTCTCGTGACTCGGCCGCAACCGGATGACGGTGCCGAATCGTTGCACCGTGGGCTTGGTCATGTCGGGGCCTCAGCCACGCGGACGGAGCCGGAGGCCGTCCATGCCGCCGTCGACGGCGAGCTCGATGCCGGCGGTGGAGCCGGCGGCGGGTGAGGCGAGGTAGACGATGGCGGCGGCGACCTCGTCGGCGGCGACGAGCCTGCCGTGGGGCTGCCGAGCCTCCAGTGCGGCACGTTCGGCGGCGGGGTCGTCGGCGGCCTCGAGCAACCGGCCCACCCACGGGGTGTCGGCGGTGCCGGGGTTGACGGCGTTGACCCGGATGCCTTCACCGAGCAGGTCAGCAGCCATCGACCGGGTCAGGGCCGACACCGCACCCTTGGTCGCGGAGTACAACGCCCGCTGCGGCAGGCCCGCGGTGGCGGCGATCGAGGACGTGTTCACGATTGCCGCGGGCGATCCCGCGGCCACCGCCTCGCGCAGCGCCGGCAGCGCGGCCCGGGTGACCCGCACCAGGCCGAGGACGTTGACGTCGAAGACCTGGTGCCACTCGTCCTCGGGGTTCGTCTCCACCGTGCCTTGCGCACCGATGCCCGCGTTGTTGACGAGGATGTTCAACCCGCCCAGCTGCTGGACCGCCTCCGTCACGGCGGCGGTGACCGCGGCGGCGTCGGAGACGTCAGCGCGCACACCCACGAACGGGTGGTGCGCGGCCAGCGGGTCCCGGTCGAGCACGGCGACGCGGGCACCGGCGGCACGCAGCGCGTGCGCGGTGGCCAAGCCGATGCCCGACGCCCCACCGGTGACCAGGGCGCGCAACCCGGCCAGGGCGCCTGTTGACGGCGTGTCTTGCTGCGATCCGGTCATGTCAGGCCGCCTTGAACGTCTGCTGCTGCTGGCCCAGCCCGTCGATCTCGAGCGTGACGACGTCACCGGGGCGCAGGTACGGGTGGTCGGGCAGCCCGAGCGCCACCCCGGCGGGTGTGCCGGTGTTGATCACATCACCCGGGTGGAGCGTCATGAACTGACTCAGGTACCACACGATGTGAGCCACTCCGAAGATCATGTTCGCCGTGGTGCCGTTCTGGCGCAGCACGCCGTTGACCCACAACCGCATGCCCAGCGCCTGCGGATCTCCCACCTCGTCGGCGGTGACGAACCAGGGGCCCATCGGGTTGAACGTCTCGCAGTTCTTGCCCTTGTCCCACTGTCCGCCACGCTCGATCTGGAACTCCCGCTCCGAGACGTCGTTGCTGATCACGTAACCCGCCACGCACGCCAGCGCCTGGGCCTCGTTGGCCAGGTACCGGGCGGTCTGCCCGATCACCACCCCCAGCTCAACCTCCCAGTCGGTCTTCACCGAGCTCCTCGGCACCAGGACGTCGTCGTGCGCGCCCACCACGGTGTCCGGCGCCTTCATGAACACGACCGGCTCCGCCGGCTCGGGTGCCCCCGTCTCCGCCGCGTGGTCGCGGTAGTTCAGCCCGATGCACACAATTTTCCCGATTCGCCTCAGCGGCGGTCCGAAACGCGCCTCCGGAATCTCCGGCAGAGCATCCGCGGCCAACGCGTTCGTCACTGCACCGCGCAGCTGCTCGGTGACGAACGCACCGTCATCGGCGACGACGCCGCTCAGGTCACGCCACCTCCCGCCGTCCCACACCGCCGGCCGCTCGTGTCCGACCGGACCCATCTGCGCGAACCTCACTGTGCTGTCGCCTCCTCGTCGTCGACGGTCGACCCCACTCTGAGGTCGACCACCCGCTCACCCAGCCGGGCCACCGCATCCAAGTCCCAGTCGATGCCCAACCCCGGCTGCTCCGGTGGGTGGGCGTAGCCGTCCTTCACCGTCAACCGCGACGTGACGATGGGGTCGAGCTGCGGGATGTACTCGACCCGCGCTCCCGCCGCGGTCGCGCAAGCGAGGGACACGTGCAGCTCCATCAGGAAGTGCGGTGCCACCGCCACTCCGTGCGCCTCGGCCAGGTGGGCGACCTTCAACCAGGGCGTGATGCCGCCGATGCGTGCGGCGTCGACCTGCACGATCGAGCAGGCGCCCGCGTGCAGGTACTCCCGGAACTGGCGCACGCTGTAGAGCGACTCCCCCACCGCGATCGGGATGCTGGTGCTCGCGGCGAGGCGGGCGTGTCCGGTGACGTCGTCGGCCTCGATCGGCTCCTCGAACCAGGCCAGATCCACCTCGCGGTAGGCCCACGCCCGGCGCAGCGCCTCGTCCAGCCGGAACGCCTGGTTGGCGTCGACCATGAGGTCGGCACCCGCCCCCACCGCAGCGCGCACGGCCTCGAGCCGCTCGACGTCCTCGGCGATGGTCGGACGGCCCACCTTGACCTTCACCCCGGCCCAACCGCGTTCACGCACCTCCAGCGCATCCTCGACCAGGGCCTCGGTGGGCAGGTGCAACCAGCCACCCTCGGTGCTGTAGAGGGGGACACGAGTCTGTGCCCCACCCGCAGCAACGTGCAGCGGCAGCCCCGTGCGCCGGCACCGCAGGTCCCACAACGCCGTGTCGATCGCGGCCAGGGCCAACGACGCGATCGGCCCCACGGTGAGCGCGTGGATCGACCCGGCCAGCTCGCACCAGATCCCCTCGATCCGATCGGCGTCGCGGCCGAGCAACCGTGGCAACAGGTGGTCGCGCAGGAGTGCAACCACCGAGCTGCCCCCGGTGCCGATCGTGTAGGTGTACCCGGTACCCACCGCACCATCACTGTCGGTGATCCTCAGCAACGGTGTCTCCTGCGCCTCGAACGACTGGATGGCGTCCGAGCGGGCGACGGTGGGGGCGAGGGTGACCAGGTCCAGCTCAACCCGCGAGATCGTGGCCATGTCGTGTCCGCTCAGTCCTGGTCGGCGCCGGCGAGCTTGGCGATGGCCAGCGCGACGAGGATGATCGCGCCGTAGCTCGCGTCAATCCAGTACTGCGAGACCTGCTGGAGCACCAGCAGGTTCGACACCACGCCGAGCAGCAGCACACCGGACAGCGCACCGATGATGCTGCCCTTGCCGCCCTTGAGGCTGATCCCGCCGATCACGGCCGCGGCAAACACGGTGAAGATCATGTTCTGGCCCTGGGTGGTGGCCACACCACCGAAGCGGCCCACGGCCATGAGTCCGGCGAACGCTGCGAGCAGACCGCCGAACACGTACACCGACACCAGGATCCGGTTGACTCGGATGCCGGCGGTGCGGGCCGCCTCGGCGTTGCCGCCGATGGCGTAGATGGCTCGACCCGCGCGGTGGTAGCGCACCCAGAGCCCGACCGCCACGTACAGCGCCCCCGCGATCCAGACCTCGGCGGAAAGACCCAACCACCGGGCGGATCCGAGGTAGGTGAAGCTGTTCGGCAATCCGGTGACGGTCTGACCGTTGACCAGCCCGACCGTCACGCCACGGAGCAGGATGAGCATCCCGAGGGTGATGATGAAGGCGTTGAGGTTGAGCTTGACGATGAGGAACGCGTTCACGAGGCCGACCAGCACGCCCGCGCCGAGAGTGATGACGATACCCAGCGCCGCACTGTGCAACAGCCCGGAGCCGTTGGTGTAACCCCCTGGCACCACGAGCCACGCACCGACCATCACCGCGAATCCGAAGGTCGACTCGAACGACAGGTCGAACTTGCCCGCGATGAGGATCAACGACTCGGCGAGCACGACGATGGCGAGCTCAGAAGACTGTTGCAGGATGTTGCTGAAGTTGTCGGTGGTCGCGAAGACCGGCTCGAGGGCCGCCCCGACGATGATCACCAGGATGAGCGGCGGGATGAGGGCGAACTCCCGAAGAAGACCCAGCACCCGACGGCGGTTGGCCGACCCTCCGGTGGCGGGGGCACGCCCGGGCGGTGAGGCCTCGGTCGTCGTGCTGCTGATAGTGGGGGTCATGAGCGGACCACTCCTTCCATGGCGGCGATGAGCTGGTCGTCGTCGAAACCGGCCGACAGCTGGGTGGTGGGGGTGCCGTCGAACATGACGACGACGCGGTCACAGATGCGCAGGTCGTCCGTGTCGTCCGACACCAGCAGGACGGCGGTGCCGCCCTCGGCGATGGTGGTGACGGCCCGGAGCAGGGTCGCCTTGGACGCGATGTCGACACCTGCGGTCGGCGCGACCAGGACGAGCGTCGACGGTTCGGTCTGGATCGCCCTTCCGAGCAGGGCCTTCTGCTGGTTCCCGCCCGACAGCGAGGTGATCGGGTCGCCGAGGTCGCCGATCTTGATGTCGAGGTCATCGACCGTCTGCTGGGCGGCAGCCCGCGTGGTCCGCGGGGAGCGCAGACCGAAACGGGGCCGTGAAGCCAAGCCCGCCAGCGTCACGTTCTCGGCGATGCTCATGGTGGGGACGATCCCGGCCAGCTGCCGGTCCTGGG
>JBDTDI010000347.1:0-17494 GCA_039923155.1 Mycobacteriaceae bacterium | reverse complement strand
CGGACAAGACCCGTGAGGCCGGCGACGGCTTCGACGGCTCGTGGGTCGCCCACCCCGACATGGTCGGGCTGTGCACCGAGGTCTTCACCGACGTGCTGGGCGAGCGCCCCAACCAGCTCGACAAGACCCGCGACGACGTGCGGGTCACGGCACTGCAGCTGCTCGACGTGGCCTCGACCCCGGGCGACGCCACCCTCGAGGGCCTGCAGAACGCGGTGAGCGTCGGCATCCAGTACCTGTCGGCGTGGCTGCGCGGGCAGGGTGCGGTGGCCATCTTCAACCTCATGGAGGATGCCGCCACCGCCGAGATCTCCCGGTGCCAGGTGTGGCAGTGGCTGCACAACGACGTGGTCCTGGCCGGCGGCGAGAAGGTCACCCCAGAGCTGGTGGAGCAGACCGTCGACTCCGAGCTGGCCAAGATCCGCGAGGCGGCGGGCGAGGATGCCTACGCCAAAGGCGGTTACGAGCAGGGTCGAGCACTGTTCACCGAGGTGGCCCTGGGCACGAAGCTCTCGGAGTTCCTCACCGTGCCCGCGTACGCGCGGATGCCCTAGCCGGACCTGCCGTCGTGGCTAGAACACGGCGAGCACGGCCTCCGTCAGGTCCGGGCGGGCGGCGTCGAACCACTGCACCCGCCCGTCGCGGCGGAACCACGAACGCTGCCTGCGCACGTAGCGGCGGGTTCCTGCGGCGGTGGACGCGCGCGCCTGCGGCTCGTCGAGCTCGCCGTCGAGCAGGGCGAGGGCCTGGGCGTAGCCGAGGGCGCGCTTGGCGGTCACCCCGTCGGCCAGCCCTTCCTCCAGCAGGGCACGCACTTCCGTGAGCAGGCCGGCGTCGAACATGTCGTCCACCCGCTGTTCGACGCGCTGGTCCAGCTCGACGCTGTCGCGGTCCAGGCCCACCTGGATGGCGTCCCACCGCGGGGCGCCTCGGCGCGGTGCGGACGCGCTGAACGGGCGCCCGGTCAGCTCGCCGACCTCCAGCGCGCGCACCACCCGTCGCCCATCGCTGGGCAGCAGCTTGGCCGCGGCCTCAGGGTCGGACCGAGCCAGCTCGGAGTGCAGCGATGCGCTGCCGACCTCAGCCAGGCGCAGCTCCCAGCGGGCGCGCACCACCGGGTCGGTGGCCGGGAACGCCAGCTCGTCGAGCAGCGCCGTGACGTAGAGCCCCGAGCCACCGACCACCACCGGCTGCACCCCCCGGGCTAGCAGCGCCTCGACGTCGGCGCGGGCGTCGTGCTGGTAGCGGGCCACGGTGGCGGTCTCGGCGACGTGGAGGACGTCGAGCTGGTGGTGGGGCACGCCGCGACGCTGATCGACCGGCGTCTTGGCGGTGCCCACGTCCATCCCCCGGTACTGCTGCATGGCGTCGGCGTTGACGATCTCCCCCTGCACGCGCAGCGCCACGTCCAGGGCCAGGGCCGACTTGCCGGTGGCGGTGGGGCCCACGAGGACCAGCGGACGCAGCACCGGCACGAGCGCCCACGGTAGTCGGGCGACGCGTGGCCGAGCACCGTGAGCCGGTGACCGCAGCACCCCGACCTGTTTCAATGACACCCTGGATCCGCAAACAGCGGGTCGAGCCAGCTGGACGAGCGTTGGGCAGCCGTGTCGCGCGGCAGGGACGAGGAGCAACGATGAACGAGAACAATCCCGAAGAGCAGCCGAGCACCAAGAGCCTCTCGGCCGCGGCCGACATCCAGCCCGAGCCGGTTGGAGACACCGAGCCCCAGCCTGCGACCGAGGTTCAGCCCGAGCCTGACGGAGACACCGAGCCACAGCCCGAGCCTGTCGCCGACCCCGAGCGTCCCGCGCCGAGGGCGGTACCCCGGCCAGGACCGCCCCGCCCGGGTGCTCCCCGTTCCGGCACCCCAGGGCCGACCCCGGGGCACCGCGCCACTCCGGCTGCGTCGCCTGCCCCCGCCAGCGATCCCCACCGCTTCGGCCGGGTCGACGCCGACGGCGGTGTGTGGCTGCGCACTTCCGACGGTGAGCGCCAGGTCGGCTCGTGGCAGGCGGGCGAGCCCGGCGAGGGGCTCGCGCACTTCGGTCGACGCTTCGACGACCTGGCCACCGAGGTGACGATCCTCGAGCGGCGGGTCGCCTCGGGCTCGGGCGACGCCAGGCAGACCCAGGACTCGGCTCGGGCCCTGGTCGCGTCGCTGCCCACGGCTGCGGTCGTCGGTGACGTCGACGCGATGGCGGCCCGTCTGCAGGCCGTGCTGGAGCGCTGCGAGGGTGCGGTGGCCGCGGCCAAGGCCCGCAAGGAGGCTGCTCGCTCCGCCCAGCTCACCCGCAAGGAGGCGCTGGCCGCCGAGGCCGAGCAGATTGGCGCCGAGAACACGCAGTGGAAGGTCGCCGGCGACCGGATGCGGGAGATCCTCGAGGAGTGGAAAACCATCCGCGGGCTGGACCGCAAGAGTGACGACGCGCTCTGGAAGCGGTTCTCCAAGGCCCGGGAGGCGTTCAACCGGCGACGCGGAGCCCACTTCGCCGAGCTCGACCGTGAGCGGGTGGTGGCCCGGACCCGCAAGGAGGAGCTGGTGGCTCAGGCTGAGGAGCTGTCCACCTCCACCGACTTCGCGCGGACAGCGGGACGCTTTCGCGACCTGATGGCTGAGAGGAAGGCAGCCGGGCGTGCGCCTCGGGAGACCGACGACCTCCTGTGGGCGTCGTTCAAGGCGGCCCAGGACCGCTTCTTCAGCGCCCGGGACGCGGTCAACACCGAGAAGGACAGCGAGCTCGTCAGCAACGGTGCGGCCAAGCAGGCGCTGCTCGTCGAGGTCGAGGCCATCGACCCGGCGTCAGGCATCGACCGGGCCAAGTCCGCGCTGCGCTCGGTGCAGGAGCGGTGGGACGCCGTGGGCCGTGTGCCGCGGGAGCAGGTGCAGTCCCTGGAGGCGCGAATGCGCGCCGTGGAGCAGAAGGTCCGGGACGCCGACGAGGCCCGCTGGAAGCGCAGCGACCCGGAGGCCGAAGCCCGGGCCGCCCAGTTCCGGGAGCGGGTCACCCAGCTCGAGGAGCAGGCCACCAAGGCCCGGTCGGCGGGAGATCAGCGACGCGCCTCCGAGGCCGCCGAACAGGCGGCGCAGTGGCGGGAGTGGGCGGACGCCGCGGAAGGGGCCGTGCGCCGCTGAACCACCACCCGGGGTGGCGTGTCAGTCCTGCTGACGCAGGCGCGGGGTGAACTCGCTCTCGCGCTCCGAGCTGGTCGCGGGGATCTGCGACCACACCAGGCGCACCCAGTGGAAGGCGATGAGCACGACCACCACCCACATCAGCAGCAGGCCGATTCCTGGGCCGTGGGTGGCGTCCGGGGCTCCCGTGCCCACCGTCTGGCGCGACCACACCGCCAGCAGTCCGATGGCTGCGGTCAGGCCGCTGCCCGCGGCCGCCACCCAGGCCAGCGCCCAGCGTCGGGCGATGAGGGCGAGCGCAGTCATGATCACGGGGAACAGGAGCGTGCCGCCCACGAACAGCCGCGACGGGAGGCTGATCGCCTCCGCCTGGGTGTTCGCTCCGTTGCCCAGCACCTCCCAGCCGTTGACCGAACCTGCGTGCGGCAGCAGCATCGTGACCAGCAGGACCATCACCCCGGCCGACATCCACACCCCGCGCAGACCGGGCTCGAGCATCCGCGCTTGATCGCGGGGAACCTCAGGCTGCGGTTCGTGCTCCCAGGGCATGGTCATGCCCCACATCCTCCGCCCACCGAGACCGCCTCGCCAGGTACCCCCACCATCGGCAGGCCCAGGCCCACCCCCGAGGTCGACGGGCGCCTTCCCTGGTCATGGGCCTCACCGGCGCGCGTCCGCCGATGACCCAGAACCCCGGCGTCGGCCATCAGGTGGTGGGGTGCAGCGCTGGTCACGGTGGTGTGCACGACGTCACCCGGGCGGATCCCGGTGAGCGTGGGAGCGAAGTGCACGAGACGCCCGTCCCGGGCGCGACCCGTCATCCGGGCGGTGTCGGCGTTCTTGCGGCCCTGGCCATCGACCACCAACAGCTCCACCTCCCTGCCCACCAGGTCGGCGTTGGCCCGCAACGACAGCTCGTCCTGCAGGGCGGTCAGGCGCAGGTAACGCTCCCCCACCACCGCCTTGGGCACCTGCTCGGCCAGCTCGGCAGCAGGAGTGCCCGGTCGCGGCGAGTACTGGAAGGTGAATGCGCTCGCGAACCGGGCCTGGGCCACCACGTCGAGGGTGGCCTGGAAGTCGGCCTCGGTCTCCCCGGGAAAGCCCACGATGATGTCGGTGCTGATGGCGGCGTCGGGCATCGCCGCCCGGACGCGCTCCAGGATCGAGAGGAAGCGGTCGCTGCGGTAGGAGCGGCGCATGGCGCGCAGCACGGCGTCCGAGCCGGACTGCAGCGGCATGTGCAGCTGCGGCATGACGTTGGCGGTCTCGGCCATGGCGGCGATGACGTCGTCGGTGAAGTCGCGCGGGTGCGGCGAGGTGAACCGGACCCGCTCCAGGCCCTCCACGTCGCCGCAGGCACGAAGCAGCGCGGCAAAGGCCCCCTGACCCATCCCGGGCTGCGAAGCCTGGCCCCGCCCCGTGCCGTAGGCGTTGACGTTCTGGCCCAGCAGCGTCACCTCCAGCACGCCCTCGGCAACCAGCGCGCGCACCTCGGCGAGCACGTCGCCCGGCGACCGGTCCACCTCCACCCCCCGCAGGGCGGGCACGATGCAGAAGGTGCAGGTGTTGTTGCAGCCCACGGAGATCGACACCCAGCCCGAGTAGGCCGAGTCGCGCTTGGCCGGCAGGCTGGAGGGAAACACCTCCAGCGCCTCGACGATCTCCACCTGGGCGGCATCGTTGTGCCGGGACCGCTCGAGCAGGACGGGCAACGAGGCGATGTTGTGGGTTCCGAAGACCACGTCGACCCACGGCGCCTTCTCGACGATGCGCTCACGGTCCTTCTGGGCCAGGCACCCACCCACCGCGATGCGCATGGCCGGGTTCGCGGCCTTCGCGCCCGCCAGGTGGCTGAGGTTGCCGTACAGCTTGTTGTCGGCGTTCTCCCGCACGGCGCAGGTGTTGAACACGACGACGTCGGCCAGCGCCGGACCAGCCGCCAGCACGTAGCCGGCCTGCTCCAGCATCCCGGCGAGGCGCTCCGAGTCGTGCACGTTCATCTGACACCCGTAGGTGCGTACCTGGTACGTCCCCCGGGGCCCCGGTTCGGCCGCCGGTTCAGCTGCGTTCACGGTGTTCGTCACGCGCACCAGGCTACGGCGGGGACGCCGAGCAGGTCACAAGCACGTTGCAACTTCTCCGACGGCATCTGCACCTCGGTTCTAGTAGTAGTTTACTCGCTCATGACCTCAGTGAAGCCGCCGCAGGACGCTCGCGCACCCGGGCCCCCGTTGGTGGTTCTCGAGCAGGTGAACAAGCACTACGGCGCGCTGCACGTCCTGCAGGACATCGACCTGACCGTGCACACCGGTGAGGTGCTCGTCGTGATCGGCCCGTCCGGCTCCGGCAAGTCCACGCTGTGCCGCACCATCAACCGTCTCGAGACCATCGACTCGGGGACGATCACGGTGGACGGCAAGCACCTGCCCGAGGAGGGCAAGGCCCTGGCCGCGCTGCGCTCCGAGGTGGGCATGGTGTTCCAGTCGTTCAACCTGTTCGCCCACAAGACGATCCTCGAGAACGTCATGCTGGGCCCGGTCAAGGTGCGCGGCAAGGACAAGGCCACGGCGAAGGCCCGTGCGCTGGAGCTTCTGGAGCGGGTGGGGATCGCCGCGCAGGCCGACAAGCTGCCCGCCCAGCTCTCCGGTGGCCAGCAGCAGCGCGTGGCCATCGCCCGCGCCCTGGCCATGGACCCCAAGGTCATCCTGTTCGACGAGCCGACCTCCGCGCTGGACCCGGAGATGATCAACGAGGTGCTGGACGTGATGGTCCAGCTCGCCAAGGACGGCATGACCATGGTCGTGGTCACCCACGAGATGGGCTTTGCCCGCAAGGCGGGTGACCGGGTGGTGTTCATGGACGCCGGGCAGATCGTCGAGCAGGCCACCCCCGAGGAGTTCTTCACCAACCCGCGCAGCGACCGCGCCAAGGACTTCCTGTCCAAGATCCTCACCCACTAGCCCCAGGGGACCGGGGCCCGCATCCCTCGGTCCCGCCATCGACAACGCCGCCAGCACCGCGCTCGGCGGTGACGCCCCGCCCCTCACGGGCACCACGAAGGAGCGAGAACCTCATGAACCGACGCACACTCAAGCTCGCGGCAACCGCCACCGCACTCGCCCTCACCCTGACCGCCTGCGGTGGTGGCAGTGACGCCAAGAGTGACAGCGCCGCCCCGGTGGCCGACAAGCCCACGTTCGCGGCCGGCAGCACCATGGCGAAGATCGCCGACGCCGGCTCCATCAAGGTCGGCATCAAGTTCGATCAGCCCGGCTTCGGCCTCAAGGGCCTCTCCGGGGACTACGAGGGCTTCGACGTCGAGATCGCCAAGATCGTCGCCGCCGGGCTCGGAGTCCCCGCAGACAAGATCCAGTACTCCGAGGCCACGTCGGCGGTCCGCGAGCAGGTCATCCAGAACAAGCAGGTCGACATGGTCGTCGCCACCTACACGATCAATGACAAGCGCAAGAAGCTGGTGTCCTTCGCGGGCCCCTACTACCAGGCCGGGCAGCAGCTGATGGTCGCCACCGACAACGCCAAGATCAAGGGCCCGGAGGACCTCAAGGCCAACCCCGACCAGAAGGTCTGCTCGGTCACCGGGTCCACCCCCAGCGTGAACATCAAGCCCTACCTCGCCGGCGCGGACCAACTGACCCTGTTCGACACCTACTCGGCCTGCAACGACGCGCTGAAGAACGGACAGGTCCAGGTCGTCACCACCGACAACGTGATCCTGCTCGGCTTCGTCGCCGAGTCCGACGGGAAGTCCAAGCTCGTCGGCAAGCAGTTCACCAAGGAGCCCTACGGGATCGGCATCACCAAGGGTGACACCGCGTTCTGCAAGTTCATCGACGACGAGCTGACCAAGGCGTCGAAGTCCGGCGCCTACGAGAAGGCCTGGACCTCCACCGCCGGCAAGGTCGAGGGTGCGGAGACCCCGACCCTGCCGACCCTGGACAGCTGCAGCTGATCGCGTGAGCCCCGTCCTGGACCACCTCGACCTCTACGCCAGGGGGTTCGGGAGATCGCTGCTCATCTGCGTGCTGGCGATGGTCGGTTCCCTGGTGCTCGGCACCCTGCTCGCCGGGTTCCGGGTGTCACCGGTGCCGACCCTGCGCTGGTTCGGCAGCGCCTACGTCACCGTGGTGCGCAACACCCCGCTGACCGTGGTGCTGTTCTTCTTCGGCTTCGGGCTGCCCACCCTGGGCTTCAACCAGTCCTTCTACGTCTTCGGCGTGTCCGCGCTGATCGTCTACACGGCGGCGTTCGTGTGCGAGGCGGTGCGCAGCGGAATCAACTCGGTCTCGCCCGGACAGGCCGAGGCGGCTCGCTCCATCGGCCTGAACTTCACCCAGTCGCTGTCGACAGTCGTGCTTCCCCAGGCGTTCCGCACGGTGGTGCCGCCGCTGGGCAGCGTCATCATCGCCATGTTCAAGAACTCTGCGGTGGTCGGCGCGTTCGGGGTTGGTGGTGACCTGTACAGCGTCGCGAAGGGCCTGTCCAGCGCCTCGGGCGAGCCGGCTCTGCCGGTGTACATCGGGTCGGCCATCGGGTACCTGATCATCACCCTGAGCGCAGGCGCAGCGCTGGCGCTCATCGAACGAAAGGTGGCGATCCTGCGATGACCGCGACCACTCGCGAGAAGAAGCCCAAGGCGAAGGCCGCGCCTGCCGCGGGCGCGTCGGTGCTGTTCGACGCGCCGGGACCACGAGCTCGTCGACGCTCCCTCGTCTTCAGCCTCATCGGGGCAGCTTTCGTGCTCGCCCTGCTCGTGCTGGCCGCGCTGAGACTCATCGA
This sequence comes from Mycobacteriaceae bacterium, assembly GCA_039923155.1. Classification (GTDB taxonomy): domain Bacteria; phylum Actinomycetota; class Actinomycetes; order Mycobacteriales; family Mycobacteriaceae; genus Rhodococcus_D. Next base: position 9,561 of record JBDTDI010000347.1, on the reverse strand, counting down.
TCGTGGCCAGTTCGACGGAGATCTGTGGTCCCCGCTGCTCAACCCTGGCGACAAGGACTTCCAGGCCGTGTGGCGGCTCATCGGAATGGGCCTGTGGAACACGATCCGCGCGGCCGCAGTCGCCATCGTGCTGTCGCTGCTGATCGGGACGGTCATCGCCGTCCTGCGACTGTCGCTGGGTCGGGTCGGGCGCGTGCCGGTGGTGGCGCTGATCGAGCTGCTCCGCGGGCTGCCCGTGGTCATCACGATCCTGCTGGTCTACACCCTGGTGACCTCCTACAACGTCGACCTGAGCTTCCTGCCCGGCGGACGCGGTCTGTGGATCCTCGTCATCGGGCTGACCCTCTACAACTGCGTCATCATCGCCGAGATCGTCCGCGCCGGAGTCGTCTCCCTGCCCAGGGGGCAGCGGGAGGCGGCGCTGGCGATCGGAATGACCGACCAGGCGACTCTGCGCACCATCCTGCTTCCGCAGGCGTTCCGGGTCATGCTGCCCTCGCTCATCAGCCAGCTGATCGTCGTGCTGAAGGACACCTCGTTGATCGCCCTCATCGGCGGTTACATCGAGCTGCTGAAGCAGGGCCAGCTGTTGATCCAGAACCTCAACAACCCGATTCAGGTCTACGTGGTGGTTGCGGTGATCTACATCCTCATCAACTACGGGCTCAGCAAGTTTGCCGAGTACCTCCAGCGCCGAGCGTCCCGGTCCAGCGCGAGCGGCTCGATGCAGATCGTCGACGCCGAGACCGGCGCCGCGACGGCCTGAGCGCTGCGCGCCTCGTCGACGTTCAGGTGAGACGCTCGGTGCCAGCCCTCAGCTCGGCTTCCACCACGGACCGGACCACGTCGGCGGGGTAGCCCCGCCGGGCCAGCATGCCCACCAGCCGGCGGGTGAGTGCAGCCTGCCCAGCGGCATCGGCGGGGACGACGGTCGACCGGAGCTTGCGAGCGATCACCTCGGTCGCCCGCCGGTGCTCGTCGTCGTCGTCCACCTGGGCCAGAGCTGCCTTGGCCTGCTCGTCGCCGATGCCCTTCGTCCGCAGCTCGGCGGCCAACGCCCGCCGGCTCTTGCCGGAGTGCGCGTGACGGGAGCGGACCCAGGCGTTGGCGAAGGCCGCGTCGTCGACGAGCCCGACCGCCGTTAGACGGTCGAGCACCCGCTCCAGGACCAGCTCGGAGCAGTCTCGGCCCCGCAACCGCTGCACCAGCTCGTGGCGGCTGCGGGGCCGGGTGGCGAGCAGACGCAGGCAGGCCTCTCGCACCTGGTCCTCGTCCGAGGTGCTCGTTTCACCGGACATGGGTTGCAGACCTCACCGACGGGGTCGAGGCACTCAGAAGTCGACCGGGGCGGGCAGCGGCTCGACGTCGTCAGCGGTCAGCACCGCCCCGATGCCCAGCTTCTCCTTGATCTTCTTCTCGATCTCCACCCCGACGTCGGGGTTCTCCAGCAGGAACTTGCGGGCGTTCTCCTTGCCCTGGCCCAGCTGGTCGCCGCCGTAGGTGTACCAGGCACCGGACTTGCGGACGAAGCCGTGGTCCACGCCCATGTCGATCAGCGAACCCTCCCGGCTGACCCCGTGGCCGTAGAGGATGTCGAACTCGGCCTGCTTGAACGGCGGGGCCACCTTGTTCTTGACCACCTTGACCCGGGTGCGGTTGCCCACCGCGTCGGTGCCGTCCTTCAGCGTCTCGATCCGGCGGATGTCCAGGCGCACGGAGGCGTAGAACTTCAACGCCTTGCCGCCCGTGGTGGTCTCCGGGGACCCGAACATCACGCCGATCTTCTCGCGCAGCTGGTTGATGAAGATCACCGTGGTGCCGGAGGTGCTCATCGCGCCGGTCATCTTGCGCAGCGCCTGGCTCATCAACCGTGCCTGCAGACCGACGTGGCTGTCGCCCATCTCGCCCTCGATCTCCGCGCGCGGCACCAGCGCCGCCACCGAGTCGATCACCAGGATGTCGAGCGCACCGGAGCGGATGAGCATGTCGGCGATCTCCAGCGCCTGCTCACCGGTGTCGGGCTGGGAGACCAGCAGAGCGTCGGTGTCGACGCCCAGCTTCTGGGCGTAGTCCGGGTCGAGGGCGTGCTCGGCGTCGATGAAGGCGGCGATTCCCCCGGCCTTCTGCGCCTCCGCCACCGCGTGCAGGGCGATGGTGGTCTTGCCGGAGGACTCGGGGCCGTAGATCTCGACCACCCGCCCCCGGGGCAACCCGCCGATCCCCAGCGCCACGTCCAGCGCGATGGAACCGGTCGGGATCACGGCGATGGGCACCCGGGCCTCGTCCCCGAGGCGCATCACCGATCCCTTGCCGAAGTTCTTGTCGATCTGGGACATCGCCAGCTCGAGGGCCTTGTCCCTGTCCGGTGCTGCAGCCATCGTCGTCTCCTCGTCAGTGTGCGCGGGGCACGCTCGTCGTTCAGGTCGTGCGGTCGGTGACAACGGTAGGACCCGGGCCCGACAGGAACGGGAGAACGAACCCGGCTGTGGATGAACCACGCCGGTGTGGACAACCTCGCCCGAACCGGGACCCAGCCTAGACGAACACGTGTTCGAGGGTAGTAGCAACACGCCGACGCGGCTCACGACGAAAGTCGCACTGCACGGGACCCGCCCCCGGGGGCACACTTGGGTGAGCCCCGAGCCCCGCCCAGGAGCTGGCGCCGCCGAGGAGGACGTCATGAGCAACGTACAGCTCTATGCCCGTCACACCGGTGCCCTGGGCACCGTGCACCGCGTCGGGGCGGCCGTCATGGGTCTGGTGCTGTGGGCCTTCGGGATCCTCGGCCTCGTCAGCCGTCTGGGATTCTTCGAGACCAGCGGGGACAACGTGGCCGGTTTGAGCTCCAACGGCCTGCTCTCGGTGATCTCACTGGTCGTCGGGGCCGTGCTCATCGCCGCGGGAGCTCGAGGAGGCCGCAGCGCCTCGACGGTCACCGCCGGCGTGGGCGCGCTGTTCATCCTCTCGGGGCTGGTGAACCTGGCCTTTCTGGACACCAGCCTCAACATCCTGAACTTCACCATCCCGAACGTCTTCTTCAGCTTCGTCGTGGGCATGATCCTGCTGCTGATCGGCCTCTACGGACGGGTGAGCGGGGGGCTGAGCAGCGACAACCCCTACCGGCGAGAGCGGGAGGGCCGAAGCGGCGACGACGACACCGAGCGAGACGCTGCCGACCAGGCGCGGCTCGAGGAGATCAACGAGCAGGTGCACCTGGAGCAGCTGGTGGCCGAGGGAATGGCCACCCCGGAACAGGAGGCGCAGGTCGGCGCCGACCGGGCTCGGCGGGCCCAGGAGCAGCACGACGCGGCCTGGGAGCACGCACGGCGGACCGGGCAGGCCCCGATCGCCCGCCAGACCCCGACCCGGGACTGAGGTCCCGCTGCGGCACCGCCCATCATCGAGGGAGACGCTCAGTCGTCGGGACCGAACCTGCGTTCCGGCGGCACGTCGAACTCCTCGCACAGCGCCAACCAGACGACGCGAGGCTCCTCGCCGGCCTCGAGCGCCGCCGCAGCGGTCCGCCCGCGCAGACGCTGCAGGACGTGGTCGGCGACGATCGCGTCGCCACGCGCACGACCGAGCTCGGCCACCACGAGGACGTCGAACTCCGACAGGCGCACCGCCCCACCGTAGGAGCCGACGCCCTGACCTCGCTCAACGGGCCGCCGCGGCACACACCTCGACCGGGTTACGCACCCGCCCGGCGGTGGCCGCCGCAGCCCGGGCCGACGCAGCAAAGCGGGGCTCGTCCAGCACCTGGTGCACCGCTGCCGCCAGGGCCGTGGCGGTGAGCGGCCGCACGACGACCGCGCAACCCCTTCGCGCGGCCCGCTGCGCGAGCTCCCACTGGTCACCGCCACCGGGGACGACCACCGCAGGCACCCCCGCGGCCAGGCTCTTCGCCAACATGCCGTGACCCCCTCCGCAGACCGTCACCCGGGCCTGTGCCAGCAGCGGGGCCTGGCGACCGGGCCCGAGCGCCGCCCACGACGGCAGGTCCGTGAGCGTGGTGTCGCCGTCGAGGGTGGTGCAGACCAGCCGTGTCCCGCTCAGGCCGTCCAGGGCGGCACGCAGCAGGCCCTCGGTACCGCCCAGGGCAGTGGACTCGCTCAGCAGCACGAGGGGGGCGTCTCCCCGCGGTGGGATCAGGTCGATGCGCGCCGGGTCCCACGCCAGCAGGCCCACGAGGTGCGCGGTGGAGGGCCAGTCGGGCCGGTCGACCTCCAGGGCGGGCATGGTGGCCACCAGGCGCGCCGCCGGCCCCGGATCGGTGGGCGCCAGCCCCACCGCGCGTCGTGCCGCCGCGCGGTGACGAGCACCCTGGCGCAGCGACCGAGCGGTCATGGCGCGCAGCAGCGCGTCCCTGGCCCGACCCCGGACCCCCACCCCCGGAGCCAGACCGCTGCCGACCGGGGGCAACCCGCGCGAGGGCAGGTAGAGCGGGTGCGGGTCGAGCTCCACCCACGGCAGCCCGCAGCGCTCTGCGGCCATCCCCCCACCCGCGGTGAGCACGTCAGACACGACGAGCTCGGTGCCGAGCTCGTCCAGCAGCGGCAGCAGCTCGGTCGACATCCGGGCCGAGCGGGCGTGCAGACGTTGCCCCGCGTCGGCGTCGTCGTCGCCGGGCCGCAGCGCGAGGCCGGGCAGCTCGCGCACCGCGAGACCCTCCGCACGCACCCGGGACAGCCACCGGGTGCCGGTGAGCAGCACCGGGTGGTGCCCTGCCGCACGCAGCCGCAGCGCGAGCGCCACTGCGGGGAACGCATGGCCCGGGTCCGGCCCCGCCACCAGCGCCACCCGCAGCGCGGAGCTCATCCGAGGACGCCGGATGCGGTCAGGGTCGGTGGGCGGGACGCGTCAGCGCTGCCCGCCGTTGACGTGCAGTGTCTGCCCGGACACGAAGCCTGCGTCCTCGCTGGCGAAGAAGGCCACCGCGGCCGCGATGTCGGCCGGCTGCCCCACCCGTCCCACCGGGATCTGCTGGGCCGCACCCTCGCGGAACTGGTCGGGGGTGATCCCCATCCGGCGGGCGGTGGCCTCGGTCATGGCCGTGTCGATGAACCCTGGCGCCACCGCGTTGACCGTGATGCCGAACTTGCCCAGCTCGATGGCCGCGGTGGCGGTGAAGCCGATGATCCCCGCCTTCGCCGCCGAGTAGTTTGCCTGCCCGCGGTTGCCGAGGGCGCTGCGGCTTGACAGGTTGATGACCCGCCCGTACTTGTTGTCCACCAGGTGCTTCTGCGCTGCCTTGGTCAGCAGGAACGTGCCCCGCAGGTGCACCGCCAGCACCAGGTCGAACTCTTCGACGCTCATCTTGAACAGCATGTTGTCGCGGGTGATACCCGCGTTGTTGACGACGATGTCCAGCTTGCCCAGCTCGGACACGGCTTGCTCCACCGCGGCGTTGACGCTCGCCTCGTCGGAGACGTCGCACGCGATGCCGATGTCCTTCGCCCCCTTCAGGGTCAGCGCCTCGGCGCTGGAGGCGACCGTCTCGGCGTTCATGTCCAGCAGGGCGACGGCCGCACCCTCGGAGCTCAACCGCTCCGCGATGCCGAAACCGATGCCCTGCCCGCCACCACTGATGATCGCTACCCGTCCGTCGAACCGTGCCATCGTGTGCCTCGTCCTTCGCGTCGTTGCCTGCTGGAGTTGCCTGCTCGGAGCGTAGCGCCGTCGGCTTGGGCGCAGTCGGTGGGTGAGGGTGGCGCTGCGGGGGCGGCCCGGCGTGGGCGAGGCTGCACCGGATTCGGGGTGTCAGGCGGATTCCCGGGTGAGCGGGCTGATCGGGTGCAGCCACGCCGGTGTGGGCTGAGAGTTTTTCGCACCTCGGTCGCCACCCGACGTCCGCTGCCGGCCTGTCGCAGTCGCGCTCGATGCCAGCCCCGAGCGGACTGTCGGGGCCGGGGTGCAAAATCAGTCCCATGAGTGGGGACGCCACGACCGACGTGCTGGGTGGGTTCTCGCCCGCCACCCGCGCATGGTTCACCGGCGCCTTCCACGCCCCCACACCCGCCCAGACCGGGGCCTGGGCCGCCGCCCAGGCCGGCCACCACGCGCTGGTGGTGGCCCCCACCGGCTCCGGCAAGACCTTGGCCGCGTTCCTCTGGGCGCTGGACCGTCTGGCTGCCGAGCCGGTTCCCGCGGACCCGAAGCTGCGGTGCCGGGTGGTGTACGTGTCCCCGCTCAAGGCGCTCGCGGTGGACGTGCAGCGCAACCTGCGCTCACCGCTGGCCGGCATCCGGCAGGAGGCGCAGCGCCGAGGGGAGCCGCTGCGCGAGATCACCGTCGGCTCCCGCAGCGGGGACACCCCGGCCGAGGAGCGGCGCGCCTTCAACAAGACGCCACCGGACGTGCTGGTGACGACGCCGGAGTCGCTGTTCCTGCTGCTCACCTCCGCGGCACGGGAGTCGCTGCGCGGGGTGGAGACGGTGATCGTCGACGAGGTGCACTCCGTTGCCGCCACCAAGCGTGGCGCGCACCTCGCGGTGAGCCTGGAGCGCCTCGACGAGCTGCTGGAGCGACCGGCGCAGCGCATCGGGCTCTCCGCCACCGTGCGCCCGGTCGACGAGGTGGCGGCCTTCCTCGGCGGTGCAGCGCCGGTCCAGGTGGTGCAACCCCCCTCGAGCAAGACCATCGAGGTGACCGTGCAGGTGCCGGTGGAGGACATGGCGAGCCTCGGACAGCCCACCGGTGAGGTCGACGGGTCCGCGGCCGGGGCGGAGACCCGCACCTCGATCTGGCCCTCGGTGGAGGCCCGGATCCTCGAGCTCGTCCAGGCGCACCGGTCAACCATCGTGTTCTGCAACTCCCGGCGCCTGGCCGAGCGGCTCACGGCCAAGCTCAACGAGCTGGTGAACGAGCCCGCTGCGGGTGCGGCCTACCCAGCGGAGGTCGCGGGTGCGGCCGGGACGTCCCCCGGGAGCGGCGGCGAGGGTGAGGTGATCATCGCCCGCGCGCACCACGGGTCGATGTCGCGCGAGCAGCGCACCGGGGTGGAGGAGGCGCTGAAGGGCGGCACGTTGCCCTGCGTGGTGGCCACCTCGTCGCTCGAGCTCGGCATCGACATGGGCGCGGTCGATCTGGTGGTGCAGGTCGAGGCCCCGCCCAGCGTGGCCGCCGGTCTGCAGCGGGTGGGCCGGGCCGGGCACCAGGTGGGGGCGGTGTCCACCGGGGTGATGTTCCCCAAGTTCCGCGGTGACCTCGTCTCCTGCGCGGTGGTGGCCGAGCGGATGGCGGCCGGGGCCATCGAGAGCATGCGCTACCCCCGCAACCCCCTCGACGTGCTCGCCCAGCACGTGGTGGCCATGGTGGCGCTGGAACCCTGGACGGTCAGCGACCTGGCCACGGTCATCCGCCGGGCCGCGCCGTTCGCGGCGCTGCCGGACTCGGCGCTCAACTCGGTGCTGGACATGCTCGCCGGCCGCTACCCCAGCGAGCAGTTCGGTGAGCTCCGCGCCCGCATCACCTGGGACCGGGTGAGCGACGAACTGCGGGGGCGCCCCGGGGCCCAGCGCCTGGCCGTCACCTCCGGCGGCACCATCCCGGACCGCGGCCTGTTCACGGTGATGACCCCGGGCGGGGAGGACGGCTCCCGGGGCTCGCGGGTGGGCGAGCTGGACGAGGAGATGGTCTACGAGTCCCGGGTGGGTGACACCTTCCTGCTCGGCTCCACCGCCTGGCGGGTGCAGGACATCACCCACGACCGGGTGATCGCCGTCCCCGCGCCGGGACAACCGGCCAAGATGCCGTTCTGGCGGGGGGAGTCCGTCGGGCGTCCGCTCGAGCTGGGCCGGGCGCTGGGCGCGTTCGTCCGCGAGCTGGTGGCCCTGGACACCCCGGCGGCCCGGGCCCGCGCCGAGGCCGCCGGGCTCGACGCCTGGGCGGTGGACAACCTGCTGGCCTACGTCGGCGAGCAGCGCGAGGCCACCGGGCGGGTCCCCGACGACCGCACCATCGTCGTCGAGCGGTTCCGCGACGAGCTCGGTGACTGGCAGGTGGCGGTGCACTCCCCGTTCGGAGCGCAGGTCAACGGGCCGTGGGCGCTCGCGGTCGCCGCCCGGATGCGGGAGCGGCGTGGGGTCGACGCGCGGGTCGCGAGCGCCGACGACGGGATCGTGCTTCGGCTACCCGCGACGTGGGACGGGGGGTCCTTCGACGACACCGGGCAGGAGGTGCTCGCCGGGGCGGAGGACGTGCTGCTCGACCCCGACGAGGTGGAGCAGCTGGTGATCACCGAGGTGGGCGGCTCGGCCCTGTTCGCGGCCCGCTTCCGCGAGTGCGCCGCCCGCTCGCTGCTGTTGCCGCGGCGTGACCCCGGCCGCCGCTCACCGCTGTGGCAGCAGCGCCAGCGCTCGGCCCAGCTGCTCGAGGTCGCCAGCTCCTACGAGCAGTTCCCCGTGGTGCTGGAGGCCATGCGCGAATGCGTGCAGGACGTCTACGACCTACCTGGGCTGCGTGAGCTGATGGCCGACATCGCAGCCCGCCGGGTCAAGGTCGTGGAGGTCACCACGTCGGCGCCCTCCCCCTTCGCGCGGAGCCTGCTCTTCGGTTACGTCGGCACGTTCCTCTACGAGCTCGACGCGCCGCTGGCCGAGCGCCGGGCCGCAGCGCTGAGCCTGGACTCGACGCTGCTCGCGGAGCTGCTGGGCACCGAGAGCGTTCGTGAGCTGCTGGACGCCGACGCGCTCGCCGAGATCGAGGCGCAGCTGCAGCGCACCGACCCCGATCGTCACGTCCGCGACGCCGAGGGCCTGGCCGACCTGCTGCGCTTCGTCGGTGACCTGTCCGTCGAGGACGCGGCCGAGCGGGGCGCAGCACCCGCGTGGGTGCAGGAGCTGGTCTCCGCCCGGCGGGCGCTGCAGGTTCGCATCGCCGGCCACGACCGGGTCATCGCGGTCGAGGACGCCGGGCGCTACCGCGACGCCCTGGGGGTCGCCCTGCCGGTGGGGGTGCCCGAGGTGTTCACCGAGCCCGTGAGCGACCCGTTGGCCGAGCTCGTGGGCCGCTACGCCCGCACCCACGGCCCGTTCCCCCCTGCACAGCTGGCTTCTCGGCTGGGGCTGGGGGTGGCCGTGGTGGCCGGCGTGCTCGACCGGCTCACCGGAACGGGTCGGCTGGTTCGCGGCGAGCTACGACCCGATGGCGCCAGCACCGAGTACTGCGACTCCGACGTGCTGCGCCGCATCCGGCGGGCGTCGCTGGCCAGGCTCCGGGCCGAGGTGGAGCCGGTGGAGCCTGCGGCGCTCGGCCGTTTCCTGCCTGCCTGGCACGGCATCGGCCGCGCCGAGACCTCCTCCCGAGCCGGATCCGGCAGGTTGCACACCGTGCCCACCGCCGACGACCTGTTGGCCGTGGTCGAACAGCTCGCCGGCGCCCCGCTACCCGCCAGTGCCCTGGAGACCCTGGTGCTGCCCGCGCGCCTGCGCGGCTACTCCCCCGCCCTGCTCGACGAGCTGACCGCGTCCGGGGAGGTGACCTGGACCGGATGTGGCGCCCTGGCCGGTGGTGACGGCTGGCTCGCGCTGGCGCCCACCGACGTGGCTGACCTGCTGCTGC
>JBDTDI010000346.1:0-2819 GCA_039923155.1 Mycobacteriaceae bacterium | reverse complement strand
ATGGGCCCGCTCTACGCTGCGCTGGGGGTCAGCGTCGGCGCGATCGAGGCCACGTCCACCCCCGACGAACGCCGAGCCGCCTACGCATGCGACGTCTGCTACGGCTCGGTCAGCGAGGTCGGCTTCGACGTGCTGCGCGACCGCACCGCGACCGATGTCGCGGCGCTGGTGGCCCCCACCCCCGACGTCGCCCTGGTGGACGAGGCCGACTCGGTGATGATCGACGAGGCGCTGGTTCCCCTGGTCATCGCCGGCTCGGTGGCCGGCAGCGGACCCTCGCCGCGGATCAACAAGGTGGTGCGGGGCCTTCGCCCCGGGGTGCACCACCGTGCCGACGCCGACGAGCGCAACGTCCACCTCACCGAGGCAGGGGCCCGCGCCGTGGAGAAGACCCTGTCGCTGGACCTGTACGCCCCCGAGAACTTGGCCACCCTCACCCAGGTCAACGTGGCGCTGCACGCGCACGTGCTGCTGCAGCGCGACGTGCACTACCTGGTGCGCGACGGCCGGGTCGCGCTGATCAACGCCTCGCGCGGGCGGGTCGCGCACCTGCAGCGCTGGCCGGACGGGCTTCAGTCGGCGGTCGAGAGCAAGGAGGGGCTCGTGCTCAGCGAGTCCGGCGAGGTGCTCGACACGATCACGGTGCAGGGGCTGCTGGGGCGCTACCGGAGCCTGTGCGGGATGACGGGCACCGCCTCCGCCGCGGCCGAGCAGCTGCGCACCCACTACTCGCTGGGCGTGTCGCAGGTGCCGGCGAACACCCCGGCGATCAGGCAGGACTCACCCGACGAGGTGTTCGACACCCCGGCCCACAAGGAGGCCGCGCTGGTGGCCCACGTGCGCCACACCCACGAGAGCACCCAGCCGGTCCTCGTCGGCACCCGCGACGTGGCCGAGTCCGAGCGGATCTCCGCGGCGCTGCGCGAGGGCGGCGTCGACTGCGTGGTCCTCAACGCCAAGAACGACGCCGAGGAGGCTGCGATCATCGCCGAGGCCGGCGCCGCCGGTGCGGTGGTCGTCAGCACGCAGATGGCCGGCCGCGGTACCGACATTCGCCTCGGCGGGTCGGCCGAGGCCGAGCGCAAGGCGGTGGTGGCCGCCGGCGGGCTGTGCGTGGTGGGGGCGGGTCGGCACGTCAGCAGCCGTCTCGACGACCAGCTGCGGGGCCGGGCGGGCCGCCAGGGCGACCCGGGACGCACCGTGTTCTTCACCAGCGTTCGCGACGACATCGTGGCGACCAACACCCCCGACGCGGAGCCGGTACCCAGTGAGGCGCCCGACGGTCGGCTCACCACCTCCCGCGCGCACCGGGTGGTCACCCACGCGCAGAAGGTGGCGGAGGCGGCGCTGGAGGAGGTGCACCGCAACACGTGGCGCTACAACCTGCTGATCGAGACCCAGCGGGGTCTGCTCGACGCCCGGCGCACCGAGCTGTTGCACACCGACCGTGCCGCGCGCGACCTGGAGCAGGCGTGCCCGCAGCGGTGGGCCGAGCGCAGCGAGGAGGTGGGCGCGCAGGTGCTCACCGAGGCGGCGCGGGCGATCACGCTGCACCACCTGGACCGGTTGTGGGCCGAGCACCTGGCGTTCCTCACCGACCTGCGGGAGAGCATCCACCTGCGCGCCCTGAGCCGGGAGAACCCCTTGGACGAGTTTCATCGGGCGATGATCCCGGCGTTTACCGAGCTGGGTGAGCAGATCGGGACGCGGGCCGCGGAGACGTTCGACACGGTGACGATCGACGAGGACGGGGCTGACCTGGCGGGCGAGGGTCTGCAACGTCCCACCGCGACGTGGACGTACATGGTGCACGACAACCCGTTCGGGTCCGAGATGGCGCGGGCGGCCGCGGCTCTGTCGGCCCCCTCGCGCCGTCGGGCCCGCTGATCGCAGCGGGCCCCCCGGACCCGTCGGGGCCCCGAAACGACTCGCCGACACCCCGCGCACCGCCTGTGGTTCACGCCGAAGGCCCCTTGCGCCTTACGGTGGAGCACGGTGCCGTCGACCAGGACGGCGAGAAACTGGAGGAAGAATGAACCGCAAGGACCTCATCAGCACCATCGCCGACAAGGCGGGCGTCTCCCAGACCGACGCCGACAAGGTGCTCGCCGCGTTCCAGGACGTCGCCTTCGAGGTCGTCGCCGGCGGCACGGACAAGCTGACCATCGCCGGCTTCCTGACCTTCGAGCAGGGATCGCGCTCGGCTCGCGAGGGCCGCAACCCCGCCACCGGGGAGGCGCTGCACATCCCCGCGTCCAAGACCGCCAAGGTCACCGCGGGCAGCAAGCTGAAGGCCGCCGCCGCGGGCTGAGCCGAGGCTTGACCGGTCGGGCTACCGTGAGGGGATGACCCTCCTCGCCGAGCCCTCGACCCCTGCGCTGGACGCCCTGCGGGCGTCGTTGGGCGAGGGGCGAGTCCTCACCGACCCCGACGTGACCGCCCGCTACGCCCACGACGAGGCGGAGTGGGCGGTCTCGTCCTTGCCCCTGGCCGTGGTGCGGGCGCGCAGCACCGCGGAGGTCCAGGCCTGCGTCCGGTGGTGCCTGCACAACGGGGTGCCGCTGGTACCCCGGGGAGCCGGTACCGGGCTCTCCGGAGGGGCCAACGCGGTGGCGGGCTGCATCGTGCTGTCCCTGGAGGCGATGGACTCGGTCCTCGAGGTGAACGCGGCCGAGCACCTGACCGTGGTCCAGCCCGGCGTGATCAACGACGACCTGCGAGCCCGCTGCGCCGTCGACGGTCTGTGGTACCCACCGGACCCGGCCAGCTCTCCTTGGTCGACGATCGGGGGCAACGTCTCCACCAACGCCGGCGGCCTG
>JBDTDI010000345.1:0-7379 GCA_039923155.1 Mycobacteriaceae bacterium | reverse complement strand
GGAAGTTCGCCCCGGCCCTGGCCGCCGGCAACACGGTGGTTCTCAAGCCCTCCGACACCACCCCGGTGACCACGGTGCGGATGGCCCAGCTGGCCGCGGAGTTCCTGCCCCCCGGGGTGCTCAACGTGGTGTGCGGTGACCGCGACACGGGCCGGGCGCTGGTGGAGCACCCCACCCCGCAGCTGGTGTCCATCACCGGTTCGGTGCGCGCCGGTATGGAGGTGGCCGGCTCCGCCGCGCGCGACCTCAAGCGCACCCACCTGGAGCTGGGCGGAAAGGCACCGGTGCTCGTGTTCGCCGACGCCGACCTGCCCGCCGCCGCCGCAGCGATCGCCGGGGCCGGTTACTTCAACGCCGGCCAGGACTGCACGGCGGCGACGCGGGTCCTGGTTGCCGCGGAGGTCCACGACGAGCTCACGGCCCTGCTCGCCGCCGCCGCGCGCGACACGACGGTGGGCCTGCCCGCCGACGAGGTGGACCTGGGCCCGTTGAACAACGCCACCCAGCTGGAGCGGGTCCGCGGGTTCCTGGACCGGCTGCCCGACCACGCGGTGGTGGCCGCTGGTGGTTCCCGCATCGGTGGTGCGCTGGCGGCGGGGTTCTTCCACGAGCCCACCGTGGTCGGCGGGCTGCGTCAGGACGACGAGATCATCCAGAACGAGGTGTTCGGGCCGGTCGTCACGGTGCAGTCGTTCACCGACGAGGCGCAGGCGCTGCGCTGGGCCAACGGGGTGCCCTACGGCCTGGCCTCGTCGGTGTTCACCCGTGACCACGCCCGAGCCATGCGGGTCTCGGCGAAGCTCAACTTCGGGTGTGTGTGGATCAACACCCACATCCCCCTCGTCGCGGAGATGCCGCACGGCGGTTTCGGCCACTCCGGGCACGGCAAGGACCTGTCGATGTACGGCCTGGAGGACTACACCCGGATCAAGCACGTCATGTCCTACACCGGCTGAGGCGTGCCGGGCTGGCGCGTGCCGATCTGATCCGTGTCGGCCCAACCCTGCGCGGTCACGCCCGAAACGGGCCCCACTGCACCCGATCCGCTCGCCGACGTGGAAACCCGCGCGGACGGCCGGATCGGGTGCAACCTGGTTAACTTCAGGCGGACGTGAGCCCTCAGGAGTGCCCACCCGTCAGGCCCGAGCTCACGCGCTGACCTCCTTGCGGTCCTCGGTGCCCCACAGCGTGTGGAAGGTGCCCTCGACGTCGGTCCGCTCGTAGGTGTGCGCGCCGAAGAAATCGCGCAGCCCCTGGGTGAGCGCCGCGGGCAGCCGCTCGGCCCGCAGCCCGTCGTAGTAGGACAGGGCCGAGGCGAACCCGGGCACGGGGATCCCCGCCTGGGTGGCCGCGACCACGACACGGCGCCAGCTGTCCTGGGCCTGCTCGACGATCTCGGCGAAGAACGGGGCCACGACCAGGCTCGCGGGACGCTCCTCGGCCTCGTACGCCTCCTTGATACGGTCCAGGAACTTGGCCCGGATGATGCAGCCGCCGCGCCAGATGGTGGCCATGGCCCCGAGGTCGACGTCCCAACCGTGCTCGACGCTGCCGGCCGCGATCTGGTCGAAGCCCTGCGCGTAGGCGATGACCTTCGACGCGTACAGGGCCTGGCGCACGTCCTCGGTGAACTGCTCGGCGTCCTCGACCGAGAAGCGGGTGGACCCACCGCCCATTCCGCGCGCGGCCGCCCGCTGGTCGGTGTGCCCGCTCAGCGCCCGGGCGAACACCGCCTCGGCGATGCCACTGACCGGCACACCCAGGTCCAGCGCCGACTGCACGCTCCAGCGCCCGGTGCCCTTCTGCTCGGCCGCATCCTTGATGACGTCCACCATCGGCTTGCCGGTGCGCGCGTCGGTCTGGGCGAGCACGTCGGCGGTGATCTCCACCAGGTAGCTCTCCAGCTCGGTGGTGTTCCACCGGCGGAACACCTCGGCAACCTCGGCGGGGGAGCGGCCCAGCCCGGACCGCAGCAGGTGGTAGGCCTCACCGATGAGCTGCATGTCGGCGTACTCGATGCCGTTGTGCACCATCTTCACGAAGTGACCGGCGCCGTCCGGGCCGACGTGCACGCAGCACGGGGTGCCGTCCACCTGCGCCGCGACGGACTCCAGCAGCGGGCCCAGCGACTCGTAGGCCTCTGCCGACCCGCCGGGCATGATCGAGGGTCCGTTCAGGGCGCCCTCCTCGCCGCCGGAGACTCCCGCGCCGACGAAGTTCAGGCCCTTCTCCTTGAGCGCAGCCTCCCTGCGGATGGTGTCGGTGAACCGGGCGTTGCCGCCGTCGATGACCACGTCACCGGTCTCCAGCAGGGGCACCAGCTCATCGATGACGGCGTCGGTGGCGTCGCCCGCCTTGACCATGATCAGCACCCGGCGGGGTTTCTCGAGGGCGTCGACGAGCTCCTGCATGGTCGTGGTGGACACAAAGGTGCCCTCGTCGCCGTGCTCGTCGAGCAGGCGGTCGGTCTTCTCCTGGCTGCGGTTGTGCACGGCCACGGTGTGCCCGTGCCGCACGAGGTTGCGGGCCAGGTTCGCGCCCATGACCGCGAGTCCGGTGACGCCGATCTGTGCAGTGCCGGTCTGTGCCGGGGGAGAGGAAGTCATGCCTCCACCCTGGCCCGTCGGTCCGCGCAGCGCGAGTGGGACGTTACGGTCAGGCTCAGCTGGGCCGGAGTCGATCCGGACCCCCATGACGCACGCAGGGAGAACACGTGAGCGACACGCTGACCGGTCGGACCATCCTCATGTCGGGAGGCAGCCGCGGCATCGGCCTGGCCATCGCGCTGCGCGCGGCCCGGGACGGCGCCAACGTGGCGATCCTGGCCAAGACCTCCGACCCGGACCCCCGGCTGCCGGGCACCGTGCACACCGCGGCGCAGGAGATCCGCGACGCAGGGGGCCAG
Organism: Mycobacteriaceae bacterium; assembly: GCA_039923155.1. Classification (GTDB taxonomy): domain Bacteria; phylum Actinomycetota; class Actinomycetes; order Mycobacteriales; family Mycobacteriaceae; genus Rhodococcus_D. Next base: position 4,474 of record JBDTDI010000345.1, on the reverse strand, counting down.
GCGCTCCCCGTGGTCGGCGACGTCCGCAAGGACGCGGACGTGCAACGCGCCGTCGACGCCTGCGTGGCCGAGTTCGGCGGGATCGATGTGGTGGTCAACAACGCGAGCGCCATCAACCTGGCGTCGACGGCGGAGCTGCCCACGTCACGCTTCGACCTGATGCAGCAGATCAACGTGCGTGGCACGTGGCTGCTCACCAAGACCGCCCTGCCGCACCTGAAGAACAGCGACAACGCGCACGTGCTCACCATGTCGCCGCCGCTGAACCTGGACCCGAAGTGGTTGGGTGCGCACCCCGCCTACACGCTGGCCAAGTACGGCATGAGCCTGCTGACCCTGGGCTGGGCCACGGAGCTCGCCGGGGACGGGGTGGCGGCGAACACCCTGTGGCCCCGCACGATCATCGCGACCGCCGCCGTGCAGAACCTGCTCGGAGGGGATGACGCGATGGCCCGTTCGCGGACCCCGGCCATCGTGGCTGATGCCGCCCACGTGGTCCTGAGCTCCACCGGACGGTCGATCACCGGCCAGAGCCTGGTCGACGACGAGGTGCTGGCCTCGATCGGGGTCACCGACCTGTCCGGCTACTCCGAGGGAACCGACGACCAGCTCGTGCCGGACGTCTTCCTGGACTGAGCCGGCCCGCTCAGCGTTTCGGGGCGTCCGGCTCGGGTGGCGCAGGCGCGTCCGGGCCTGAACGGCCGCGGCCGGCCCGCTCCACCAGCTTCTGGCGGGCCTGCTCGATCTTGGCCCGGTTCTCCGGCTTGGCGGCGAAGTCCTTCGCCTGGTTGAAGGCGCGCTTGCCCTGCGGGCTCGTCGCCAGCCGTGCGATCTTGCCGAGCAGTGACGGTGCCACGGGGTCCTCCTGGTGGGGTGGTGAGGTGGTCAGCGCGTGCCGACCGCTCAGTCCTGGCCGTTGCTCGGGCGGGCAGCGCCATCGTAGTCGCGGGCCGCGGAGCGACTGCGGAAGCCGCCAGCGCCCGCGGGACGCGCTGCTGACCGGGTCGACGCGCTCGCCGCCGGTGCCGCCGCGCTGCGGTACGGCGAGGCTGCCGCCTCGGGGCGAGGGCGGGGGTTGGTGCCGCGGTAGCCGCCGGTGCGGTGCGGTCCACCGTCGGGCCGCGGGCGGGCCGAGTCGCTGCGCGGGCGCGGGTTGGTGCCCTGGTAGCCGCCGGTCCGCGGCCGCGCCCCTGGGCGCTCGTGCCCGCCGTGTCCGGTACGAGGCGCCGTCTTGACCTGCAGCGGCAGCGGCTCACCCGACGGTTCACGGGCCCCGGTGATCTCGGTGAGCTCGGCCGAGTCCGGGGACACCGAGGTGGCCCGGGGGTTCACCCCGGCCGACAGCGTCAGCTTGCGCACCGTGCGCTTCTGGTTGGGCAGCACGATCGTCACCACGGTGCCCGCCTCACCGGCGCGGGCGGTACGACCCGCGCGGTGCAGGTAGTCCTTGGCGTCGGCCGGCGGGTCCACGTGCACCACGAGGCTGATCCCGTCGACGTGGATGCCTCGGGCCGCGACGTCGGTGGCCACCAGCACCGGGGTGCGGCCGGTCTTGAAGCGGTCGAGCACCCGGGTGCGCTGGTTCTGCGCCTTGCCGCCGTGCAACGACTCCGCGGCGATGCCCTGCTCGCGCAGGCGGTCGGTGATCCCCTCGGCACCCAGCTTGGTGCGCGCGAACATGATCGTGCGGCCCTCGCGGGCCCCGATGCGGGCCAGCACGGCATCCTTCTGGCCGCGGTCGACCAGCAGCACGTGGTGCGACATCGTGTCGACGCTGGCCGTGGCGTCCTGGGTGGCGTGGGTGACGTGATCGGCGAGGAACATCCGCACCAGCACCTGCACCTCCCGCTCCAAGGTGGCCGAGAACAACATTCGCTGGCCGTCGGGCGCGGTCTGGGAGAGCAGCGCCTTGACCTCGGGCAGAAAACCCATGTCGGCCATCTGGTCGGCCTCGTCCAGGACGGTGATCTCCACCGCGTCCAGGAAGCAGGTCTGCTGACGCAGGTGGTCGCCCAGACGCCCGGGGGTGGCCACCAGCACGTCCACACCCCGGCGCAGCTGATCGGCCTGCCGACCGAACGGGACGCCCCCCACCGCGGGGCGCACCGTGAGACCCAGCGCGTCGGCGTAAGCGCTGAGGGCGTCGACAACCTGGAACGCGAGCTCCCGGGTGGGCACCAGCACCATCGCGCGGGGCCGCTTCGCCTGCGCGCGGGCGCCCGCAGTGACACTGGAGTACGCCAGTCGCGCGAGCATCGGCAGCCCGAAGGCCAGGGTTTTGCCCGACCCGGTCTGCGCGCGGCCCAGGATGTTTCGGCCGGCGAGGGCATCGGACACGGCCGCGGTCTGGATGTCGGACGGGACGGTGATCCCGGCCCGGGTCAGGATGGTGAGCAGCGCGTCGGGCACGCCGAGCTCCGCGAAGGTGGCGGAAATGGCGTCGGGATGGGCGGGTGAAGCAGGCAGCACGAAAAGACCTCTCCGAGACTTCGGCGCGTCGCGGGGAGCGGGGCTGTCCTGCAGCCTGCAGTGAGACGTGCCAGGCGCGCGAAGAACGTCCGCGCGTCGTGGGGATGTATCCGTCGCGAGTGCGACCCGCCCAGGATACGGCACGGTGGCGCTCGGAGCAGCCACCCGAGCTGTGCGCTGGCCCACCCGAGCGTGGTCGGTCCGGGGGCGCTGGGGGACCATGGTCGCCATGACCGACCGAACCTGGGGCCTGCGGACCCGCGCCCTGCACGCCGGCACCCCACCCGACGCGGCGACCGGGGCACGCGCGCAACCGATCTACGCCAGCACCAGCTTCGTGTTCACCGACACCCAGGACGCCGCGAGCCTGTTCGCGCTGCAGAAGTACGGCACGATCTACAGCCGCATCGCCAATCCGACCGTGGCCGCGTTCGAGGAGAAGATGGCCAGCCTCGACGGCGGCATCGGCGCGGTCGCTGCGGCCAGCGGCCTGGCCGCAGAGTTCCTCGTCTTCGCCGCGCTGTGCGGCTCCGGTGATCACATCGTCTCCGCCGCCAGCCTCTACGGCGGCACCATCACCCAGCTCGACGTCACGCTGCGCCGCTTCGGCGTCGACACCACGTTCGTCGCGGGCACCGATCCCGCCGACTACGCGGCGGCGATCACCGACCGCACCCGGTGCGTGTACGCCGAGGTAGTTTCCAACCCCTCCGGCGAGGTGGCCGACCTGGCCGGGCTGGCCGAGGTGGCGCACGCGGCCGGGGTGCCGCTGGTGGTGGACGCCACGACGGTCACCCCGTGGATCTGTCGGCCCATCGAGCACGGCGCCGACATCGTCGTGCACTCGGCCACCAAGTTCCTCGGCGGCCACGGGACCACGTTGGGCGGCGTGGTGGTCGAGGCCGGAACCTTCAACTGGGGCAACGGTCGGTTCCCCCAGATGACCGAGCCCGTCAGCAGCTACGGCGGGTTGTCCTGGTGGGACAACTTCGGCGAGTACGGCTTCCTCACCAAGCTGCGCAGCGAACAGCTGCGCGACATCGGCGCCGCCCTGGCCGCACCGTCGGCGTTCCAGCTCATCCAGGGGGTGGAGACGCTGCCCCAACGCATGGACGCCCACCTGGCCAACGCCCACGCGGTGGCCCACTGGCTCGAGGCGGACGAGCGAATCAGCTACGTGCGCTGGGCCGGGCTGGCGAGCCACCCCCACCACGCCCGGGCGCTGCGGTACACCCCCGCGGGCCCCGGCGCGGTGTTCAGCTTCGGGGTGCGCGGGGGGCGGGCGGCGGGGCAGAAGTTCATCGAGTCGGTACAGCTGTGCAGCCACCTGGCCAACATCGGGGACGTGCGCACCCTGGTCATCCACCCCGGCTCGACCACCCACCAGCAGCTCTCGTCCGACCAGCTGGCTGCCGCCGGGGTGCCGGCGGACCTGGTGCGGATCAGCGTCGGACTGGAGGACGTCGAGGACATCCTCTTCGACCTCGACCAGGCCCTGACGGCCGCGACGAAGGAGCCCTGATGAGCACTCGCACGTGGTCCGGACCCGGCGCAGGAGATCGACAACGGATCCTCGCCTCGACCACGGTCGTGGCCGTGGTCGGCGCCTCGTCGAACCCGGCCCGGGCCAGCTTCTTCGTCTCCACCTACCTGCTGGCCAGCACCGGGTTCACCGTCTACTTCGTCAACCCCCACGAGACGACCATCCTGGGGCGCCCGGTGTACCCGTGCCTGGCGGCGCTGCCGGAGACCCCCGAGCTCGTCGACGTGTTCCGCCGACTGCCCGACGTTGCTGCGGTGCTGGCCGAGGCGATCGAGGCCCGGGCGAGCACGTTCTGGATGCAGCTGGGCCTCTGGGACGAGGCCGTGGCCGCCGACGCCGAGGCCGCGGGCCTGCAGGTCGTGATGGACCGGTGCCTCAAGATCGAGCACGCGCGCTTTCACGGTGGGCTGCACCTCGCCGGGTTCGACACCGGGGTGATCGACTCCCGTCGCCCCGTGCGCT
>JBDTDI010000344.1:0-4969 GCA_039923155.1 Mycobacteriaceae bacterium | reverse complement strand
CGCGAGGACGGCCTCGCGGAGCGCGGCGGGGTCGACGGCTCGACGGGACGGCACCAGCTGAGCCTAGGGTCGCGCCGTGGTCGTGTGGCGCATGGTGCTGGCCGTCGTGATGGCCGTCGGCGGCTTGGCCCTGCGCACCCGGCTCTCCGTCGCGCGACGGAGACGGCAGTGGGACGAGCGTGCCCGCAGCGGCGAGCTGCTGTGGGTCGCGCTGGGCGACTCGTTGACCCAGGGCATCGGCTCGTCGCGCCTCGCCACGGCGTGGTTGGGTCGTGTGGTCGCCGCGGCCACAGCCCACACCGGTCACAGCGTCCGGGTGGTGAACCTGGCCGTCTACGGGGCACGGGTGGCCGACGTCCTGACCCTCCAGCTGCCCGCCGCCGTGCACCTCGAGCAGGCCGACGTCGTCACCGTGTGCATCGGGTCCAACGACGCCGGGCGTCGCAGCGCCGCGGAGTTCAGGGCCGACCTGGAGCGGATGTGCGACACGCTGCCGAGCGGGGCCATCGTGGGTGACGTGCCTGAGTTCCAGTGGGGGCCCCGGGTCGGTGACGCCGCAGAGCTGTCGGCGGTGGTGCGGGCGGTGGTTGCGGCACGGCCGCACCTGACGCTGGCCCCGGTCGAGGTGGCGACCACCGGAACGCGGATCCTGACCGAGCTGGCCGGCGACTTCTTCCACCCCAACGACAACGGGTACGACCGCGTGGGCCGGGCGTTCACCCCCGCGGTGCTCGCCCGGCTGGGGTCGCAGCGGACGAGGTGAAGTGACGGGTGATCGTCGAGGCGTCGTCGCCGGAACCGCCGACGTAGCTCATCGGGTCGCCGGAGCCGAGACGGGTGATGCCGGCACTGCTCAGGGCTCCGATGGCCAGCGTGCGGCGTGCGGCGGAGAAGGTGAGCACGTGCGCCAGGACGCCACCGAGGGAGAACGTCTGCGGCGGCGCGCAGGTGGCGTCGAGGAAGGTCTCGTCGGCATCACCGGCGAGCACCCGATCGATCACCGCGGCCCGGAAGCGTGGCTCCGCCACGGCAAGGCGTTCACGCAGCTGGGCCGCGCTCGTCCCGCCGACACCGATCTGCGTGCCCCCCTCGATCGCGGTGGACCACATCTCGAGCTGCCGAACGGTGCGGTGGACCAGGAGCCGCAGCGAGGGGTCCTCGTCGAGGCCCTCGACGGACATCTCGATCCTGCGGTCGAGCACGGTGTCGTCCAGCCCGGCGAGGCAGTCAACAATCTCCTCGACGAGCTGGACGTGGTGGTCGTACATGCGGATGAGCACGTCCATGGCTGAGCTCCTGCCTGGTGCCGGCAGGCGAAGCCCGCCGGGTGGGTGGAAGTGGATTCCGTTGTCCGCCGGGAGCCGGTGCCCACCCGGACCGCAACGGCGAAAGCTTGTCGGTGTCGCGCCGTAGGCCCGTGCGAAGACCCGGGTGAAGGCGTCCGGGGAGGCGTACCCCGCCTCGAGCGCGACGTCGATGACGTTGTCGTTGCCGTGTCCGAGCCGGTGGGCCGCCCGCTCGAGCAGCAGTCGACGTCGGAACGCGCCCGGCGACTCCCCCACCGCGGCACGAACCAACCGGTCGAAGTAGAAGCGCGACAGGTGGGCCCGTCCCGCCAGCTCAGACCCGGTCAAGTCGGGCTCGGCCATGCACTCCTCGACGAGCTCGAGGATGGCGCGCAGTCGGTTCGAATCGGACACCTCAGGGATCTTGCCCGCCCGGTTGGCGCTTCGTCCCTGCAGAAGTTGCTCAGTGCGGCGGTCGCCTCAGCCGGCGTGGGCCTGGGGTGGGGCGGTGACCCAGCCGGTGTCGTTGACGTGGCGTCCGTCGCGCAGTCGCAGGACGGGGTGGCCTTCGTGGATGTCGTGGTGGCAGGCGTCGCAGAGGGGGGCGAGGTCACGCAGGACTCACCTGCCCCGCCGCCACCGCCGCCCGCACCCGACCCACGTCCGCCAGCAACGACCGAACCCGCACTGTCCACCGGGTCCTGCACGAGCAGGGCATCCACCACCGCCGTCACCAGCTCATGACCAGCCACACCCGCCACCGCCACCGCGACAGCTGTCGCGGATCGTCCTCTCGCCCCGACAAGAAGCCTGCTAATCGCGCACCACGGAGGCGATACCCGCCAAGAAGCACGCTATTTGCAAGACGCGCGTTCTTTGCGCCCTACTCGGTGAGGTTCTCCCCCACCACGGCCATCGTCTCGGCGTGTGCGGTGTCTCCGTCCGAACCGAGCCGGTGCGCGACTCCGGCCACCAACCCCTCGACGAGGATGAACTGGGGAATGCGGGTCGTCACCGTCAGCTCGTCGCGGAACGTGGGGTCACGCATGCCCACCACCAGCGAGACGTCGGCGGCCGCGGTCAGCGGCGACCGTCCGAACGCAGTCACGACCACCACCGACGCACCCGCCTGGCGGGCGGCCGTGGCGGTGCGCATCGTCATCTCGTTGGCGCCGGAACCACTGATCACCAACAGCGTGTCCTGCACGCCGAGGTGGCGCCCCGCCACCTGCTGCGCGATGCCGTCGGTCGGTGCGTCAGCCACCAGGCCGAGCGCACTGAGTCGCTGCGCGCAGAGCTGGGCCAGCGGGGCCGACAGCCCGTTGCCGCACACCAGCACCCGGGATGCGGTCACGAGCCGCTCGACGGCGAGGCCCAGCTGGGTGTCGTCGAGCAGGGCGGTCATCGACGAGATCGAGTCGCGCACCCCGTCGAAGCACGCCCGCACCGCCCCGGCTGCCGTCTCCGGTGCAACCGGACTGGCCGGGGCCACGGAAGCGGAGGTACCCAGGTCGCGCGCGAGCATGACGCGCAGCTGCTGGTAGCCCGAGAAGCCCAGGCTCTGGCTGGTGCGCACGACCGTGGCCCGCGACGCACCGGCCTCGTCCGCGACCTGCTGGGAGGACATCTCGATCACGGCCTCCGGTCGGCGCAGCATGAGCTCGGCCACCGCCCGCTCCGTCGGCAGCAGGGAGGCGAGCACCGACCGGATGTGCGCGCGGAGACCACCGGCGGCGAAGTCGTTCACCCGGCCGCGCCCGGCACGACCCGCCGACGCAGGCGCGGAGCGCTCCACCGACCGGTGATCAAGCGGCGGCGCAGCATTCCCGACACCAGGTCGATCGCTACCGTCACGACCACCACCACGATGACCAACGTGCCGACCGCGTCCCAGATCCGGAACTGCACGTTGTCGGCCAGCACCTTTCCGATTCCACCCGCGCCGATCAACCCGAGAATGGCGGATGCGCGCACGCTGATCTCGAATCGGTAGAGCCAGAACGCGAGCACCTCGGGCTGAGCTGACGGCCACACCCCCCAGCGCACGATCTGCACGCGTGAGGCACCGGCCGCCCGGGTTGCCTCGATCGGGCCGCGGTCCACCGACTCCATCGACTCGTAGCCCCACTTGCCGAGCGTGCCGATCGAGCCCACCGCGATGGCCAGCGCGCCCGTGAACGCAGTCAGGCCGGTCACCGAGAGGATGAGGATCGCGATCACGACCTCGGGCACCGCACGCAGCACCGCGAACACACCCCGCACGGCCAGTCGAACCGGCAGCGGCGCCACCCCGTTGGTGGCGAGGAAGCTCAGCGGCAACGAGACGATGATGCCGAGAACGGTTCCCACCCAGGCCATCTCGACCGACAGCAGCGTCGCTGACGCGGCCTGGGGCAGGGTCGAGAGATCCGGTGGGCCGAACAGCAGGCCGAGGTAGTGGGCGGCGTTGCGCGGGAAGTCGGCCAACGCTGCCCAGTCCATGTCGGTGGCGACGACGCACAGAGCGACGATCGCCACGACGACCGCGGTGGCGGCGCGACGGCCCAGGTAGCGCGGACGCCGCGGGCGCGAAGGGCACGAACCAGCGACGGCCGGGACCAGCAGCGAGGTCATCGGGTCAGCCGCCCGCGCAGCCACGACGACAGCGCCTCGATGACCACGACCACGACCAGGATCTCGAGGATGATCATGCCTACGGCGTGGTAGCGGTAGAACGTGCGCTCCTGGTCGATCAGCACGCCAAGACCACCGGCGCCCACCAGCCCGATCACCGTCGAGGCGCGCACGTTCAGCTCGAGGGTGTACAGCACCTGCGAGGCGTAGGCGGGCAAGATCTCCGACAGCACGCCGGAGCGGGCGGCCGTGGTCCACGTCGCCCCGGCCGCCAGGGCGGCCTCGTGAGCGCCGAGGTCGACCGCGTCGAGCGCCTCGGACACCAGCTTGACGATGATCGCCAGGTCGAACAGCACCAGCGCCATCGCCCCCGACAGCGCACCCACGCCGACGATCGACACCAGGATCGCCGCCGACAAGATGTCGGGCACGGCCCGGATCACGTTCATCACCCCGCGCACCGCGAGCAGCAGCGGGTGCGACGGGTTGGTCGCCCGGGAGGCGAGGAACGCGATCGGCAGGCCCAGCGCCGCGGAGACCGCCGTCGCGATGACCGCCATCTCGAGGGTCTCCGCCAGCGCGGGCAGGGTCTTCGGGAAGAACGAGTACTCCGGCTGGGTGAGCGGTAGCAGGTTTCGAACCCCGTTGTGCCAGTTGTTGATCACCGCCGAGACGCTGAAGCCGACTGCCCGTCCCGCCAGGTACGTGATGCCCGCGACGACGACCAGGACGAGCCAGCCCTTCCAGGCCGTCCGAGGCCGGTCGGGCCGCGTGTTCACCGGTGCCGCGGCCACCGCCGGGGTGTGGCCGGGCAGGGTCACGGCGCGCTCACGGTGTCGTCCTGCGAGGCGTCGAGCACGTCCTCCGCAGTGAGCGAGCGACCGTAGATGTCGCGGAACACCGACTCGTCCGCGTCGGCGCCGTTGCCGTCGAACACCACCCGGCCCGCCCGCATGCCGATGAGCCGTTGACCGTAGCGCCGCGCCAGGTCGAGGAAGTGCAGGTTCACCACCACCGTGATGCCGAGGTCGCCGTTGATCCGCTGCAGGTCGCGCATCACCACGTGCGAG
>JBDTDI010000343.1:0-8677 GCA_039923155.1 Mycobacteriaceae bacterium | reverse complement strand
TACGAGGGGGTGGCGAGCTGGTCCGCGGCTGACGCCGTGGTGACCTTGAGCCCGCAGGGCTCCGCGCCGGTGGAGGTGCGCCTGGACGAGCCGTCCGAGGCCTCGATGTGCGCGATCGCGCTGCTGGAGAACACTGGGGGCGAGCTCGCGGTGCGCCGGGAGGTGCGTTACGTCCAGCGGGGTCACAAGGAGCTGGACGAGGCCTACGGCTGGGGCCTCAGCTGGCAGGCGGGTCGCAAGTGAGCCCGGCGAGCTCGGTCAGCTCCGTCCGGTAGCGGCCCAGCGGTACCCGGCCGTCGGCGGCGAGCACCCCCTCCGCCCGCAGCCGGGCCAGCTGCTCGTCGTGCTTGTGGGGCGCGGGGTGACCGCTCGCCCGCACCACCCGGTGCCAGGGCAGGTCGGCGCCGTCGCGGCTGAGGATGGTGCCCACGATCCGGGGTGAGCTCAGCCCGGTCACGGCGGCGACGTCGCCGTAGGTGGTCACCTGCCCGGCCGGGACGGCGGTGATCACCGCGCGGACCCGCTCAACCTGGTCGTCGGTGATCGGCGCCATCAGCTGCCCAGCAGCCCGCGGACGAGGGCACCGACGGCCGCCGGCTCCAGGTGACCGACCATGTGCCCGCAGTCCACGGGGTGCACGCTGACCCCCTCCTGGGCGGCCAGCGCCGCCGCGAACGGGACGGACAGGAACGGCGGCTGCACCTGGCCGGCCGGGACCACCAGGGTCCGCAGGCCGAGCGGGGGCAGCACCGGCTCACGGGCCATCTCGCCCCACGCGGAGACCACCGCAGGCGTGCAGGTGCGCCACGCCCACCGGCCGTCGGCGCGTCGCGCGAGGTGTGCGGCGACCTCCTCCTCGACGAGGGTGCGGGCCACCCCGGGCCAGTCGCCAGCCTTCGACTCCGTGGCGTCACCGGGCTGCGCCCAGGTGGTCGGGGTGCAGGAGTCCTGCGCCGCCTCGAGCGCGTCGTCGACGTCGATGCCGATGGCCGGGTCCAGCAGCACCAGGGCCCGCACCCGGTCCGGGGCGGCCCGAGCCAGGTGCAGCGCGACGGCACCCCCGAAGGAGTGGCCCAGCACCACCGCCTGGGCAACCTTCTCGGCCTCGAGCACGTCGAGCAGGTCGGCGGCGTGGCGCTCCAGGCTCCACGGGGGTTCAGCGGGGGAGCGGCCGTGCCCGCGCAGGTCCGGGGCCAGCACCCGCGCACCGGCCAGCTCGGTCTGGGCCAGCTCGCGCCAGCGTCCCCCGTGGCCGGTCACCCCGTGCACGGCCAGCACGACCGGTGCCTGCGGTGGTCCCCAGGAGTGCACGTGCAGCATGAGCTCATCCTCACACCCCGCTCCGGTGGCCTGCAGGCGCGGTGGTTGTGTCGGCCCCTCGTGCTCTCATGGTCGGGTGCAGGGGGACCGGGTGTGGCTGAGGTCAGGGCCGGCAACGGATCAGCACCGGGGCGTGCGCAGGTGGGACGGGCCGGCCGCGGAGCTGGTCGCGAACCCGCCGGCCGGGCCGGGCCGAGCCCCGGTGCAGGTGCTCGGCGGGCCCGGCACCGGCAAGACCGCTCTGCTGGTCGACGTCGCGGTCAGCCGGCTGCGGTTGCCCCGCGCCCGGGCCGACGCGGTCCTGGTGCTCACCCCGGGTGCCCGTGCCGCCCGGGACCTGCGTCGCCAGGTCACCGCAGGACTCACCGACACCGATCCGCAGGCCGGCGCTCCGGTGGCGGGCAGGGGTGGCTCGGGGACGGGGCGGACCGTGCGTGAGCCCTTGGTGCGCACCGTGCACTCCTACGCGTTCGCGGTGCTCCGCCTGCAGGCCGCCCGGCACGGGAACCCCCCGCCCCGGCTCATCACCGGCCCGGAGCAGGACGCGGTGGTGCGAGAGCTGCTGCGCGGTGACCTGGTTGACGGCGCGCCCCGCTGGCCGGTGTCCCTGCGGCCCGCGCTCGGGCTCGCGGGCTTCGCCACCGAGCTGCGTGACCTGCTGCTGCGTGCCGCCGAGCGCGGTGCCGGCCCGGAGGACCTGGTGCGGCTCGGCCGGGTCCACGGCCGGTCGGAGTGGGTGGCGGCCGGTCAGTTCTGGGCGACCTACGAGCAGTCGGTGCTGCTGCGCGCCGCCGTCGGCATGGAGGCGCCCCAGGCCAGCGCCCCCGCCGTCGACGCCGCAGGTCTGGTCGCCGCGGCGCTGGATGCCCTGCACGGTGACGCCGAGCTGCTGGGCCGGGAGCGGGAGCGGGTGCGGCACCTGCTCGTCGACGATGCGCAACACCTCGACGCGGGTGCCGCGCAGCTGGTCAGCCTGCTCGGTGCGGGGTCCGAGGAGACGGTGGTGGCCGGTGACCCGGACCAGGCCGTGTTCGGCTTCCGGGGTGCCGACCCCGCCTTCCTGACCGGGCTGGCGGGGCCAACGGGGCGGGGTGGGCGCCGCGTCCTGCTCGACACCACCCACCGCTGCACCGTCGCCGTCGCGGCGGCGGCGGCCACCATCAGCACGAACCTGCCGGGCGCAGGCCCGCAGCGCGGTCCGCGGCCCGCCCCCGGAGCCGGTGACGGGTCGGTGGGGGTGCACGTGCTGCCCACCGTGGCGCAGGAGGCGGCGCTGGTGGCCGACACGGTGCGCCGCGCGCACCTCGTCGACGGGGTGCCCTGGTCGGACATCGCGGTGATCGTGCGCTCCGCCGCCCGGAGCCTGCCCGCGCTGCGCCGGGCGGTGCTCGCCGCCGGCGTGCCGCTGAGGATCCCCGCCGCCGAGCTGCCCCTGGCGCGCCAGCACGCCGCGGCCGGCTTTCTCCTCGCCCTCACCGCGGTCAGCAGCCCCCCCGGGGAGGCGTCCGTCCTCGTCGCCGAGCAGGTCACGGCCCTGCTCGCCTCACCACTGGGGCGTGCCGACCCGGTGGCGCTGCGTCGCCTGCGGCGGGGGCTGCGACGCGTGGAGCTCGCCGCAGGGGGCGACCGCAGCTCCGCCGAGCTGCTGCGTGAGCTGGTCCTGGCCCCCGCCGGGCCCGGCGGACCGAACACGCTGGACGAGGGCCTCCTGCGGGGACTGACCGACGCCGAGCTGGCGCCGCTGCGGCGTGTGCAGGCCGTGCTTGCCGCCGCCCGCGACGCGGTGACGCAGCGGCTCGGGGTCGAGGAGGTGCTCTGGGCGGCCTGGCAGGCCAGCGGGGCCCAGCGGCGCTGGCTCGCGGCGTCGGACCGGGGCGGCACGGCCGGCGCGCAGGCCGACCGCGACCTCGACGCGATCATCGCCCTGTTCGACGCCGCCGCCCGGTACACCGACCGGCTGCCGCGGGGCACGGTCGCCGGTTTCGTCACCTACCTCTCCGACCAGGAGATCGCCGGCGACTCGAGGTCCGACCAGGCGGCGGGTGCCGACGCGGTCACCGTGCTCACCGCGCACTCCGCGGTCGGTCGGCAGTGGCGGGTCGTCGTGGTGGCTGGGGTCCAGGAGGGACTCTGGCCCTCGCTGCGCACCCGGGGAAGCGTGCTGGGCACCGAGGCCCTGGTCGACGAGCTGGCCGGCGGCCCGGGCCCCGAGCTCGCCGCGGTGCTCTCCCGCAGCGCGCCACTGCTGGCGCAGGAGCGACGACTGTTCCTGGTGGCCTGCAGCCGCGCCGGCGAGCAGCTGGTGGTCACGGCCGTGCGCAGCGCAGCCGGTGACGCCGAGCTGGTCCCCTCCCGGTTCCTCGACGAGCTGGGTGTGCCCGTCCCGACGGGGGCCCTCGAGGACCCCTCAGCACGTCCCCCACGACGATCCCTCGAGCTCGGGGCCCTCGTCGCCGACCTGCGCGCCGCTGCGTGCGCGCCGGGCACCGCGACCGGCAGCGGGACGGACCCCGACCGACGGGAGCGGGCCGCCGCACAGCTCGCCCGCCTCGCGGCCGCCGGGGTGCCCGGTGCTCACCCGGACCAGTGGTACGGCCTGGGTGGGGTGAGCACCACGGCCCCGTTGTGGCGCCCGGCTGACGGCCCGGTGCGGGTCTCCCCGTCGACCGTCGAGCTGCTCAGCGCGTGCCCGCTGCGCTGGGCCCTGGAGCGCCACGGCGGCCAGGACGGTTCGGCGGTGGCCGCGGTCAGCGGCACGCTGGTGCACCTGCTGGTGCAGGCCCTCGCCGGTCACACCCCCCGCGACGTCGTCGATGCGCGCCTGGCCGGCGCGTGGACGTCGGTGGACCTGGGTGCCCCGTGGTTCGCCGAGCACGAGCTGCAGCGGACCCGCACCATGCTGGACGCCTTCCAGCAGTGGTGGCGCAGCACTCGCGGCGAGCTCACCGAGGTCGGCACCGAGGTCGAGGTGGCGGTCGAGCTCAGCGGTGAGGTCGACGGCGAGGTCGTCACCGCACACGTCGCCGGGCGCATCGACCGGCTGGAGCGTGACCGGCTCGGCCGCCTCGTCGTCGTGGACGTGAAGACGGGGAAGAACCCCGTCACCAAGGCCGCAGCCCAGGAGAACCCCCAGCTGGCGACCTACCAGCTGGCCGTCGGGCAGGGCGGGGTCGTGAGCCACCCGCAGCAGGGTCCGACGGGCGGCGCCCGGTTGGTGTACGTGGCCAAGACGGACCGCAGCACCGGTGCCGCAGAACGAGTCCAGCCCGCACCGGACGCCGAGACGGAGCAGCGGTGGCGCACCCAGCTGCTGACCGCGGCCGCCAGCACCCGCGGCCCGCAGTTCGTCGCCCGGATCAACGACGGCTGCCGGCACTGCCCGGTCCGCTCGTCGTGCCCCGCCCAGGACACCGGTCGGCCGGTGACGCAGCCGTGAGCAAACCCGAGCGGAACACCCGCCCGGTGCTGAGCCCCGCCGTCCTCGCGCGGGCCCTGGAGCTGCCCGCGCCCACCGTCGAGCAGGAGGCCGTGATCTGCGCCCCGCTCGGACCGACGCTCGTGGTGGCCGGCGCCGGGGCCGGGAAGACGGAGACCATGGCCGCCCGGGTGGTGTGGCTGGTCGCCAACGGCCTCGTCCGCCCCGAGCAGGTCCTCGGCCTGACGTTCACCCGCAAGGCCGCCCAGCAGCTGTCGGCCCGGGTGCGCGCCCGGCTGAAGGTGTTGGCGCAGAGCCCGGTGCTGACCGAGCTCGACCCGACCGGGCAGCTGCGCGCCCAGGTGCGGGGCGGCGAGCCGGAGGTGAGCACCTACCACGCCTACGCCGGCCGCCTGCTGGCCGAGCACGGTCTGCGGCTGCCGGTGGAACCCTCGGCGCGGCTGCTCAGCGAGACCGCGTCCTGGCAGCTGGCCCACCAGGTGGTCAGCACCTGGGCCGAGCCGCTGGAGACCACCCTCACCCCGGCCACCATCACCGAACGGGTCCGGGCCCTGGCCTCCCAGCTGGCCGAGCACCTCGTCGACGCCGCCGAGCTGCGCGGGGCCCACGCCGAGCTCCAGCGCCTGGTCGACACCCTGCCCCCTGGTGAGCGACAGCGGGGTGGGCCCGGCAAGGGCCTGACCGATCGGCTCGCGGCCCAGGAGCAGCGCCTGGCTCTGCTGCCGCTGCTCGCTCGGCTGCAGGAGACCATGCGGCGGGAGTCCGCCCTGGACTTCGGCGCCCAGATGTCGCTGGCCGCCCGGGCTGCGCGCGAGCACCCCGAGGTCGGAGCAGCCGAGCGCACCCGGTTCCGGGCGGTGCTGCTCGACGAGTACCAGGACACCGGCCACGCCCAACGGGTGCTGCTGCGAGCGTTGTTCGGTGGTGGTGTCGACCCGCAGCTGGCCCTCACCGCGGTCGGCGATCCCATCCAGTCGATCTACGGCTGGCGGGGGGCGTCCGCGGCCAACCTGCCCCGCTTCGCCACCGACTTCCCGCTGCGCGCCGACGGCACCCCAGCCCCTCGGCTGGAGCTGCTGACCAGCTGGCGCAACCCGCCAGAGGCCCTGGAGCTGGCCAACGGGATCTCCGCCGGGCTCCGCTCACGGGGCGTCCCGGTCGCTGAGCTGCGGGCTCGCCCGGGCGCCGGCTCCGGTGCGGTGCGCCTGGCGCTCACCGCGACGGTCGACGACGAGCTGGCCTGGGTGGCCGGGCACGTGCGCCGGTGCTACGACGCCGAGCTGGAGCGCACCGCCGCGCAGGGCCGGGCCACTCCGCCCACCGCGGCGGTGCTGGTGCGTCGCCGCGCCGACGCCGGACCGGTCGCCGACGCCCTGCGCGCGCAGGGGCTGCCGGTGGAGGTCGTCGGCCTCGGCGGTCTGCTGGACACCCCCGAGGTCACCGACGTCGTCGCGGTGCTCAGGCTGCTCGCCGACCCGCTCGCCGGCAGCGCCGCAGCGCGGGTGCTGACCGGGGCCCGGTGGCAGCTCGGAGCCGCGGACCTGGTGGCGCTGCACCGACGGGCCCGCGAGCTCGGGGTCCGCCACGACACGGTGGCCTTCCAGGCCGGGGCCGACGACGCGACCCTGGCGGCCGCGGTGGACGACGTGCTCCCCCCGGACGCGGCCGAGGAGGCGGGTCTCGCGGACGCCATCGCGGACCCGGGGCCCGAACGGGGCTACTCGGCGGTCGGGCACGCGCGGATCCGAGCGCTGGGGGAGGAGCTGGCCTCGCTGCGCGAGCGCCTCGGCCAGCCCCTGCCCGAGCTCGTCGCCGAGGTGGAGCGAACGTTGCGGGTGGACGTGGAGGTCGTCGCCCGACCGGGTGGTGCTGCCTCGGGCCGGGCCCACCTGGACGCCTTCGCCGACGTCGTCGTCGGCTACGCCACGGCGACGAGCGCCCCGACGCTGGGCGGTCTGCTCAGCTACCTGGCCGCAGCGCAGGAGGCGGAGGACGGTCTCGCCCCCGGCGAGGTCGAGGTCGACCCGCACCGGGTGCAGGTGCTCACCGTGCACGCGGCCAAGGGCTTGGAGTGGCAGGTGGTGGCGGTGCCGCACCTGTGCGACAAGGTCTTTCCCGGGAGCAAGCGGGAGTCGAGCTGGCTGAAGAACCCGGCCGAGCTGCCGTCGCACCTGCGTGGAGACGCCGCCGACCCACACGCCGACCCGGCGAGCGGGGCCGGGGTCGGCGTGCCGGTGCTCGACGTGTCCTGCTGCACCGACCGCAAGCAGCTCAATGACGCCCTCGATGCCCACGAGCAGGCGTTCGACGCGCGCCGCGCCGAGGAGGAGCGCCGCCTGCTCTACGTCGCGCTGACCCGCACCGAGCACACCCTGCTGCTGTCGGGACACCACTGGGCCGCGGAGGGGATCAAGCCCAAGGGCCCGTCGGAGTTCCTGGTCGAGCTGGCCGGGTTCGTGAGGGCCGGTGCCGGGACGGTCGAGGAGTGGGCACCGCACCCCCTCGAGGGGGAGACCAACCCGGCCCAGGACAAGGTGCGCACCGCCCAGTGGCCGGTGGACCCGCTGGGGGCGCATCGGCCCGACGTCGAAGCCGGGGCGCAGCGCGTCCGCGACGCCCTGCGGGTCCCGCACCCCCCCAACGTTCCCACCGCCGTTCCCACCGACGACGCCACCGATGTCCCCACCGAGGACGTCACCGACCCCGACGGCTGGGTCGCCGACGTGGACGCGCTGCTCGCCGAGCGCCACCGTCGCCGCTCGGGACCGCGGTCGGTGGTCCTGCCTGCGCAGCTGTCGGTCAGCCAGCTGGTGGCGCTGCGCCGCGACCCGGCCGAGTTCGCCGCCCGGCTGCGTCGCCCCCTGCCCTACCCACCGAGCCCGTTGGCCCGGCGCGGCACCGAGTTCCACGCCTGGGTCGAGCGGCGCTTCGGCTCCACCCGCCTGCTCGACCTCGACGACCTGCCCGGGGCGGCCGACGAGACCGCGTCGGTGCACGACGACCTGGCGGCGCTGCAGGCTGCGTTCCTCGCCTCCGAGTGGGCGGAGCGTCGACCGGTGGAGGTGGAGGTGCCGTTCGAGACCGAGCTGGCCGGCACCGTGGTGCGGGGTCGGATCGACGCGGTGTTCGCCGAGGGGGACGGCGGGTTCACCGTGGTCGACTGGAAGACCGGACGCGTCCCGGACGCCGCGGACCGTCCTGCCCTCCTGGTGCAGCTGGCCGCCTACCGGCTGGCCTGGGCGGAGCTCGCCGGGGTCGACCCGGGGCGGGTCGAGGCCGCCTTCGTCTACGTCCGCCACCACCACGTGCTGCGGGCGAACAACCTGCTCGACGCCGACGGTCTGCGCGCCCTGCTCACCGACGCGACCAGGGCGCAGCCGGTCCGATCAGGCCCTGGGGCGCGGCTCACGGTGGGCGGAGAGCCGCAGCGCCCACACCACGAGGGGCACCTGCAGCGGTAACCGTGACCACACCGCGATCCGGGCCCCCCGTGACGATCCCCGCGAGCGCAGCGCCATCGACACGTTGGCAGGAAAGACCCCCACGAACAGCGCGGCCGACGACAGAGCCCCCAGCCGGCGTGTTCGTCGAACTGCGAGCAGGGCGGCGCAGCCCAGCTCGGCCACCCCGGAACCCAGCGTCCAGCGTCTCGCCGACCCGGGCAGCGAGGCGGGAACCATCGGGTCGAACAGCTGCGGACGCGCGAGGTGCGCCACGCCGGCTCCGGCCAGCAGGGCGACCAGAGCCTCGGGCGAGCGGGGGGTGGTGGTCACGCGGTGAGCCTCGCAGCACCGGTGCACCACCGCCGCCGTGGGGCGCCGTCCCGACCAGTGCGTCCCGGGCCCGTACGCTCGCCCACCGTGGCCCGACGACTGCGCTCCGCGCCCGAGGGGCCACCACTTCGGCCGGCGCACGCGCTGG
>JBDTDI010000342.1:0-3460 GCA_039923155.1 Mycobacteriaceae bacterium | reverse complement strand
TGGACGCCGCGGGGCTACGCGAAGGTCGCGCCCGTGAAGATCGGGTCGAAGATCGTGTTCCCCCAGGGACTGTCGGCCCCGATCCCCAAGGGGACCGTCACCGCCACGGGCGCCGCGTGGGCGCAGCCCAACGGGGTGAGCAAGGTGGAGACCAAGCTGGACGACGGCCCGTGGACCGAGACCCGCCTCGGCGCGGACGAAGGACCCAGCACGTGGCGGATGTGGCGCATCGACCTGCCCAAGGTCAGCGCCGGCAACCACTTCCTCACCGTCCGCGCCACCGACGGGAAGGGGACGCTGCAGACCGAGAAGATGACGAACGTGCTGCCCGACGGTCAGTCCGGCTACCAGCGCATCAACTTCAGCGTCAAGTAGCGGGTCCGCCCGTCGAGGTACGGCGGGCGATGCACAACTGTGATGTCCACAACTGAACCGCAGGCGGGGTTCCCCGCGTAGGTACACATGACGGCCCGGAAGATCCGGGCCCGCAATCTTGGAGGAACTACCCGTGAACAAGACTCAGCGCTTCGCCGCAGTCGGCGCCCTCGCCGCCATCACCACCCTGTCCCTCGCTGCGTGCAGCAGCGGCGAGTCTGCCTCCACCACCCCGACCTCGTCCGCCGCCGCGGCGACCACCGAGGCCCCGACCACCACCGAGGCCCCGACCACCACCGAGGCACCGTCCTCGGCCGCGGCCGCCGGTTCCACCGATGGCGTCACCAAGATCTCCCAGATCTTCGGCCCCGCCTGCGACCAGGTGCCGAAGACGGGCCCCGGCTCCGCGGCGGGCATGGTCGACGCCGCCGTGGGTACCGCGGCCAGCAACAACCCGCTGTTCAAGACCCTGGTGGCGGGGGCAACGGCCGCCGGCCTGGTGCCCACCCTGAACGACACCAGCAAGTCCTTCACCGTCTTCGGCCCGGTCGACTCCGCCTTCGCGGCGCTGCCCGCCGGAACCCTGGACAAGCTGCTCGCCGA
Organism: Mycobacteriaceae bacterium; assembly: GCA_039923155.1. GTDB lineage: Bacteria > Actinomycetota > Actinomycetes > Mycobacteriales > Mycobacteriaceae > Rhodococcus_D. The sequence continues at coordinate 2,482 of JBDTDI010000342.1, read as the reverse complement.
CCCCAAGGGTGACCTGACCAAGATCCTGACCTACCACGTCATCCCCAAGCGCTACGACGCGGCGGGCCTGGTCAAGGCCGGCAGCGTCACCTCCGTCGAGGGTGGCGACGTCAAGATCACCGGCACCGCCGACGCGCCGATGATCAACGGCAACCCGGTGCTCTGCGGCAACATCCCCACCGCGAACGCCACCGTGTTCGCCATCGGCAAGGTGCTCACCCCGCCGGCGGCCTGATCTCTCGGCACCGCCACCCGCTCCACCGCCTCCACAGGTTTCGTTCCCGGGCGCCCCGACTCGATCCGAGTCGGGGCGCCCGCCTGCGTGCGGTCCCCACCGAACAGGTCGGCACCGAACAGGTCGGCACCATGGCCAAGCCCACAGCCGCTCACTTTGTGCCCGCGTTCACAAGCGTCTACCTTGGAACAAGGTCGCAGGTAGGAGCCCTTTTCGGGCCTGGCCGGTGAGCCGCAGCACCCCAGCGTCGGACCAGACGGGTCGACGTGCGCCAGGACCTGGGAGCCTCGTGAGCCAGCACCGCAGCAGCGCGTCGAGCGCGCGCGTGCCCGCCTCCGCGCCGTGTCCCGGACCTGAACCCCGGGTCGTGCCGGAAGCCACCGTGGTGCGTCTGGCGATCTACCTGCGCGAGCTCGCTGCCCTGGCCGAGAACGGTGCGACCACGGTCTCCAGCGAAGAGCTGGCTGCAGCCGTCGGCGTGGGTTCGGCGAAGCTTCGCAAGGACCTGTCCTTCCTCGGTTCGCAAGGCACCCGCGGGGTCGGCTACGACGTCCCGCGGCTGGTCACCCGCCTCGAGCTGACCCTGGGCCTCGACCGGGCGCACTCCGTCGCCCTGGTCGGCGCGGGCAACCTCGGGCGGGCCCTGGCCGGCTACGACGGCTTCAGCCGACGTGGCTTTCGGGTCGCCGCCCTGTTCGACCGTGACCCGGCCCGGATCGGGTCGGTGGTGCGCGGGGTGCAGGTTCACCACGTGGACTCCCTGCCCGTGGTGTGCGCGCAGCTCAGGGTGAGCATCGGGGTGGTGGCGACCCCTGCCCCCTCGGCGCAGCAGGTGTGTGACCAGCTCGTGGCCGCAGGCATCTCCTGCGTCCTGAACTTCGCTCCGGTGATGCTGGTGACCCCCGAGCACGTCGAGGTTCGTCAGGTCGACCTGGCCGCCGAGCTGCAGGTGCTCTCCTTCCACCTCGCGCGCCGGGCCGCGGCGACGATCGGAGACGGGGCCCCCGAGCTGGACCGTTCGCGCGCCGGAGCGGGGGCGATCCGGTGAGCCTGCTCCTGGTCGGCATGTCCCACCGCAGCGCGCCGGTCCCCGCGCTGGAACGGGTCGCCGTGTCCGACGCGGACCGGCCCAAGCTGCTGGAGTCGCTGCTGCGCTCCGCGCGCGTGTCCGAGGCGCTGATCGTGTCCACCTGCAACCGGGTGGAGGTCTACGCCGTCGTCGACGCCTTCCACGGCGCGCTTGCCGACGTGGGCGACGTGATCGCCGACCACGCCCGGATCCCGGTGGCCGAGCTGAGCGACCACCTCTACGTGCGCTACGGGGAAGGTGCCGTCGAGCACCTGTTCTCGGTGGCGGCGGGCCTGGACTCGATGGTGGTCGGTGAGCAGCAGATCCTGGGTCAGGTGCGCGCCGCGTACGCCGCCTCCGAGGCCCACCAGGCCGCCGGTCGGACCGTGCACGAGCTGGCCCAGCAGGCACTGCGGGTCGGCAAGCGGGTGCACAGCGAGACCGGAATCGACTCCGCCAGCGGTTCGGTGGTCTCGGTGGCCCTGGCCCGGGCGTCGGCCATCCTGGGTGGGGACAGCCTGCGGGGGCGTCGCGTGGTGGTTCTCGGTGCCGGCGCGATGGGCGGCCTCGCCGTGGCCCACCTGCAGCGGGCGGGCGCGGCCCAGGTGCTGGTGGCGAACCGGACCCCGTCGCGAGCGTCGGTGCTCGCCGCCTCGGTGCACGGTGTCGCGGCCCGGGCGGTCACCCTGGCCGAGCTGCCCGAGGCGGTGGCCGACGCCGACGTGCTCATCACCTGCACCGGCGCGGTGGGCGCGGTGGTGACCCTCGGGCAGGTGCACACCGCCCTCGCCCACCGCGACCCCGCTCGCGGCCCGCTGGTGATCTGCGACCTGGGGCTGCCGCGCGACGTGGACCCCTCGGTGGCCGAGCTGCCCGGGGTGGTGCTGGTGGACCTGCAGTCCCTGCAGCGTGACCCGGCGGCCGGCGCGGCGGCCGACGACACCGCCGCCGCGCACGCCATCGTGGACACCGAGGTCGCCACCTACCTCGCGGCGCAGCGCTCGGCCGCCGTCACCCCGACGGTCACCGCGCTGCGGCGGCGTGCGGCCGAGGTGGTGGAGGCCGAGCTCCTGCGGCTGGACACCCGGTTGCCGGAGCTGGCCGCGGCCGAGCGTGACGAGGTCGCACACGCGGTGCGCCGCGTCGTGGACAAGCTGCTGCACCCACCCACCGTGCGG
>JBDTDI010000341.1:0-17596 GCA_039923155.1 Mycobacteriaceae bacterium | reverse complement strand
GGGGCCGACGCGGGCGGCGGCGAGGAGCACGTCGCCGCCGGCCCCGGAGCCGACGTCGAGCACCGTCTGCCCGGGATGCAGGTCGGCGACCGCGGTGGGCACCCCGCAGCCCAGCGACCCGGCCATGGTCGTCGCGTCATCGCCGTAGAGGGCGGCCCCGAAGACGACGGCGCCGCAGGGCGAGGCTGACGTACACCAGCGCCACGAGGACGGGCACCTCGATGAGGGGTCCGACCACCCCGGCCAGCGCCTGGCCGGAGGTGACCCCGAAGGTGGCGATGGCGACGGCGATGGCCAGCTCGAAGTTGTTGCCCGCCGCGGTGAACGCCAGGGTGGTGGTCCGCGCGTAACCCAGGCCCAGTGACGCGCCGAGGGCGTAGCCCCCACCCCACATCACCGCGAAGTACACCAGCAGCGGCAGCGCGATGCGCACGACGTCGAGGGGGTTCGACGTGATGGCGTCGCCCTGCAGCGCGAACAGCACCACGATGGTGAACAGCAACCCGTAGAGGGCGAACGGCCCGATGCGGGGGATGAAGCGCTCCTCGTACCAGGTGCGGCCGTTGACCTTCTCCCCGATGCGCCGGGACCCGAACCCCGCCAGCAGCGGGATCCCCAGGAAGATGAGCACGCTGCGGGCGATGTCCCAGGTGGAGGCGTCGATGGTGGTCTGGTCCAGGCCGAGCCAGCCGGGCAGGACGTCCAGGTAGAACCAGCCGAGGACGGCGAAGGCCACGACCTGGAACACCGAGTTGATGGCGACGAGGACGGCCGCTGCCTCCCGGTCGCCGCACGCCAGGTCGTTCCAGATGATGACCATGGCGATGCAGCGGGCCAGGCCCACGATGATCAGCCCGGTGCGGTACTCCGGCAGGTCGGGCAGGAACACCCAGGCCAGGGTGAACATGAGCAACGGGCCCAGCACCCAGTTCAGCAGCAGCGACGAGGCGAGCAGGCGCTTGTCCCCGGTGACCGAACCCATCCGGTCGTACCGAACCTTCGCCAGCACCGGGTACATCATGATCAGCAGCCCCACGGCGATGGGCAGGCTGATCCCGTCGACCTGCACCGCCTCCAGCCCCTCGCCGAGGCTGGGCACGCCGCGGCCCAGCAGCAGCCCGGCGACCATCGCGACGCCGATCCAGACGGGCAGGAACCGGTCGAGGGTGGAGAGCTTGCCGACGACCGCGCTCTGCGGGGTGTCGACGGTGGTGCGGACGCTCACGTCAGCACCTGCCGGTGAGCGGCAGCGAGGGAGCCGGGCACAGTGAGCTCGGCCGGGCCGAGGACGGCCGCGAGCTGGGCCAGCGCGGCAGGCACGGTCCGGTAGTAGACCCAGGTGCCGCGGCGCTCGCACACCAGCAGCCCGGCTTCGCGCAGCACCTTCAGGTGGTGGGAGATCGTCGGCTGCGAGAGGTCGAACGCCGGGGTCAGGTCACACACGCACGCCTCGCCGCCCTCGTGGCTGGCGACGATGCTCATCAGCCGCAGCCGCACGGGGTCACCCAGCGCCTTGAACATCATGGCCAGCTCACCGGCCCAGTCCTGGGTCAGCGGCTGGTGGGCCAGCGGGGCCAGCGGGGCAAGGGGGGCGATACGCGACGTCTGCTCGACGGCCACGTCATGGTGGTTCGACATGCATCGATATTGACACTCGTCGATGCAGCGCGCAAGGCCGAGCGTCGGACAGGGCTCTCGACCGACGACGTGCGCCCGGGTGTGAGAAAGCCGTCACCAGGGAAGTGGTTGCGTCGGTGGCCGGTTGGACGGCGAGGAACACCCGCTCTCTTGGAGGTACGCACCGATGTCCGCCCTCACCACCGACTCCCCGCTGCTGCGACCGATCACCCTCGGGTCGATCGACGCCGCCAACCGCATCCTGATGGCCCCGCTGACCCGCAGCCGCGCGCACGACGACGGCACCCCCAGCGACCTGCAGGTCGAGTACTACCGCCAGCGGGCGGGCGCCGGGGTGATCATCGCCGAGGGCACGCAGCCCTCCGCCGTGGGCAAGGGGTACACCAACACGCCGGGTCTGCACAGCGACGCCCAGCAGGCCGGGTGGGCGCGAATCGCCGATGCGGTGCACGGCAAGGGCGGCAAGATCGTCGTCCAGCTGATGCACGTCGGACGCATGTCGCACCCGGACAACTCGGGCGTGGAGTCCGTCGCGCCGTCGGCGATCGCCCCCGAGGGCGCCCAGATGTTCACCAAGAGCGGCATGCAGGACATCCCCACCCCCCGCGCGCTGCAGACCGACGAGCTGGCGGGCGTCATCGCCGAGTACGTCGACGCCAGCCGCCGGGCCATCGCCGCCGGGCTCGACGGGGTGGAGCTGCACGCCGCGAACGGCTACCTGCTGCACGAGTTCCTCTCCGACTCCGAGAACACCCGCACCGACGGCTACGGCGGCAGCCCCGAGAACCGTGCGCGCTTCGTCGTCGAGGTCACCCAGGCGGTGGCGCAGGAGATCGGGGCGGACAAGGTGGGCATGCGCCTGTCACCCGGGCACGCCGCGAACGCGATGACCGAGAAGAACAACCTCGACACCTACCTGGCCCTGGTCCGGGCGATCGACCCGCTCGGCCTGGCCTACCTGCACGTGCTCGCCGAGCCCACCGACCCGGCGCTGGCCGCGATCCGGCAGCTGTGGAGCGGGCCGTTCGTGCTGAACACCGGCTTCGGGCTGCAGAGCGACCGCGACGAGATGGAGCGCCTCATCTCCGACGGGTCGACCGACGCGGTCGCCGTGGGTCGTCCGTTCATCGCCAACCCCGACCTGGTGCAGCGCTGGGAGGCCGGCGCCGAGCTGGCCGAGAGCAACCAGCAGACCTGGTACGGCGGCGGCGCCGAGGGCTACACCGACTACTCCGCACTCGCTTCCTGAGGGCGCGCGAAGGTGGCCACCAGCGCGGTCCAGCCGGTCTGGTGGGTCGCGCCGAGGCCCTCCCCGGTGTCGCCGTGGAAGTACTCGCTGAACGTGGGGTGCGCCGCCCACAGCGGGTTGTCGCTGGCCTCGATGCGTGCGCCGTCGCTGGGCCGTCGGCCGTCGACCCGGCGGAACAGCGACGTCAGCCCGAGCTCGACGAGGTCGGCGGCCTGCTCCAGGGTGCACACGGTGCCGGACCCGGTGGGCACCTCGACGGTGAAGGTGTCACCGAAGTGGCGCCCGTAGGTGCGCAGCGCATCGGCGAGCAGCACGTTCACCGGGAACCACACCGGCCCACGCCAGTTGGAGTTGCCGCCGAACAGCCCGGTGCGTGACTCGCCGGGCTCGTAGCTGATCGACGACGTCTGCCCGCCGATCTCGGTGGTGGTCGTCTGGTCGACCGCCGCGGACAGCGACCGGATGCCGTGCGGGGACCAGAACTGTCCCGGGTCGAACATCCGCTGCAGGATCCGCCGCAACCGATCGGGGTCGAGCAGCGAGAGCAGCAGGCTTCGCCCGTCGGGACCGGAGCGGGTGAGCAGCGGGCCCATCAGCTCCGGTCGCCGGTGCTGCAGCCAGCGCAGCCGCGAGGTCACGTCGGGGCACTCGGCGGCCATCCACGGGGGAACCTGCGAGACGGCCAGCAGCGGCAGCAGCCCCACCATCGACGGCACGCGCACGGGCTGCGCGCTGCCGTCCGGAGCCACCAGCACGTCGTAGAAGAAGCCGTCCTGCTCGTGCCACAGCGACACGTCGTGGCTGCCGAAGGTGCCCATGGCGCGGGCGATGGCCAGGAAGTGCTCCAGGAACTTCGTGGCCAGGTCGTCCCACGCCTGGTCGTGGCGGGTCAGCTCGAGGGCGATGGTGAACATCTGCAGGCAGTAGGAGGCCATCCAGCTGGTGGCGTCGGACTGCTCGAGGCGGTAGCCCGCCGGCGGTGGTGCGGAGCGGTTGAACACGCCGATGTTGTCCATCCCGAGAAACCCGCCCTCGAACACCCCGGAACCGTTGGCGTCCTTGCGGTTGACCCACCAGGAGAAGTTCAGCAACAGCTTGGTGAACACCCGCACCAGGAAGTCGCGGTCCCGCCGGTCGTCGGCGACGTACACCTGCCACGCCGCCCACGCGTGCACCGGCGGGTTGACGTCACCGAACTCCCACTCGTAGGCCGGGAGCTGACCGTTGGGGTGCATCGCCCACTCCCGGCACATCAGCACCAGCTGCTCCTTGGCGAAGGACGGGTCGACGCGCGCCAGCGCGACGGTGTGGAACGCGAGGTCCCAGGCCGCGAACCACGGGTACTCCCACTCGTCGGGCATGGAGACCACGTCGGCCAGGGAGAAGCTGGACCAGTCCACGTTGCGGGCGCCGGGGGCGCGGCGAGACGGCGGGGCCGGCGTCGCGGGGTCACCGGCGAGCCACTGCTCCACGTCGTAGCGGTAGAGCTGCTTGCCCCACAGCAGCCCGGCGTAGGCCCGGCGGACCACGTGGGTGTCGGCGGCGTCCAGGGCGGGGTCGATGACGCCGGCGTAGAACTCGTCCGCCTCCTGCGCGCGGGCGCTCAGCACGGCGTCGAAGGTGTTGTCGGGCACACCGTTCAGCGGTGGCCCGAAGGTGGTCACGTCCGGGGCGGAGGCCCGCAGGCGCAACCGCACCTGGACGGTCGCACCGGGGGCGACGTCGCCGAGGTCGTAGACGAAGGCCGCCTTCGACCCGCGCTGCGCCGGGTTGACCGCACTCGGGTCACCGTGCACCACACGCTGGTTGATGCCGTCCTTGGGCCACGGGGTCGCGTTGCGCTCAGCGCCGAACAGGCGCACCGCGTTGGTCTCGTTGTCGCAGAACAGCACCTGCGGTGAACCCTGCGCGGCCAGGGTGTACGTGCCGAGGAACCCGTGCTGGCACTGCACCGCCTCCACCCCGTCGACGGTGAGGCTCGGTGCCTGCAACCGGGTGATGACCCCGCCGCGCTGGTCGCGTCCCCAGGCCCAGGTGTTGCGGAACCAGATCTGCGGAATGAGGTGCAGCGGAGCCGGATCGGGCCCGTGGTTGGTGGCGCTGATGGTGATGCACAGGTCGTCGGGCCCGGCCTTGGCGTAGGTCGCGGTGACGTCGAAGAACCGGTCCTGATCGAGGACCCCGGTGTCGGCCAGCTCGAGCTCACGCTCGTCACGTCCCCGCCGTGCGTTCTCCGCCCGCAGCTGCGCGTAGGGGTAGGCCGCGTGCGGGTAGCGGTACATCCACTGCATCCAGGAGTGGGTGGGGGTGCCGTCCAGCGCCCACCAGTGCTCCTTGACGTCCTCGCCGTGGTTGCCCTCGGCGTTGGTCAGACCGAACAGCCGCTCCTTGAGCACCTCGTCGCGACCGTTCCACAGGGCGAGGGAGAAGTTCAGGAACCCGAAGCGGTCGCTGATCCCACCGAGGCCGTCCTCGCCCCAGCGGTAGGCGCGGGCGTGCGCCTGGTCGAAGGGGAAGCCGGCCCAGGCGTCACCGTCGGCGGAGTAGTCCTCCCGCACGGTGCCCCACTGCCGCCCCGCCAGGTAGGGCCCCCACAGCCGCCAGGGGCTGCTCATCGACGACGACTCCGCCAGGCGCGCACTCTCCGGGTCCACGACGCCGCATTGTGCTCCCCACCGGCGCTAGCCTCGCCGAGCATGTACCTGGAGAACCTGGGCTTCGACGCGGTGGACCCTGCTCGTCTCGGCACGTTCTGGCGGGAGGCCATCGGCGGGCGGACGCTGACCGACACCGAGGAGCTGGTCGAGCTCCGGCTGAGCGTGCCCGACGGGCCCGAGCTGGATCTGTGCTTCGCCCGGGTTCCGGAGCGCCCGACCGAGGACGTGCGGCTGCACCTGGACCTGGACGGGGGCGCCGACCCGGCCGGGACCGTGCAACGGCTGCTGCGCCTCGGTGCTCGACCCCTGGACCTCGGTCAGGGCGAGATCGGTCGGGGCGCGGCGCCGCGGACGGTGCTCGCCGATCCGGAGGGAAACGCGTTCTGCGTCATGGGTGAAGACCGTTCCCGGGTCGGAACCGGCCCGATCTCCGCCGTGCCGATCGACTCGGCCGACCCCGCCGCGGACGCCGAGTTCTGGGCGTGGCTGACCGGCTGGTCGCCGGGGCTGGGTGCGGCGCTGCGGCACCCGAGCTCGCGGGGGATGTACCTCGAGTTCAGCCCCGAGCGGGCGCCGCACCCCACGCTGCCCGCCACGGCCAAGAACCGGCTGCACCTGGACGTCCGGCTGGAGCAGGGCGACGACCTCGTCGACGTTCTCGCGGGTGTGGTGGCCAGGGGCGGCCACGAGCTGAACCCCGATTGGGGGGAGCTGCCGTGGACGGTGTGCGCCGACCCGTCGGGCAACGTGTTCTGTCTGCTGCCGGCCCGCGCACCGGAGGGTGACCCCGGCACCGTCACCGACGCAGTCCGCTGATCTAGGTGCCGACGATGTCGCGCAGTGCGGCGAGGTGGCGCTCGAAGGCTTCGCGCCCGGCGGCGGTCAGCGAGAGCCAGGTCCGGGGTCGTTTGCCCACGTAGCCCTTCTTGACCTCGACGTACCCGGCGGCCTCCAGGGTGCTGACCTGCTTGGACAGCACGGAGTCGGACACGTCGACCGTGTCGCGGACGAAGCTGAACTCCGCGTTGTCCGCGCCCGCCAGGGTCGCGACGATGCTGAACCGGACCGGTGAGTGGATCACGTCGTCAAGGCGGTGGCGGGGGTGCACCTGGGGTCGGGACGTCATGCGCGCCGCATCTGCACGGCTGCCACCAGGCCGGGGATGGCGACCAGGACGCAGTAGGGGGCGAAGATGCCCCACCCGGGAAAGGCAAACGCTTCCCAGAAGATCCCCACGGTGTACAGCACCATGGTCGAGCCGAAGCCGAGCAGGTAGCGCCGGCCCCAGCCGCGTGGGGCAACCCGCACCGTGCGCGCGTGCCACCCCAGCAGCAGGGCCAGCATCACCGCGAAGACGCCCATGCCGATGATCAGGCCCAGGGCGCTGTCCCGCCAGAGGGTGACCACGGCTAGCGTGAGGGCCACCAGAACCGCCACTCCGCCGGTGAACGTGGCTCCGACGGCCGTGTCGGTGGGGGCCAGGGTGGAGCGCTGGTCGGCCTCGTCGAGCTGTCGACGGGCCTGGTCGGGGCTCAGTGAGCTCATGGTGACTCCTCGGGTCGGTGAGGACACCACTGTAGGAATATAGTTTCCATTCTGTCAAGTAGTTTCCCGCTAGGCGTCTGTGCGCAGCACCAGGGCGGGGGCCGGTTCGGGGGTGCGGCTGTCGGCGTCGGGCACCGCCTGCGGCGCCCCCGTGCGGGCTAACAGGTCCACGGCCGCGGGGTAGAAGAGGGGATCCTCGGGCAGGTAGGACGGGCGCGGAACCCCGGGGGCGGGGGCGTCGGCGGCAGCGCGGGCGGCCTGGGGGTCGAGCAGCGGAACGAAGCTGGGCGCGGTCGGGGCGGTGCGGGTGCGCTGCTGCTCCAGGGCCTGCACCGCCACCCGCAGCCGCAGCCACCGGTCGCGCTCCCAGCCCGCACTGAGCTCGCCCGTGCCGGAACCGAGCCGGTAGCGCTGGCGCAGCCGGGCCCCGGCCAGGGCACCGCGCAACCCCAGCGACGCCACCACGTCACGACCCATGTAGAGGCTGGTGCCACCTTCCCCGGAGCGCTGGCGCACCCACGCCACCCGACCGCGGGTGGAGGGCGAGGCGGTGTTCGCACGGTCGCTCCACGACCGCGCGGTGTCGAGCACCGACCCCAGCAGCCCCAGCCACGTCGACCCCACCGCCACCGCGGGCAGCTGCGAGGCCTGCCAGTCCTGCGGCAGCCACACGTCCTGGTGCTCGAAGCCGTCCGGGTAGGAACCCAGGGTCAGCCCCAGGGTGGGCCACTGCGGCAGCAGCGCGTCGAAGAGCTGGACCGGGAAGTTCGACGTGATGCCCCCGTCGGCGAGCCACACCGCCTCGGCGATCGCACCGGGCGGGGCGTCGGGCGGCCAGGTGAGAGTCCCGGTGGAGGCGCTCAACGCCGCCCCCAGGTCGTCGCGCACCGTCGCCGGGCCCCGCAGCCGGTAGGTGCGCACCGCCGTGAACAGCCCGGGCAGCGCCAACGACGCGCGCACCGCGACGATCACCGGCAGGTCGGCCGGCTCCGGCAGGGGGTGCACGGTGAGCGGTTGCCAGTGCCCCTCGGCGTCGCGCGCCCAGGCGTCGACGGCGGTCTCCGCCGGGCACAGGTGCGCGGTCAGCTCCTCGCCGAACAGCTCGAGCAGGTCGTCGCGCCGCACGTGGGGCACCCCCGCGCCCTGCTCGCGCAGCTCGGCGTGCGGAGGCAGCGGGAAGCTGAGCGAGCGCTGCTGGGTCAGGTCGGAGGTGATGAGCTCCAGGTTGACCCGACGGCGGCGGGCGTCGGTGGCCGCGGCGGCATCGACGGGCCCGTCGCCGAACCACAGGTCACCGAAGGTCAGGGTGCGCCCGGGCTGTCCGGCGAGCTCGCGCAGCGTCTGCTCGAGCCAGGTGACGAGCGGGCGCGGGGCACCCTCGGCCCGCGTCGCGCCGCTGAGCAGCCCGTAGTGCAGGGTCTCGGCGTCACCGAGCACCCGCGCCGCGCCCAGCACCAGCAGCCCGGCCGCGAGCACCAGCGTCGTCACCCCGACGGGCACGCCGGCCAGCAGCGCCCAGGCGTCACCCAGCACGGTCGCGAGGACCACCAGCGCCACGCCGAGGACCGCCAGGGCCGCCCACAGGACCGCGATCCGTCGACGGGGCTTGGCCGGCGTGGCGCTGCGCACCTGCAGCAGCTCCCGCTGCACCTGCGGTCGCTGCGCGAGCCTGCTCTGCGCGCGTCCCTGCACCACGGCGGCCCGGACCCCTGCGGCGAGGGCCGCCGTGCCGACGCCGACCAGGGCCACGCCCACCAGCACGGCCAGGGCGGTCAGGACCCGGGCGAGGACGCCGCCTGCGGGCAGCAGCGTCGCCGTGGCCGCGACCCCACCGACGACCACGGTGGCCACCCCGAGCGCCCACCCCCAGCCGAAGGCGACCAGCGCGCGGGGTGCCGCCGCCCAGGGCCGGCCCTGCAGCAGCGCGACCACCAACGGCCACAGCGCGCGGGTGGCCGCCGCCGGCTGGAACAGCGACGCCAGGCGGTGCTGCTCGGGCCCGGTCTCGGAGCCGTCGTCGCGCGGGTCGGACTCGGCGAGCCAGGCCAGGATGCCGGCCAGACCCGCGTACCCGGGTTGGACGTGGCCCAGCGCAGTGGCGGCGTCGGACCCGGCGTCGGTGCCCGCGGCAGGGTTGCCGACCTGCGCGGTTCCGGCGGCGAGACGGCTGCGGCCCAGCTCGGCGGCGGCGGTCGCGGCGGCGGCGATCGCCCCGGCCGACGCCCCACCCACGTTGCGAACCCGGGCGGCCCGGGCGATCTCGCACACCGCGAGCGGATAGACCACCCCGGAGGTGGTGCCCCCGCACATGGTCAGGTCGACGCTGCACGCGCGGTAGGCCGCCAGCTCGTCGGCGGTCAGGGTGGTCAGGGCGTCGGCGGGGCTGCGGTCGAGCACCGCGGCCGTGGCCGCGTCGACGGCGTAGGTGGTGTCGGCGAGGTAGCCCGCGGCGGGCGGCTCGGGCAGCGGGGCTCCGTCGTCCCCGGCGCTCACCCCGGGCGGCAGGTACGGCTCGCGCAGCCAGGTCGCGGGGCTGCCCCCGTCGAGCAGCTCGCGCAGGGTGGAGCGGGCTCTGCTGCCGCCGGGGACCGCCATGCCCGCACATCCTGCCCCCGTGGAGGAGGTCAGGACCAGGGGTCGAGAAGGCACTCCACCCGGGTGACCCAGCATGGGGTCGGCGGCAAGCGGGACCGCTCCCGACCGAGCAGCGCGACGACGACCGCCGCCCCGGGCGGTGGGGTCGCCGGCCACGGGGTGTCGCCGTCGGTGAACACGATGATCACGTCCGGGCGGGGCCGCTGCTGCTCGGCCCGCCGCAGGCCGACCCGCAGGTCGGTGCCACCGGCGCCCACCAGCTCGACGTCCCGGGCCCGGCGGATCTTCGACGCGCTGTGCACGGCGGCGTCGACGGAGTAGACGGTGACCTGGGAGCCGGGCACGCCGAGCGCGGCGATGGCCGCGTCGACCTCCCCGAGGGCGCGGGCCAGCAGCCGGTCGTCGACGCTGCCGGAGGTGTCGACCACGATCGCGAGCTGCGGCACCGGCCGGTGCTGGCCGGGGAGCACCACCCCCGGGGTGACGCTGGCCCTCCGGGACGGGCGTCGGTAGGTGAAGTCCCCGCGCCCGGCGGCCCAGCCGACCGCACGGCGCACCGCCCCGCTCAGCAGCGGCTCCCACGCCGTCGTCGGGTCCAGCGTGGTGCGCACCCACCGCAGGGCGTCGCCGGGCAGCGTGCCGCGCCGCCCGGCGGCGTGCTGCCGGTAGGCGATGGCGACCTGTCGGCGGATCTCGTCGCCCTCGAACGTCGAGACCGCACCGAGGTCGGCGCCCGCCCCGTGCTCGTGGCCGCGGGCGACTCCGTCGGCGCCGCTGCCGCAGCGGCCGGCCTGGTCCAGGGGCGCACCGGCGTCACCGGGGCCGGCCGCGACGGGCAGGCGCCCGAGCAGGGCGTAGTACTCCTCGGCGGACAACCCCACCGGCAACCCCCGGTCCACGGCGGTGGGCAGCTGGTCGGGGCCCAGGCGGTCCGGGGCCAGGGTGTGAGCCACGCTCACGTCGGCCGCGGTGGTCCACGCCTCGGCGGTACCGCGGTCGACGTCCTGGTCGCGGGCCCGGCCGGCATGGTCGGCGAGCAGGTGCCAGCTCACGTGGGCCACCTCGCGCCCGACCTCGGCGGTGCTGGCGCGGGTGAGCCAGTCGGGGTTGACGTACACCCGCCACCACTCGTCCACCGTCATGCGCGCCACGTCGGAGCTGGCGACGGTGATGAGGGCGTACAGCGCGTGGGCCAGGTAGGGCAGGTCCCGCGGGGAGTCCGGCCTCGGTAGGCGTCCAGGCCCTGCGGGAGCGGGGCTGATCAGCCAGAGCTTGGCCGCGGCCAGCTTCTGGACGTCCATCACCGGCGTTTCGGGAGCAGTCCCGCGAGCGCCAGCGCGGGCGCGAACACCGCGATCGACGACGGGACCGTGCTGCCGTCCGGGCGCAGGTCCGGGCGCATCAGGGCCCGCACCACCGGCACCGCCGGGTCGATGCCGACCTCGCTCGCGGCCCGCGCGCACACCGTGATCGCCGCCTCCCACCGGCCCGGCGTGGGCCTGCGGGACACCGCCCCGAGCACGCCCTGCAGCGTGACGTACACCCGGTCGGCGCGGAACCCGGCGAAGGAGAACGCAGCCGGGTCCTCGAGCAGCTGCTCCGGGTCGGGCAGGTCCTGCGCCGCCGCCCAGCGCAGGTACTCGTGGGCGGCGGCGGCGCCGACGCAGCCTTCGACCACGAGCCGGCGCACCTCGGGGTTGGCGCCCACGGCGCGGGCGAACGCGGACAGCCGCGCGGCGTAGTCCCACGTGCGGGGAGTGGGGAATGCTCGTCCACGCTCGGCGGCCTGCTTGGGGATGCGCTGAGCTGGGACTCGCGGGCCCGCAGGAAGCCGGACACGAGCACCGCCTCCTCGTCCAGGACGAGGCCGTGCCCGGCCGGTTCGGGGTGCACGACGAGGCTGGGCCAGCGCCGGGTGACGAGCCCCTCGGCGTAGACCTCGTAGGGCAGGCCCCAGTCCAGGTGCACGAACCGCGACGCGGTGGGCGCTGCGAGCTCCCAGCCGGCAGCGGCCACGTCCGCGGGGTTCGCCGCGGCGACGAAGGACACCGTGTCCGGCAGGGTGAGCGAGCCCACCTGGTAGTGCGTCAGGGGCCGCAGCGCCGCGGCCTGCAACGACGGCGAGGCGGTGGAGAACTCGTCGAAGAAGGCGATCGAGGGCCCGTCGTGGTCGAACAGCCGCTGCGCCCACCCCGGCGGCGCCAGGTTGACCGACCCGTCCGTGCTCACCACCGGCAGCCCCGCGAAGTCCGACGGCTCGCTGTGGGTGATGATCACCGTCTCGACGAGCCAGCCCTGGGCCGAGGCCGACTCCACCACGGCCGTCTTGCCCTCACCGGGGTTGCCCCACAACAGGACCGGGATCCTCGCGCTCACGCAGATGCCCAGGGCGGCGAGCGCGTTCTCGTACTCCTCGCGGGTCCTGATGCTCATGCCGTCTCCCTCACCCCGTCCAGCTCGACGCTGCGGTCCAGCCCACCACCGACGGTGCGCACGACATCGTGGCGGGTGCCGAGCACCTCCAGCAACAGCGCCAGCTCGGTCCGGCCCCAGCCGGGGTCTCCCACCTCGGCGCACACCGCGTCGATGGCCCCCCGCGACGGCCGCGGCACCTCCACGCCGCGGCCCTGCAGCCAGAGCAGCTGGCGCGGGGTGGGGCTGCACCCGACCGCCGCCCAGACCGCGAGGTGCTTGGCCACGACGTGCACCGACTCGCCGGTGAGCTCAGCCCCTTCCAGCACGAGCTCGGGGGGCACCTGCGCCTGCACCGCGGTCAGGGTGTCGGGCTGGGGCAGCCCGAAGCTCAACCAGCGGCCCCACGTCCGCACGTCCCCCCACCGCTGCGGACGGGTCAGACCGGCGAGCCAGGTGGCGGTCTCCGGGTCGGGCCGATGCGCCAGCACGGCGGCCAGCCACCGCCGGTCGACGTCGCCATGGACCAGCTCGAGGAAATAGGCCACCGGCAGCGGCTCGCCCACCACGGCGGCGACCGCGGCCAGGGCGGGGATCTCCTCGGGGTGGATCCCCGCCCGCCACAGCCTGATCACCCCGTCCAGCTCTCGCACCAGCGTCGTCGTCCGGGCGCCTGCCGTCGGCGCGTGCCAGGGGCCGTCGGCGGCCAGGATCTCGTCGAGCTGCCACAGCGGCACGTCGTACTGCCCGGCCAGGTGCGTGGGGCTGCGCAGGTGCCAGAAGGCTTTCGCCGGGCTCGGGTACTTCCGGTTGCGGCAGCAGCCGGCGACCTGCGACGCCGGCGGCAGGCGCCACCCGCCGCGAGCGTCGCGCCGCAGCTCCGGGTGGGTGCGGCGGGTGATCAGGGGCAGCATCGCGTGCAGGGCGGGGCCGGTGCGCTCCACCAGGACGAGGCACGAGCAGTAGCCGCCGAAGGCCACGGCGACGCGCTCGGCGGCCAGGTCGTGCGGGGTGCTGACGGTGCCGTCGGGGTGGATCGTGACGGGGTGTCGGGTGCTGCTCTCCCGGTCGGGCCGGGTCCGACACTGAACCGACAGCTCCATCGGCGGCAGTCTGCCCCGCCCCGGGGCTGACGTCGGCGCGGCCTCCCGGGTCAGCGTGGCGTGCCGTCCACCATCGGGTCGACTCCCCGGGACCGACGTAGCGTGAGGCGTGCCCGGAACCCGTCGACGACACCTCGCGGCGGCGCTCACGGCCGTGCTCCTGGTTGCCGGGGCCGTCGTGCTGGTCGGTGACCCGAACAGCAGCGCGGGCATCGTGCGCCCTCCGGTGCAGCCGGGGTCGACCCAGCTGGTCGTCATCGGAGACTCGCTGAGCACCGGGTTCGACACCCCGGGGGACCCGTGGACCCGCGAGGCACCAGCGCTGTTCGCCGGCCGCGGCCTGGACGTGCAGATCACCAACGCCTCGGAGAACGGCGCCGGGTACTCAGCCCCGGGCACCAACGGCGACCTGTTCCTCGACCTCGTCGACGGTGTGGTCGATGCCCGCGCGCAGGTCGTCCTGCTCTTCGGCTCCGACAACGACCTCGGCCTGCCCGACGTCGCGCCGGCAATGTCCCAGACCTTGCACCGGGTGCGGGCCCTCGCACCCCGGGCCACGCTGATCGTCGTCGGGCCGCCCTCGACGCCGGCCAACTCGGGCGAGCCGCTGCTCGGGATCCGTGATGCGCTCGCGTCCGCCGCTGCACAGGTGGGCGCTCGCTTCGTCGACCCGATCACGCTGAAGTGGTTCCAGGGCGGGGCCAGCCGCTTCGTCGCCGCCGACGGCGAGCACCCCAACGCCGACGGGGAGCAGTACCTGGCCCAACAGCTGGTGGACGTGGTGGCCCCGCTGACCCCGCGGCGGACGCGCGCGGTCCGCTGATCGACCGGCGACACGGCCGTGCACCATGCTAGGGCCCTGAGGAGGTGACCCGCGTGAGCGACGACGATCGTGCGACGCCCCGGGCTGGTCGCCGGCCCGAGTTCTCCGACGCCCAGATCTGCGCCCAGCTGCGCGCGGCGGCCGCCACCCACGGCGACCCGCTCTCGGTGAGCCGCTACGACTCCGGCGACCACGAGCCCTCCAGCGCACGCATCATCCAGCGCTTTGGGGCGTGGAGCACCGCCTGCGCGGCCGCTGGTCTGCACACCCGCGCGGCCAGCCGCAGCTACGCCCGGGCCTTCGACGAGCAGGCGGTGGTGGCCGCCGTCGGCCGCTACCTGGCCGAACCGGCGGTCACCGGGTCCTACGCGGGCTACTCGAGCTGGGCCAAGCAGACCCCGGACGTGCCCAGCGCGCAGACGGTGCGCAACACCTGCGGGTCGTGGGTGGCGGCCAAGGCGGCGGCCAAGCTGGCGGCCACGGCAGGGGTCGCACCCGAGGTCTCGCGCTAGTCAGCTGCGTCTCGCGCGCCGGTGCCGCCGCAGCAGCACCCACGCCGGGACGCCGACCACCGCGGCCAACACCGCGAACGGCAGCACCGCCCCCAGCACGGCCAGGGCGAGGCCCGCACTCGCAGTCAACGCGTGCCACCCGCCGCCGAGCCCGCCGATGAACCCGGCCGAGCGGTCGAGGGCGGCGTCCCCGCCGAGCAGGGTGACGCTGAGCGTGGCCCGCTCCACCTGGCCCTGCAGGCTCGTGCGCTGGGCCTGCAGCGACTCCAGGTCCCCGGTGCGCTGGGTGAGCGCCCCCTCCAGCGCGATGACGTCGGACAGGTTCTTGGCTGAGCCCAGCAGCTGCTGCACCCGCGTCACGCTCGCCTGCTGGGTGGTCGCCCGGCTCTGGAGGTCAACCAGGGTCAGTTCGACGTCGTCGGCGGACTGCGAGCGACGCAGCTCGGTGCCCAGGCCGACGACGTCGTCGATCGTGCGGTCCAGCACCTCCGGCGGCAGCCGCAGCGTGAACGTGGCCCGACCGTCGCCGTGGTCACGGGTGACCTGCTCGTCGGCCAGGACGATCTGCGGCGCGGCGGCCAGGCTGCGCACCCGGGCGGTGGCGTCACCGAGGTCGCGAACCCGCACCTCGACCGACGCCGTGACCACCTTCCGGGGTGACAGCACCGATGCTGAGGTGGACTTCGCGCCGTCCGCGCCCTGCGCGGCGCCGGGGCTGCTGGTGCTGCGGGGGCTGCCGGCGGCGGGATCGGCGGAGCCCACGGCGGCACTGCCGCTGGGGCTGGAGTCACCCGAGCTGGTGCAGCCGGCGGTGAGCACGGCCAGCAGGCCGAGGACGGCGAGCCCGGCGCGGACGGTGGATCGGTGAGCGGTCACGGTTCCTCCCAAGGGGTGTGACTGCAGGACGCGGCGTCGTCGCCGCACGGTTGCCCGTGCCGGGTTGCGGTCCGGTCACGATCAGCACCGCCCAGGATCAGCACCGCCCACGAGAAGCACCGCCCACGAGGAGCACCGCAGGGTCGCTGCTCGCCGACACGAGCCACCCTCCGGTGCTTCTCGGCCGGGCAGGGTCGGGGGACACTGGGCCCATGACCAGCGACGACACGACCACGGCGATCGACGGCGAGCTCACCGGAACCCACGGCCAGCTGTTCACCCGCACCTGGCCCAATCCCGACGCCACCCACGTGGTGCTGCTCGCGCACG
This sequence comes from Mycobacteriaceae bacterium, assembly GCA_039923155.1. Lineage (GTDB taxonomy): Bacteria > Actinomycetota > Actinomycetes > Mycobacteriales > Mycobacteriaceae > Rhodococcus_D. Next base: position 1,856 of record JBDTDI010000341.1, on the reverse strand, counting down.
GCTACGGCGAGCACATCGGCCGCTACTCCCACGTCGCGCAGGCCCTGCTCGACAACGGCGCCCAGGTGCACGGGCTCGACCACACCGGGCACGGGCGCAGCGCCGGCGACCGCGCAATCATCACCAGCTTCGAGGACGTCGTCACCGACCTGCACACCCTGGCCGAGCAGGCCCACGAGGCGCACCCCGACCTGCCGGTGGCGCTGGTCGGACACTCGATGGGCGGGCTCATCGCCGCCCGCTACGCCCAGCGCTACGGCGACACCCTCGGTGCGCTGGTGCTGTCCGGCCCGGTGCTCGGGCGCTGGGCCGCGGTGGAGCACCTGCTGTCGCTGGAGGAGATCCCCGACGACCCGCTGGACGTCACCACCCTGTCCCGCGACCCCGCCGTCGGGCAGGCCTACACCGACGACGAGCTGGTGTGGCACGGCAAGTTCCAGCGCCCCATGCTCGAGGCGCTGCAGGCCGCCATCGACGCGGTCGCCACCGGCCCGACGCTGGGCGACCTACCCACCCTGTGGCTGCACGGCGCCGAGGACCCGCTGGTGCCGCTGGAGGCCACCCGCGGCGGGATCGCCACCATCCGCGGCACCCTGCTCGAGGTCATCCACTACCCGGGGGCGCGGCACGAGATCTTCAACGAGACCAACAACGACGAGGTGCTGGGCGACGTCACCGACTTCCTCGACCGCGCCCTGGGCCTGTCCGACCCGCCGGAGTAGCGCCAGGGCAGGATGCGGGGATGACCTACGACGTGACCCGCGTGCGCTCCTGGTTCCCCGCCCTGCAGGGCGGCACCGCCTACTTCGACGGCCCCGGGGGGTCCCAGACCCCGCAGCAGGTGGCCACCGCGGTCGCCGACGCGATGACCGCGGGGCTGTCCAACCGGGGTTCGGTGACCGCGGGGGAACGCGCCGCCGACACGATCACCCTCGGCGCGCGCGCCGCCGTGGCCGACCTGCTCGGCGCCCACGCGGGTGGGATCGTGTTCGGGCGCAGCATGACCGCGCTGACCTACGAGCTGGCGCACACCCTGTCGTCGTCGTGGGGGCCCGGGGACGAGGTCGTGGTCACCAACCTCGACCACGACGCGAACATCCGCCCCTGGGTGCAGGCCGCGGCGGCCGCCGGCGCCACCCTGGTGTGGGCCGAGCTCGAGCCCGCCACCGGGGAGCTGCCCCTGGAGGCGATCACCTCGGTGCTCTCCGGGCGCACCCGGGTGCTCGCCCTCACCGGCGCGTCGAACGTGCTGGGCACCCGACCCGACGTGGCCGCCGCGGTGGCGGCCGCGCACGCCGTCGGGGCGCTGGTGTTCGTCGACGGGGTGCACCTGACCCCGCACGCCGCCGTCGACGCCGCCGCCCTCGGCGCGGACGTCTACGCGTGCTCGCCGTACAAGTTCTTCGGCCCCCACCTGGGCGTGCTGGCCGCCGCCCCGTCGTTCTGGGAGACCCTGGCCCCGAACAAGCTGCTGCCCAGCTCCAACGCCGTGCCTGAGCGCTTCGAGCTGGGCACCCTGCCCTACGAGCTGCTGGCCGGGACCACCGCCGCCGTCGACACCCTCGCGGACCTCGACCCGGAGGCCACCGGCACCCGCCGCGCGCGGGTGCTCACCTCGATGGCCGCCGCCGAGGCCCACGAGGAGGCCCTGTTCACCCGGCTGCTGGAGGGGGTGTCCGGCATGGGTCACCTCACCCGCCACGGCCGTCCGGCCCACGCCACGCCCACCCTGTGGTTCTCCGTCGACGGGCACACCGGGGCGCAGGTGCACGCGCACCTGGCCGGGCTGGGGATCAACGCCCCGGCCAGCAACTTCTACGCCATCGAGGCCTCCCGCGCCCTGGGCCTCGGCGACG
>JBDTDI010000340.1:0-5993 GCA_039923155.1 Mycobacteriaceae bacterium | reverse complement strand
GACCGTCGTGGCCCGGCCCTGCAGGATCCGGGACACGACCCCGCTGCGCCCGACCGACCTGGACAGGGCGGTGTTGACGACCACCAGGGTCACCGCTCCCACGGCACCCCCGAGACGACTGTTGTCGTTGCCGATGATGGCGTTCTGCACCACGTTGCTGAGCAGGAACACGACCGCGAAGTCGAAGGTGGTGAAACCCGCCAGCCCCCGCTTCCCGGTCAGCCGGAACAACACCACGATGATCGCGTAGACGAGGACCGTCCGGGCCACCTTGTCCACGATCGAGATCTGCATGACGAACAGGTCGTGGTTCAGCGGAGCTCCTCAATCCTCATCGAGACCGCATGCCCCGCGCCCCGGCCGTCATCCACGCACCCGTCACGCCACCGCACGCGACCAACGCCTCGCGCGGCGGGCCGCCGACCCCACCAACCGCCACGCCGACCACGGGGTCAGACACGACAAGAGCCTCGGCGGTTGCGGGTGGACCCCAGACGCTCCCTCCGCCTACGCCCCCTTCTGGGAGGTACCTGTTGCGTCGCGCGCTCCAGGCCTGCATGGGGCATGCGGCTGCTGGTCCCGTCGGCGGTCGGCGCGGCGGTGTCGGGCGGAGCTGAGGCCGTGGTGGAGGTACTTGCGGAGCAGCGTGGTGATCTCGGCGGCGGACAGGTGGGGCAGGTAGGCGAGGCTGATGGCGTTGCCGATGGTGGGTAGCGTGGCGGGATCGGGGTACATCAGGAACAGCGGTACGTGCTGGGGCTGGAACTTTTCCTTGAACGCCAGCAGCGAGCGGAATCCGTAGATCGGTTCCAGGCTGCGGCCGAGCCGCTGCAGCAGGCGTTGCACGGCGGCGTCTCGTTCGACCCCCGCCCCGGCGCCGCGGTCGACCCGAGCCAGGGGTGCGCCGGAGAGACTGAGGAACGCTGCGCCCTCGGCCTGGCAGCGCAGTGCGGCCGAGGCGATGAGGAACTCCATCACCGGCCGGAAGCCGTCGCGGCGGCGTCGCATGAAGTCCAGGGTCCAGCCCACCACCTCACCGTGGGCGTACACCGGTAGCCACGACGTGATGCCGTGCACCGTGCCGTCGGTGTCCACGGCGATCAGGCAGCGCACCTGCGGGTCGTCGACCTCGGCCAACGTCCCCAGGGTGAAGCCCATCTCGGGCAGGCCCTTGTCGGCCATCCACTCCTTCGAGAGGGCGACGATCTGCTCGCGCTGCGCGGGCGGTGCGGTGGGGAAGGTGATCCACTGGGCGGTGATCCCCTGTTTGGTCGCGTGGTTGAGTGCGGTGCGCACGTCCTGGAACTTGCGTCCGGTGAACGCCAGCGTGTCCAAGGCCAGCACCGTCTCCTCGGCGACCTGCAGCTGCCCCCAACCGAGCTCGGCGCAGCGGGCCCGCACCGCGTCGGTGACGGAGTAGAAGCACGGGGTCCACCCGTTGGCGGTGGCGAAGTCGGCGAACCCGCGCACGGCCTCGTCCAGCTGCTGGGGTGGGCACACCGGGTCGCCGGTGGTGATGGCCACACCGAGGCGGACGAGGTAGGCGACGAACCCGGTGCCGTCGGGGGTGAACCACCGGTTGTGCCCGGGCCACGTCGTCATCCACGACAGGTGCGAGCCACCGTGCTCGACGAGCAGCGCCCGCGCCTCGCTGGCGGAGCGCTCGTCGCGCAGCACAGGCCGTAGGAATGACCGCACAGCCCACGCTCCCAGCACCGCCCACAACACCACCCCCAACCACTCGAACAGCACGGTGGCCGCGACGCTGACGGGGAGGAACGTGGCGTCGAGCTCACCGAGAAATCCCGGTGGCACCAGCCGCTGGGGGAAGTCTCGTACCAGCTCGAGGGCGGTGGGTCGCGGGTAGAAACCTGAGCGCAGGGCGAGTCCGCCGAGAAGATAGGTCGCGGCGAGCACGAGGACGAGCCCGGCCGTCTTCGCGAGGAAGGTGCGGTAGGTGCGCCGGGGGGCGGCGACGTCGAAGGACCGTGAGGTGGCCACCAGCACCGCCAGGACCACCAGCGGGACGAGCAGCGGGATGGCCAGGGCGAGAACGAAGTGCACGTGCCGCAGGGCCATGGTGGCCAGCTCCTCCTGCGGGCGGTGCGCCACCACCTGTCCCAGCAGCAGCAGGGCGAGCGACACCAGCAGCGCGTGCATGGTCACCGCAGCCGCCCACGCGGCACGCCGGCCCCGGCGCACCCCGTCGGCGAGGACCAGCAGCAGCAACGCCGGCAGCAGGGACAAGATCGACGGCCCGAGCCCGGAATCCCGCAGCCGCCGCTGCAGGTGCCGGCACACCTGCGCCGGTGTGGTGGGGTCGGTGCAGATGCCCCGCACCGTGACCGCGTCGAGCGAGGTGGAGGTGAACAGGAACCGCAGCACCGACAACGGACCGACCGCTGTGGGTGAGAACGCGGCCAGCATCGGTCCCAGGGCTGTGGCGGCCAGGATGATCGCCACCAAGACCCGGCTCTCTCGTCGGGTGCCGGTCAGAGGTGCGGCATGCCGGGCCTGGGCTTGTGCGCCCCGGTGGAAGGCCGGGCCCAACGCCAGTCCCACGAGGGCGCTGCTGAAGCGGATGAGGTCCTCGAGCAGACCCCCGTACAACATCAGGGTCGCGAGCAGGACCAGCAGCCCGACGCGTAGCCGTCGCCGCCCCAGGGGGCCCAACCCCGCACTGGCCACCATCGCGGCGCCGACGGCGAGGGTGGTGGGACCCACCGCGGGGTGGCGGCTGAGCTCGCGGGCCCACGCCGCGTCGCCCAGCTCGATGACGCGCACCGCCCCGAGGGCCAGCAGCACCCCGGGGACCTGGGTGCTCAGTGCGGCGGCGGCGAACCGGGCTGACCCGAGCCGGCGTTCGGCGAACGTCCCGACCCCGAGGACGACCACCGAGCCGGCCAGGTAGCTGAGCAGGGTGGGCGCGAAGACGGCTGCGGTGAGCGGTGTCCACAGGTGTCCATGACCCAGGCTGCCTGTTCCGGCGGCGAACGTCGTGGTCAGCGCGGGCGACGGACCGTTCACCAGGCTGCCCGTGACCGCACCCACCACCCAGAGGAGGGCCACGACGGCCCCCGTCACCGGGGCCACGCGGAGCACTCCGACCAGGCGGTCCGGCCGGATGGACGCCGGTCCGGGTGGGAGGGCGGTAGAACGGATGTCGGCTCCTGGGGTGCTCACGAGGTGATCCCGACCCGTTGACCCAGAAATGGCATCGCCAGCGGCAGGGCGTTGGCCCACACCGACCAGCCGTGCCCGCCCGGCACCTCGAGGTAGCGGATGGTCATCCCCGCCTCCCTGGCCGCCGCCGCCACCCGTCTCGCCTGGGGCAGGAAAGGTCCGTCGTCGCGGCCGACGACGATCATCCCCGCGGTGGCGGGGAAGCGCTTGCGTTCGAGCACGTCGAGGGGGTTCACCCTCGTGAAGGCCCTGGCGGAGCCGCCGAAGGCCGCGCTCAGGGTCCGGGAGGCACCGCCGAGCGTTGGTTCCTCCTGGCCGGAGAAGTCGAGGAACGTGGGGTACACCGAGGGTGCGTTGACCGCCAGCTGCAACGCGCAGGTGCCCCCGAACGACGCCCCACCCACCGCCCAGTGCGCAGGGTCGGGGTCGACCTGCAGGTGCGTGCGGATCCAGGCCGGGACGTCCACGCTCAGGTAGGTGAACGCGTTGCCCAGCGGGGAGTCCACGCACAGCGGGTTCGCGAGCGTGGAGCCGAGCGGATCCACCTCCACCACCACCGGCGCCAAACCCCGGTGGGCCGCGGCGTAGGCGGTCATCGTGGCCACCACCCGACCGGCGGTGAAGCAGTCCCGCGGCGAACCCGGCTGCCCACCGAACATCACCAGAACCGGCAGCTGGGCCCGGGGTGTGCTCAGGTACGCCGGGGGCAGGTAGATCCACGCGTCGCGGGCGTTGAACCCGGACACCACACCCGGGATGGCCGTGGTGGTGACCTCGCCCGCCGTCGGCATCCCGGGCGGCGGGGACCAGCGCGACGCCAAGGTTGCCCCGGGCGTCCCCGTGACCGGGGCCCGCTGCGGGCCCGGGACGCGGTTGAAGGCGATCTGGCCGGGCAGCGGCAGACCCAGGGCGTCTCGCACCGTCGGGAACGCGGCGAACTTCTCGTTGACCTGCGCGGTCCCGCTCGCAGCCACCAGAACGGCGATCAGCAGGGCCAGGGCCATGCGGGTCACCCCCGCCCGGCGCCCCAGGGCAAGGACCACCGCGGCGACGAACAGTCCCACCCAGACGGGCACCAACAACGGCAGCGGATCAGGAAACGGTTGCCACCACACGTTCACCGTGAGCGTCACCAGCACCGCAACGGCCAGGCCCACCGCCAGGGCGGCCGGCACGACGCCCAGCCACCACCGACGCCCGCGACCGAGGACGAGCACGCACACCCCGACCGGACCAGCCAGCAGCAGCACCCACCAGAGGGGGCCGCTGATCAGGGACGCGTCGAGCACGCGGTTCATGCCGCGAGTGTCCTGCGATCGCGCTGAGAGCGCGCTGAAGCGATCCCAGTAACGGCTCGTTCAGCCTCCGCTCAGCCGGACGGGTTCATCGTCGGGGTCGTCCTGATCGCACCGACGTGAGGAGAACCTGTGAGTCCAGCTGCCACACCGGTCGGGCCCGCGGTGGAGCTGCGAGACCTGCACCACCGGTACGGCGACGACGAGGTCCTCCGCGGGATCGACCTGGTCATCGAGCGCGGTGAGGTGTTCGGGTTCCTCGGGCACAACGGAGCGGGCAAGACCACCGCCATCAACATCCTCACCACCCTGATCACTCCCACCTCCGGCACCGCACTGGTGTGCGGGCACGACACGGTCACCGAGCGGGACTCGGTCACCCGTCAGATCGGCTACCTGCCCTCGGAGGTGCGCCTGTACGGCCACCTCACCGCAGCGGAGAACCTCGAGTTCTTTGCCCGGCTCTCCGGCGTCCCCGACCCGCGCGAGGCGGCCGTGCGCACCCTGGAGTTCCTGGGGTGCGCTGAGCTCGCGGACCGCCGAGTGGGGTCGTTCTCCAGCGGGATGCGCCAGCGCATCGGGATCGCCCAGGCGGTGCTGCACTCCCCGACGGTGCTCTTCCTCGACGAGCCGACCACCGGTCTCGACCCGCACGGGGTGCGTCAGCTTCGGGAGACCATCGCCCGGCTCAACATTGAGCTCGGCATGACGGTGTTCATGAACACCCACCTGCTCAGCGAGGTTGCCCGGGTGTGCACCACCCTCGGTGTGCTCAGCCAGGGCGAGCTGATCTACCGGGACTCGATGGCCGAGACCACGCGACGGTTCCCCGACGAGGCGTCGCTGGAGGACATCTACGTCAAGGTCGGGCGGGATCCGTCGTGATCGGGGTGGTTGCGGCACAACAGGTCACCATCCTGCGACGCCAGCGCACGGTCCTGGCCCTGATGGCCGTCCTCGTCGGGGTCACCGTGCTGGCCGGCGTCCTCGGCTGGTCCAGCGCGGCCACGGTCACCCGCGTGTACGACCAGGCCGTCGCCCTTCTCGCGGCCCAGGGCCGCCCGGCACCGGCCAACCCGCTCGGGCTCAAGCCCCCGCTGTCGCTGCTGTCCAACATGACCGTCTACGTCCCGATGGTCGGCGCGCTGCTCGCGATCGTCGTCGGGCACCTGAGCCTGAGCGACGAGCAGAGCTCGGGGGTCGGACGCCTGCTGCACACCCGGCTGCTCGGCCGCCGTGACTACCTGCTCGGAAAGCTCATTGCGGTGTCCGGGCTGCTCGCGGCCGCGCTCGGGGCCAGCTTCGTGGTCAGCGTGGTGTCGCTGCTCGTGGTCAACGGCAGGATCCCGACGGCTCCGCTGCTGGTGCGACTGGTGGGCTTCTACCTGCTGGCGCTGGCATACCTGGTCATGTTCGCCCTGGTGGCGATGGTGGCGGTGCTGCTGACTTCTCGTCGCTCCCTCGCGCTGCTCTCGGCGCTGGGGGCGTGGCTGGTGGTCACCTTCGTGGTGCCGC
>JBDTDI010000339.1:0-4467 GCA_039923155.1 Mycobacteriaceae bacterium | reverse complement strand
GCATCCCGGTGCTCAACCGCGCCATCGCCTCGATCCTCCAGTACGCGCAGGAGGGCTCGCCGAGGCTGGTGCTCGCCACCACGCTGGCCAACGGAGCGGCCGAGGAGGTGTTCTTCCGGGGGGCGTTGTACGCCGCCGCCGGGGTTGACCGCCCGGTGCTGAAGTCGACGGCGGTGTACGCCCTGGCCACGCTCTCCACCCGCAACCCTGCCCTGGTCCTGGCCTCGGCCGTGATGGGCGCGCTGTTCGGTTTCCAGCGTCAGGTCACCGGCGGCATCCAGGCGCCGCTGCTGACCCACCTCACGTGGTCGTCGCTGATGTTGCGCTACCTGCCGCCGCTGTTCTCCAGCGCCGACGCCGCCAAGAGCGGAGCGGTCTGACCTCGTGCGCACCCTGGTGACCGGTGCCGGCGGCTACGTCGGGCAGCGGCTGGTCGCGTCGCTGCTGCGAGCCGGCCACGAGGTGGTCGCCACGGCCCGGCGCCCGGAGCGCCTGGGAGCCTACGACTTCGCGGGGCGGGCACGGCTGGAGCGCCTGGACGCCGACGACGCCGCCTCCTGCCACCATGCCGTGGCCGGGGTGCAGGTGGCCTACTACCTGGTGCACGGCATCGGCGGTGCGGACTACGCCAGGACCGACCGCGCACGGGCCCAGACGTTTGCCGTCGCCGCCCGTGCCGCCGGGGTCGGGCGCGTGGTGTACCTGGGGGGTCTGGTCCCCCGCGGGGAGAAGCTCAGCGAGCACCTGGCCAGCCGCGCCGAGGTCGGCGAGGTGCTGGGCGAGCACGGGCCGGAGCTGGTGTGGCTGCGGGCCGCCGTGGTGCTGGGGGCGGGTTCGGCGTCCTACGAGATCACCCGCTACCTCGGCGACTGGCTGCCGCTCATCCCCCTCCCGCCCTGGATGGACACCCTGGTGCAGCCAGTGGCGGCCGACGACGTGCTGCGCGCCCTGGTCGCCGCGGCGGCGCACCTGCCGCCCGGCTCCTACGACCTCGGCGGTCCCGAACGGGTGCCCTACGCGGAGCTGGTCCGTCGCTACCTCCGCGTGGCGGGTCTGCACCGGGTGCTGGCCCCCACTCCGCCGGTGCCGACCCGCGTGGCCTCCTGGGTGGTGGCCCGGCTGACCCCCCTGCCGCAGGACATGGTGGCCGACCTCGTCCTCAGCCTGGCCAACACGATGGTGGCGGACACCGGTCCGATCAGCGCCCACCTTCCCGGTGGGGCGACCAGCGTGGACGACGCGCTGCGCCGGTCGCGGGTGGGCTCGCACGTGCGACGCTCCCGGCTGCCCGGGGTGTGCGCCGCCCCCGACCCGCTGCAGCTGTGCGCCACCGACGCCGACTGGGCGCACCGCGCGCGCTGAGGACGCGATCAGGTCGAGAGCAGGGGCACCTCGAGCTCGTCCGGTGTGAGCGCACCGTGGTGGCCCACCAGTGCGGCCTCCCGAGGGTGCGACACCGAGGCCACCACCGCGAGCTCGGAGCGCGCCACGACGAGCACGTCGCCGATGCGGGAGCGGGCCGCCGGGGTCACCGTCGGCCCGAACAGCTCGGCCGCCACCGCCTCGTCGCGGGAACCGACCCACGCCCGGGCACCGAGCAGCTCGGACCACCGGGCGACGACGTCGGCCCCCGCACCCGGGCGCACCCGCAGCTGGCGCACCCGGGGCTCGCCGGCCACCGTCAGCACGCCGTCGCGGAGCTCGTCGGTGGCGTCGACGTCGACCTTGGCGTCCTCACCGACGGTGACCATGCCGTGGTCGGCGGTGACCAGCAGGGTGGCGTCGGGGGGCAGCACCTCGGCCAGACGGTGCGCGAAACCGTCGATCAGCCTCAGCTGTTCGCACCACGCGTCGCTGCCCGGCCCCCGGATGTGTCCGACGGTGTCGAGCTCGCTGAGGTAGCAGTAGACCAGGCTGCGCCCGCCCTCACGTACCCCGGTTCGCGCCTGGGCCAGCACGTCACCGGGGGCCACCGCACCCCCGAACGTCGACCCGCGCAGCACCGCCCGGGTCAACCCGCTGCCCACGAAGCGGGCGGGTCCGCACTGGGTCACGGCGACGCCGTCGGCCGCCGCCCGCTCGAACACCGTGGGCCGCACCTGCAGCTCCTCGGGCACCAGCAGCTCACGCAGGTCCTTGCCGGAGCGTGGTCGACCGCTCTGGCTCAGTCCGTCCGCAACCGCCGCCCAGGCGAGCCACGACACCGCAGTGTCCGCCTCGGGCACCCACGAGGTGTACCCGGGCAGGCCGTGCTCGCCGGGCGGCAGACCCGTGCCCCACGAGGCGATGGAGGTGACCGTCGTCGTCGGGAAGCATGCGGTGAGCGGGGTCGCGTCGAGGGAGGCGAGGAACGGGGCGTGGTCGACGTGGTCGGCCAGCTGCACGGCACCCAACCCGTCGACGAGCAGGACGACCACGCGACGCAGGTCCGCCAGCCCCAGGCCCGGCTCCTCCCCCGCGACCCCGAGGGCGGCGAGCACGGCCGGGCCGAGGTCGGCCAGCGTTCCTCCGCCGTACGCCGGCCGGGTCAGCGCACGCGCGCGTTGGCTCATGACCGTGACCCTGCCGTGACCCGGCCGCCAGCGCCAGTCGCTCGTCCGACGGGCACCAGGGCCAGGTTCGCGCGCGCCGCCCGGCGGTTCACCCCACGAGGTTGGGCAACTGAGCGCCACGCGGGCGGGTCGTGTCGGCCCGGGGTCCTCGCTCCGTTTATCTTTCAACCTTGCTAGGCAACGCGGCGCGCATTTCGTGACCGGTCGCGTTGACACGGTCCAGCAAGAAGCGCAGGATCGGAAGAACCGCGCGAACAACGGTCGACGACACTATGGCGTCGACCGGAACAACTGCGCGAGAAATGATTCGAGAAGGAGATTGCATGTCGTCGCAAGAACCCCTCCCCACCACGAACGACGCCGGAATTCCCGTCGCGAGCGACGAGCGGTCGCTGTCGGTCGGTCCGGACGGCCCGCTGCTCCTGCAGGACCACTACCTGATCGAGCAGATGGCGAACTTCAACCGGGAGCGGATCCCCGAGCGCCAGCCGCACGCCAAGGGCGGGGGCGCCTTCGGGACCTTCGAGGTGACCCAGGACATGAGCGCGTTCACGCGCGCCGCGGTGTTCGCGCCGGGGGCCAAGACCGACGTGCTCGCCCGGTTCTCGACCGTCGCCGGCGAGCGGGGCAGCCCGGACACCTGGCGCGACCCGCGCGGTTTCTCGCTGAGGTTCTACACCAGCGAAGGAAACTTCGACCTCGTCGGCAACAACACCCCCGTGTTCTTCATGCGAGACCCGATGAAGTTTCAGCACTTCATCCGGTCGCAGAAGCGTCGCGCCGACAACAACCTGCGCGACCACGACATGCAGTGGGACTTCTGGACCCTGACCCCGGAGTCCGCACACCAGGTGGCCTGGCTGATGGGCGACCGCGGTATCCCGCGCACGTGGCGGCACATGAACGGGTACTCGAGCCACACCTACATGTGGATCAACGCCGCCGGTGAGCGCTTCTGGGTCAAGTACCACTTCAAGACCGACCAGGGCGTGGAGTGCTTCACCCAGGACGAGGCCGACCAGATGGCCTCGGTCGACACCGACTACCACCAGCGGGACCTGTACGAGCACATCCGCGACGGCGAGGCCCCGAGCTGGACCCTGCACATGCAGGTCATGCCGTTCGAGGACGCCAAGACCTACCGGTTCAACCCGTTCGACCTGACCAAGGTGTGGCCGCACACCGACTACCCGTTGCAGGAGGTGGGCCGGCTGACCCTGAACCGCAACCCCACCGACTACCACACCGAGATCGAGCAGGCCGCGTTCGAGCCGAACAACCTGGTCGCCGGTACCGGGCTCTCGCCGGACAAGATGCTGCTGGCGCGCGGGTTCAGCTACTCCGACGCGCACCGTGCCCGGCTGGGGGTGAACTACCACCAGATCCCGGTCAACGCGCCGAAGGTCCCGGTGCGCAGCTACTCCAAGGACGGGGCGATGCGGGTGCAGAACGTCGAGGATCCGGTCTACGCACCCAACTCCTACGGTGGACCGAAGGCTGAGCCGTCGCTGACCGACGACGGTGGCCGGTGGTACTCCGACGGTGACATGGTCCGCGCCGCGTACACGCTGCGCCCCGAGGACGACGACTGGGGCCAGGCGGGAACCTTGGTCCGGGAGGTGCTCGACGACGCCGGGCGGGGGCGGATGGTCGACAACGTCGTCGGTCACCTGCTGAACGGGGTCAGCGAGCAGGTTCTCGACCGGGCCTTCGCCTACTGGCGCAACGTCGACAAAAACCTGGGCGACAGGGTCGAGGCCGGCGTCAGGGCGACGAAGGACGAGACCGATCCGAATGCGGGCGAGCAGGGCAACCGCGCCCGCTCCAGCATGCAGGCCCGGGCCTGACCGTCGCGCACCACCCCGCCCGGCCCGTCAGGAGCCTCGCCTACTCCTGACGGGCCGAGCGGGCGCGG
>JBDTDI010000338.1:0-16032 GCA_039923155.1 Mycobacteriaceae bacterium | reverse complement strand
GCGTACACCCAGTCGGCGTAGCCGCCCTCGTAGCTGTCGACGGCACCGTGGTGCACCTCCCAGGTGCGGGTGGCCACGGTGTCGAGGAACCAGCGATCGTGGGTGACGACGACCAGCGCGCTGCGGCGGGCCACCAGGTGCTCGGCGAGCCACTGCACCCCTTCGACGTCCAGGTGGTTGGTGGGCTCGTCGAGCACCAGCAGGTCCAGGTCCTGGACCAGCGCGGCGGCCAGCGCGACCCGGCGCCGCTCGCCGCCGGAGAGGTCGTCGACCGCGGCGTCCAGGCCGACGACGTGCACACCGATGCCGTCCAGCACGCTGCGGATGCGCGCATCACCCGCCCACTCGTGCTCGGGGACCCCCAGCGGGGCCAGCACCACCTCACCGACGGTCGAGCCCGGGGGGAGCACGCCGCGCTGGGTGACGACGGCCAGCCGAAGCCCACCGGTGCGGCTGACCCTCCCGGAGTCGGCCGGCTCGACCCCGGACAAGACCTCCAGCAGGGTGGTCTTGCCGCCGCCGTTGAGGCCCACGACGCCGATGCGCTCGCCCGAGGCGATGCCGAGGGACACCCGTTCCAGCAGCGGGGCCACCCCGAAGGACTTGCTGACGTTCTCCAGGTTGACCAGGTTCACAGGGGCGGCCATCAGCGCTGAGCTCCTTGGGTGGTGGGCAGGACCCGGGCGCCGGCGCAGGGCCCGCTGGCCACCCGGACTGTGCGGCACACCCCGGCCCCGCTGAGCTCTGCTCCCACCCGCACGGCGGCGTCGGCGTCGGTGCACAGGAAGGCGCAGGTCGGTCCGGACCCGGACACGATCCCGGCCAGACCCCCAGCCTCGGTGCCGGCGCGCAGGGTGCGCCGCAGCGCGGGGCGCAACGAGAGCGCGGCGGGTTGCAGGTCGTTGGCCAGCAGCGGCGCGAGGGCAAGGGGGTCACCGACGGTGAGCGCACGCATCACCGCCTCCACCTCACCCGCCCGGGGTGGGTCACCGGCCGCGCGGAGCCGGTCGAGCTCGGCGTACACGGCCGGGGTGGACAGACCGTCGGGGGCCAGTGCGAGCACCCAGTGGAAGGTGCTGCGGGCGAGCACCGGGAGCAGCCGCTCACCGCGGCCGGTGCCGAGCGCGGTGCCACCGTGCAGGGCGAAGGGCACGTCGCTGCCCAGCTGCGCCGCCAGCACCGCGAGGTCGTCGCGGCTGCGCTCCAGGCGCCACAGCGCGCACAGCGCCACCAGGGTGGCGGCGGCGTCGGCCGAGCCACCGGCCATCCCACCGGCCAGGGGGATGGCCTTGCGCAGGTGAACCTCCACGTCGGCCGGTCGGCCGGCGTCGGCGGCGAGCAGCTCGGCGGCGCGCCACACGAGGTTGTCCGGACCCAGCGGGATCTGGTCGGCACCCTCCCCCTCGGCGGTCACCGCCAGGGTGTCGGCCGGGGTCACCCGCACGTCGTCGCTCAGCGACAGCGCCTGGAAGACGGTGACCAGCTCGTGGTAGCCGTCCTCGCGCAGGTCACCGACACCCAGGTGCAAGTTGATCTTGGCGGGTGCCCGCACGGTGACGGGGGTGGGGACGACGGCGAGCACGAGGACCCAGACTAGTCGTGCTGCGCCGCGGTGCCCGCCAGCGCGACGAAGCTGGCCACCCCGAGCTGCTCACCCCGAGCGCCGGGGTCGATGCCCGCGGCCCGCAGGCGCCGCTCGGACTCCGGCGCGGAGCCCGCCCAGCCGGCGAGCGCCGCCCGCAGCGTCTTGCGGCGCTGGGCGAAGGCGGCGTCGACGACGGAGAACACCGCGCGGCGGGTGCGCGGATCGGTGTCCCACGGCGGCGCGCTGTGCCGGTCCAGGCGCACCAGCCCGGAGTCCACCCCGGGCACGGGCCAGAACACGGTGCGCCCGACGGAGCCGGCCCGGCGCGCCACTCCGTGGAAGGCGGCCTTCACGCTGGGCACCCCGTAGGTGCGCGAGCCCGGTGCGGCCACCAGCCGGTCGGCGACCTCCGCCTGCACCATGACCAGGGCCCTTCGCAGGCTGGGCAGCTCGGCGAACAGGGTCAGCAGGACGGGCACGGCCACGTTGTAGGGCAGGTTCGCCACCAGCGCGGTCGGCGGGACCGGCAGGGCGGAGGCCCGGACGGTGAGGGCGTCAGCCTGCAGCACGGTCAGCTTCTCGACCTGCGCCGGCGCCCGCTGTGCCACCGTGGCGGGCAGCCGGGCCGCCAGCACCGGGTCGATCTCGACGGCGACCACCGCCCGCGCGGGGCCGAGCAGGGCCAGGGTCAGCGAGCCCAGACCTGGGCCGACCTCCAGCACCACGTCGTCACCGTTGACCCCGGCGCTGGCGACGATCCGACGCACCGTGTTCGCGTCGTGCACGAAGTTCTGGCCCAGCGTCTTGGTGGGCCGCAGACCCAGCTCCGCCGCCAGCGCCCGGATCTCGACCGGGCCGAGGAGCGCGGGCTCTCCCTCGGTCAGCGAAGGCCCACCGAGCGGGAGCACGACGGCCACGGGGACCACCCGCGCGCCGACTGCACCTTGCTGGCCACGGCGATCTGCTGCTCACGGCTCGCCTGGCTGGGCAGCGGCGCGTAGGCGCCCCCACCGTTGGACAGCCACGTGCCCTGGTCGAACTGGATCCCGCCGTAGTAACCGTTTCCGGAGTTGATGGCCCAGTTGCCGCCGGACTCGCACTGCGCGAGCGCGTCCCACGCGCCGCCGTTGGCCACGCCCGGCGCCGCCGCACCGGTGTTGCCACCGGAGGCGCTGCTGGTCTGGACCGCAGCGGCGGCCGCAGGCTCGGGCTCGGGCTTGGGCTTGGGCTCGGGCTCGGGGGGTGGGGTCTTCGTCCCCACGCGGACGACGGTCGCCGTGGCGGGCTTGGTCACGGTGGCGGTGACCTGCTCGCGACCGGACTCCTTGCCGTTGGTCGTGGTGACTCGGAAGGTGAGCTGCTGCTCGCCAGGGGTCCCCTGCGTCTTGATCGCCGTCTCACCCTTGTCGAGGGTCGCGTCGTCCACCTTCTGCTCGGTGGGCGCGATCGGCTTGGTCTCGGTCAGGTTGCTGGCGCGGATCCGCGTGATCGCGAGCTGCATGAGGTTGGTGACCGGGGTGCTGGCCGGAGCCGAGGCGGTGTCCGCCTGCTGCAGGCCCAGCCCGCGGGAGGCGAGCAGCTCGCCGACGGTGACGGCGGGGGTGAGGACGGCGGTGAGCTTGCCCGCGTCGGTGACGCTGACCAGCTTGAGGTTGTCCACGTCGAAGGTGAACCCGGCCAGCGGGAGGCGCTGCGACCGCGACGCGGAGACGGTGACCCCGCTGTTGTCGAGGTTCATCTGCCGCATGGCCTCCTCGACGGTCAGCGCCGTGGACCACAGCTGGCGAGTCTTGCCGTCCACGTTCACCGTGAGCGGGCGGGCGCGACGCAGCACGATGGTGTCTCCGCTGGCCACCGAGGAGTCGGCCGACGGGGCGAGGGTGTCGTGCGCGCCGACGCGCAGACCGGCCTTGGCGAGCACACCGCTGACGTCGGAGGACATGGTGGTCAGGGCGATTGCCTGGTCGTCCACCCGGACCGTCACCTCCTTCTGCATGGCGATCGCCGTGGCCGCCCCGGTGGTGAGGGTGACGAGCAGGGCAACGACGACGGCGCGGAGCACGGTGGTTCGGGACAGGATGGAACGAGCTCGGGTCACGGGGGTCCTGGCGCTGGCAGTGCCCGGGCAGGGGCGGGTGGCGTCGGTACCCGTGCGGGGGCACAGGCGTACCGGGCACGGGGGTACCCGGGTAGAGATGACGCCACCCGGAACTTCCCCATCCCGGCTGTCGGATCACGGCACGGTAACGGTCAGGCGCCGTCGACGGCAACCTCTCACGCTCGGTGCTAATGACGTCACATTCTGTACACGCGCTCCGCGGTGGCGGTGGTGGCGGCGGCCACGGCCTCCGGGGTCTGGTCCCGCAGGGCGGCCAGCGCCCGGACGGTGAGGGGCAGCAGGTAGGACTCGTTGGGTGCTCCCCGGTGCGGGTGCGGGGTGAGGAAGGGGGCGTCGGTCTCGGCCAACAGCTGCGCATCGGGCACCAGCGGGGCGGCGGCGTGCAGGTCACGGGCGTTGCGGAAGCTGACCGTCCCGGAGAAGCTGAGCACGTAGCCGGCGTCCACGCACTGCCGCGCCATGGCGGCGTCGCCGGAGAAGCAGTGGAAGATCACCGTGTCCGGCGCGCCCTCCGCGCGCAGCACGCGCAGCACGTCGGCGTGCGCGTCACGGTCGTGGATCATCAGAGGCTTGCCCACCCGCTTGGCCAGGTCGATGTGCCAGCGGAACGCCTCCTCCTGGGTGGCGAGGTCGGCGCAGTCCTGCAGGCGGCCCGGCCAGTAGGAGTCCAGACCCGTCTCCCCCACCGCGACGACCCGCGGGTGCCCGGCCAGGGCCTCCAGCTCGGCGCGGGCGCAGGTGCCCAGGGACGCAGCGCGGGTCGGGTGCAGGGCGACCGCGGCCCACACCCGAGGGTCGGCCTCGGCGGCGGTCACCACCCAGCGGGCACTGGCCAGGTCGTCGGCCACGGTGACCACCCGGGTGACCCCGACGGCGGCGGCCCGGTCGCAGATCTCGCCCACCGAGGCCGCGTCCGTGGCCCCGCACGCGTCCAGGTGGGTGTGGGCGTCGACCAGCGGACCGACGGTGTTCGGGGCGGGCGGGGCGGGGCGGGGGGTCATACGGGCGGCGGGGCGGGGGGTGACACGGGCGGCGGGGCGGGGGGTGACACGGGCGGCGGGGCGGGGGATGTTTCGGGCTCGATGGGAGCCCAGCTCGGGCCCGTCTCCCCCAGGGCGGGGTCCAGCTTGGGGAACAGCGGGGTGGGCTTGTGCAGCGGTGTGCCCGCGGTGATCTCGGTGCGCGCCCACCGCGCCTGCTCGCCGGCGTACTCACCGGTGATCACCGGATAGCTGCGGCCGAGCTCGGGCAGCCCCACCCCGGTGAGCTGATCGGTCAGGTCGCTGCTCAGGTCGTCGGTGACCTCGCGCACCTGCGGCTGCGCAGCCCAGGTGCCGGTGCCGCCGAGGGCGAGGTGCACCTGCTGGGCGGCGTGCGGCAGGAACGGGGTGAGCAGCGCGTTGGCGTCGCTGACCACCTGGAGCACCGTGTGCAGCACCGTGGCCTGGCGCTCGGGGTCGGTCTTCGCGAGCTTCCACGGCTCCGTGTCGGAGAGGTAGCGGTTGGCAGCACCCACCACCCGCATCGCCTCCCCCGCGGCCTGCTTGAACCGGCTGCGCTGCAGCAGCGCACCGACGGTGGCGAACGCCGCTTCCGAGGCCGCCAGCAGGGTGACGTCGACCTCCTTGAGGGTGCCCGGGGTCGGGATGGCCCCGAAGCCCTTGTGGGCCATCGCCACCGACCGGTTCACCAAGTTGCCCCACTCGTTGGCCAGCTCGAAGTTGGTGCGCCGCACGAACTCGTCCCAGGTGAAGTCGGTGTCCTGGTTCTCCGGCCCGGCCACCGCGATGAAGTAGCGCAGCGCGTCGGGGCCGAACTCCCGCAGGAAGTCGCCGACGTAGATCACGGTGCCGCGGCTGGTGGAGAACTTGGCCCCGCTCATGGTCAGGAACTCGCTGCTGACCACCTCGGTGGGCAGGTTCAGGGCGCCGAGGCTGCCCGGCTCGCCGCCGTTCGCGCCGCGACCGTTGTAACCCAGCAGCTCCGCAGGCCAGATCTGGGCGTGGAAGGTGATGTTGTCCTTGCCCATGAAGTAGTAGCTCAGCGCCTGTGGGTCGCACCACCACTCTCGCCACGCTTCCGGGTTACCGCTGCGGTACGCCCACTCGATGCTGGCCGAGAGGTAGCCCATGACCGCGTCGAACCAGACGTAGAGCTTCTTGTCGGGCCGATCGGCCCACCCGTCCAGCGGGATGGGCACACCCCAGTCGATGTCTCGGCTCATCGCTCGGGGCCGCAGGTCGGCGATCAGGTTGAGCGAGAACTTGAGCACGTTGGGTCGCCAGTCGGCCCGGCTGCGCAGCCAGTCCCCGAGGGCGTCGGCGAGGGCGGGCAGGTCGAGGAAGAAGTGCTCGGTCTCCACGAACGCCGGGGTCTCACCGTTGATCTTGCTGCGCGGGCCGATGAGGTCGGTGGGGTCGAGCTGGTTTCCGCAGTTGTCGCACTGGTCGCCCCGCGCGGAGGGATACCCGCAGATGGGGCAGGTGCCCTCGACGTAGCGGTCGGGCAGGGTGCGCCCGGTCGAGGGGCTGATCGCGCCGGTCGTGGTCCGGGGAACCAGGTAGCCGTTGCGGTGCAGGGTGCGGAACAGCTCCTGCACCACCGCGTAGTGGTTGCGGGTGGTGGTGCGGGTGAACAGGTCGTAGCTCAGGCCCAGGTTGGCCAGGTCGTCGACGATGACCCGGTTGTACCGGTCGGCCAGGGCCTGGACGCCTCCTGCTGCGCCTTCTCGGTCCGCCTGGACCAGCAGCGGGGTGCCGTGCTCGTCGGTGCCGCTGACCATGAGCACTCGGTTGCCGGCCATCCGCTGGTAGCGGGAGAAGACGTCCGAGGGCACCCCGAAGCCGGAGACGTGACCGATGTGGCGGGGGCCGTTGGCGGAGGGCCAGGCGACGGCGGTGAGCACGGAGGACATGCCTGCGAGCCTAGGAGACTGCGGGCGCTGCTCCGGCCACGACCGCGGCAGTCCCCGCACCGTGCGAAAATCGTTTCGACTCGTCGACCGCGTGCCCCGGTGGGCGTCAGGAGGCTCGATGCTGCACGACGTGGCCGCCAGCTCACCACTGCGGCACTTCGCGCGCGCCGGCCTGCTGGCCTACGCGCTGCTGCACCTGGTCATCGCCTACCTCGCGGTGCGCCTGGCCTGGCCCGGGGGGCGCGAGCCGAGCACCAGCTCGGCGGGAGCGCTGCACACCCTGGCCCGCTCCACCCCCGGCAAGGCGCTGCTGCTGGTGCTCGCGGTCGGCCTTGCCGGTCTGGCCGCGTGGCAGGCGGTGGAGGTGCTGCGGCACCGGAACAGCGTTCCCGAGGACAACCGTGACCGGCTCAGGGCCGCGGCCCAGCTGGTGAAGACCGTGGGGACCGCGGTCGTCTACGCGTACCTGGCGTACTCGGCGGTGCGCGTGGCCTTCAGCCGTTCCGCCGACCGCTCCGGCGGGCAGCAGAAGACCGTGCGAGGAGTGTTCGCCCTGCCCGCCGGACAGCTCCTGGTGCTGGTGGGGGCAGCCGTCGTCGTCGGCATCGGGATCTACCAGGTGCAGAAGGGCGCGCGATCGGGCTTCGACGACGAGATCGACCTCGACGACATGCCGCAGGAGCTTCGCGCGCTCACCCACCGCGTGATTCAGCTCGGGTTCATCGGCAAGGGTGTCGCCCTGAGCCTGGTCGGGATCCTGCTGGGCTGGGCGGCGGTGACCTTCGACCCGGGCAAGGCGAGCGGCCTCGACGGCGCGCTGCGCCTGGTGCTGGCCGAACCTTTCGGGCGGTGGGCGCTGTTCGCCGTGGCCGCTGGGTTCGCCAGCTTCGCGGTGTACTGCGGGGTGCGGGCGTGGCACCCCGTCGGGTAATCCGGGCGGCGCTGGGCTACTGGCGCGCCTGCAGCACCCCGGCGTACAGGTCGTTGGCCGAGGCCCCGGTGCGCTCGGCGACCGTGCGGCACGCGTCCTTCAGCCGCGCCCCCTCCTCGACGCGCGCCTGAACCTGCTCGAGCAGACGCTCCAGCGGCGGCGGGCCGGCGGGCGGGGCGCCCGCAAGCACCACGGTGATCTCCCCACGCAGTCCGTCGGCCGCCCAGGCGGCGAGCTCACCCAGGCTCCCCCGGCGCACCTCCTCGTAGGTCTTGGTCAGCTCCCGGCACACCGCGGCGTGGCGGTCCGGACCTAGTACCGCCGCCGCGTCGGCCAGGCAGGCGGCGATGCGGTGCGGGGCCTCGAAGAACACGCACGCCCGCGTCTCGTGCAGCAGCTCCGCGAGGAACGCCCGCCGTGGGCCGGGCTTGCGGGGCGCGAACCCGTCGAAGCAGAACCGTTCGCAGGCGATCCCGCTCAGCGCCAGGGCCGTGGTCACCGCCGAGGGCCCCGGCAGGCAGGTCACCGCCAACCCGGCGGCCACGCACGCAGCGACGAGCCGGTAGCCGGGGTCGCTCACCGACGGCATCCCCGCGTCGGTGACCAGCAGCACCGTCGACCCGTCGCGGACCTGCTCGACCAGCGCGGGGGCTCGGGCCACCTCCACCGCGTCGTAGAAGCTGACCACCCGTCCGGTGATGGTCACCCCCAGCGCGGCGGCGAGCGAGCGGGTGCGACGGGTGTCCTCCGCCGCGACCACGTCCGCCTCGGCCAGGGCGGTGCGCAGCCGCGCCGAGGCGTCGTCGGCCCGGCCCAGCGGGGTCGCGGCGAGCACGAGCTGGCCACGACCGGACTCCGGGTTCACCTGGGGCAGCCTACGATCGCGCCGTGGCCCTGCTGAGCACCGACGCCCCGGTGCGCGGCGTCGGCGTCAGCCCGTCGAGCGCCGTCGTCGCCCCGGCGGTGCTGCCGTCGCCCGCACCCCGCTTCGCCGGCCCGCCGACCGACACCGTCCGCGGCTGGGTGGTCACCGGGGTGATCACGCTGCTGGCGGCGATCACCCGGTTCGTGACCCTGCGCACACCCACCGACGGGGGCACGCCGGTGTTCGACGAGAAGCACTACGTGCCCCAGGCGTTCCAGGACCTGCTGAACGGCGGCCTGGAGGACAACCCCGGCTACGAGCTCGTGGTGCACCCACCCGTGGCCAAGCAGCTGATGGCGCTCAGCGAGTGGGCGTTCGGCTACAACGGCTTCGGGTGGCGCTTTCCCTCGGCGGTGCTGGGCGTGCTCATCGTCGCCCTGCTGGTCCGCATGGTGCGGCGGATGACCGGCTCCACCATGATTGGCGCGATCGCCGGGATCCTCGCGACCTGCGACGGCGTGCTGTTCCTGCAGTCCCGCATGGGGATGCTGGACATCTTCCTGACCTTCTTCGTCGTCGCCGCCCTGGCCTGCCTGCTCGTCGACCGCGACCAGGTGCGGGCCCGCACGGCGGTGGTGCTGGCGCAGGGCCGGGTCGAGGACACCCCGTTCGGGCCCCGCTACGGGGTGCGGTGGTGGCGCTTCGGGGCCGGGGTGATGCTGGGCCTGGCCTGCGGCACCAAGTGGAACGGGGTGTTCTTCGTCGCCGCGTTCGGGCTGCTCAGCGTCGGTTTCGACCTCGTGGCCCGCCGCGGCGCCGGGGTGCGCCGACCCTGGCTGGGCACCCTGCGTCGTGACGTCGGTCCGGCGCTGTACGCGCTGGTGGTGGTTCCGCTGCTCGTCTACCTCGCCACCTTCTGGGCCTGGTTCGCGAGCGAGACCGGCATCGACCGCTGGGCCGTGGGCCGGCAGGTCGGCAACGGGGGGACGTACTCCTTCGTGCCCGATGCGTTGCGCTCGCTGTGGTACTACAGCGCCCACGTCCTGAGCTTTCACGAGCACCTGGACACCCCGGTCGGCAGCCCGCACCCGTACGAGTCCAAGCCGTGGACGTGGCCGATGGGGATGCGTCCGATGCTGTACTACTTCGCGAACTCCGAGCAGGTCGAGGGCTGCGGGCAGTCGCGGTGCGTCAGCGCCACGATGTTGGTGGGCACCCCCGCGATGTGGTGGCTGGCCTTCCCCGTCCTGGGCTGGGCCCTGTGGCGGACCGTGTTCCACCGCGACTGGCGCTACACCGTGGCCCTGGTCGGCTACGGGACCGCGTTCCTGCCGTGGTTCACCAACCTCGACCGGCAGATGTACTTCTTCTACGCGACGGTGATGGCCCCGTTCCTGGTCATGGCCATCGCGCTCGTGCTCGGTGACGTCCTCGGCCGCGCCCGAGCCGGCACCGAGCGGCGCACCACCGGTCTGCTCGTGGTCTGCCTCTACCTCGGCCTGGTGGTGGCCAACTTCGTCTGGCTGTGGCCGATCCTCATCGGGGCGCCCATCACCGACGCGCACTGGCAGGCCGAGCTGTGGCTGCCTTCGTGGCGGTAGTTCCAGCGGGGAGCGGCTAGAGCCGGAGCTCGGGGAAGTCGACGTCGCGGTACTCGGTGGCGGGCTCGGCGGCGGGGTCCGCGTGCAGCTCGGCCTCGCGGCCCCGCAGCTCCACCCGACGGATCTTGCCGCTGACCGTCTTCGGCAGCTCCATGAACTCCAAGCGGCGGATCCGCTTGTAGGGGGCGAGGTTCTCCCGGGCGTGGGCGAGGATGGCCAGCGCCGTCGCCCGGTCCGGCTCGTGGCCCGCGGCCAGCACCACGTAGGCCTTGGGCACGGCCAGGCGCAGCGCGTCGGGTGAGGGGACCACCGCCGCCTCGGCCACCGCCGGGTGGGTGATGAGCACGCTCTCCAGCTCGAAGGGCGAGATGCGGTAGTCGCTGGCCTTGAACACGTCGTCGGCGCGCCCGATGTAGGTGATGTACCCCTGCTCGTCGCGCGAGCCGACGTCACCGGTGCGGTAGTAGCCGTCGCGCATGACGACCTCGGTCTTCTCCGGATCGCCGTGGTAGCCGGTCATCAGTCCGACCGGACGGGGGTCCAGAACCAGGCTGATCTCGCCCTCCTGGGCCGGTTCCCCGCTCACCGGGTCCAGCAGCGCCACCTCGAAACCGGGCACCGGACGGCCCATCGAGCCCTCCTTCAACGGCTGGCCGGGGGTGTTCGCGATCTGCACGCTGGTCTCGGTCTGGCCGAAGCCGTCCCGGATCGTCAACCCCCAGCGGGCCCGGACCTGCGCGATGACCTCCGGGTTCAGCGGCTCCCCCGCCCCGACCACCTCGCGCAACGAGGAGGGCCGTTCACCGAGGTCGGACTGGATCAGCATGCGCCACACCGTGGGCGGCGCGCAGAAGGTCGTCGCACCACAGCGGGTGATCTCCGCGACCAGACGCTCGGCCGAGAAGCGGGCCACGTTCACGATGAGCACGCACGCCTCGGCGATCCACGGGGCGAACACGTTGCTCCAGGCGTGCTTGGCCCAGCCGGGCGAGGCGACGTTGAGGTGCACGTCGCCCGGCTGCAACCCGATCCAGTACATCGTCGACAGGTGGCCCACCGGGTAGCTGGCGTGGGTGTGCTCGACGAGCTTGGGCGAGGCCGTCGTCCCGGACGTGAAGTACAGCAGCAGGGTGTCCTCCGCCCGGGTCGTGCCCTCCGGACTGAACGCAGCGGTGAACGCGTCACCATCGGAGCCTGCGTCGGGGTAGGCGAGCCAACCCTCGACGGGGTCTCCGACCGCGATGCGGCCGTAGGCCCCGGGCACCTCGTCGAACTTCGTGGTGTCCTCGCTGCGCACGACCACGTGACGGACGTTGCCCCGCTCGACCCGGTCACGCAGGTCCGCCGGGCCCATCATCGGCGTCGTCGGGATCAGCACCGCCCCGAGCTTCATCGTCGCGAGGATCGTCTCCCACAGCTCGACCTGGTTGGCGAGCATGAGGATGACACGGTCTCCGCGGCGCACCCCGCTGCTCTGCAACCAGCCCGCGACACGGTTGCTGCGCGCGCTGAGCTCGGCGAAGGTGAACTTCGCCTCCGAGCCGTCCTCCTCGACGATCCACAGCGCCAGGCGTGCTCCCCGCTCCGGGTCTCCGGCGGCGGCATCGACGTGTTCCAGCGCCCAGTTGAACTCCCGACCGGTGGTCTCGGGCCAGGCGAACCTCGCGAGGGCGCCGTCGTAGTCGGTCCGGTCGGCCAGCAGCTGGTCCCGCGCGGTCAGGAAGTCGTCGTACAGGCTCATGCGAGCAACGTAACGCGGTGCCGATCGAGAAGGGAACACCCGCTTCGTCCCGATGGTGAGACCATCACCAACGTGAGCGCAGCGCTGTTCGACGTCACCGACCCGGCGTTCCTCGCCGACCCCTACCCGGCTTTCGCCGCCGCCCGGACCACCGGTGAGATGCAGTGGCACAGCCAGCTCTCCCAGCAGGTGGCGCTGAGCCACGCGGCCTGCTCCGCCGTGCTGCGAAACAAGGGTCTGGGTCGGTTGTGGGCCGATCGCGAGCCGGCCGAGACCTTCCCCGCGTTCAACCTGTTGCACCGGCACTCGTTGCTGGAGTCGGAGCCGCCCACCCACACCCGGCTGCGTCGCCTCGTCGCCGGGGCATTCGGTCGGGGTCACGTGGAGCGCCTACGACCCGTGGTCGCCACCCTCGCACACAGGCTCGTCGACGAGCTGGCCGTGCAGCTGGACGACGGCGCCGACGCCGACCTGCTGGAGACCGTCGCCGCACCGCTGCCGGTGGAGGTCATCGCGGAGCTGCTGGGCGTGCCCCGCCCGGTGCGACCGGCGCTGCGCGGGTGGTCGAACGCCATCGTGCGGCTCTACGAACCGAGTCCGTCCCCGCAGCAGCAGGCCACCGCGGAGCAGGCCGCAGCCGACTTCGTGACCGCGATGCGCGAGCTGGTCGTCGACCGGCGCCGCCAGCCCGGTGACGACCTGGTCAGCGACCTGCTCGCCGCCCAAGC
The DNA here is from genome assembly GCA_039923155.1 of Mycobacteriaceae bacterium. GTDB lineage: Bacteria > Actinomycetota > Actinomycetes > Mycobacteriales > Mycobacteriaceae > Rhodococcus_D. The sequence continues at coordinate 3,548 of JBDTDI010000338.1, read as the reverse complement.
CGCGGGGGTCGACGACGAGGGGGAGCGGGGCAAGGACGAGCGCCTCAGCGACGACGAGCTGGTGGCCACCTGTGCGCTGCTGCTGATGGCCGGGCACGAGGCGACGGTGAACGGCATCGGCAACGGGGTGTTCGCGCTGCTCGCCGACCGCAGCCGGTGGCGCCAGCTGGTCGACGGGGTGCTTGACCCGGCACCGGCCGCCGCCGGGACGGGCCTGGCGCTGGCCGCGGAGGAGCTGTTGCGCTACGACTCCCCGCTGCAGCTGTTCGAGCGCACCGCCACCCGCGACGTCGTCGTGGCCGGGGTCGAGGTGGCCCAGGGGGAGACGGTGTCAGCCCTGCTCGGCGCGGCCGGCCGCGACCCGGCGGTGTTCGCCGACCCCGACACCGTCGACCTCGCCCGCTCCCCGAACCCGCACCTGGGCTTCGGGGTGGGGCTGCACTACTGCCTCGGCGCCCCGCTGGCCCGCATCGAGCTGCAGTCGGTGCTCGGCGCGCTGGCCGAGCGCCTGCCCGAGGTGGACCTGGCGCAGCGCCCGCAGCGTCGACCGGAGTTCGTCATCCGGGGGCTGCAGGAGCTGCGCCTGCGGCAGGGGTGAGCCGGGCTCCCGCCCGGTGGTGGGTCTCCTGCAGCCCGTGGACGGGGGTCGGTGGCCCCTTCTCGCGGGCCTTGGGCTGCAGGGCCAGGATCACCGTGTCTCGGTCCAGGGGCACGCGCCAGAACGCGACGGTGAGCACCCGGCAGAATGCCGATCGTGGACGTCCTACAGACCCCTTCGGGGACCCTCGAGCTCACCCGCCGCCCGAACGAGCAGCAGCTGCGGGCCTTCGACGCCGCGGACTCGCTGTTGTTGGCCTACCTGGCCGACGTCGACCTCAGCGGCACCGTGGTGGTGCTCGGTGACCGTTGGGGGGCGCTGAGCACTGCGTTGGCCGCCAGCTCCCCCATCTCGGTCAGCGACTCCTCCGTCGCGCAGTCCAGCACCCGGGACAACCTGGCGCGCAACGGGCTTGCCGTCGAGTTGCGGGCGGTGACCGACGCTCTGCCCGAGCGGGTCGACGTGCTGGTGTTCCGGGTTCCGCGGACGGTGAGCCTGCTCGAGCACACCCTGCACCTGCTGGCGCCCCGCCTGCACGCCGGTTCGGTGGTGGTCGGTGCCGGGATGGTCAAGGAGGTGCACACCTCGGCGCTGCGCACCTGCGAGCAGGTCCTCGGGCGCACCCGTACGTCGCTGGCCACCCGCAAGGCGCGGCTGATCCACGTCGAGCCCGACCCCGACCTGGTCCGCCCGCCCAACCCGTGGCCGAGGGAGCTGCTCCTGCCCGCCGACGCCCCCGCCGGGCTCGCCGGGGTCACGGTGGTGCAGCAGGCAGGGGTGTTCTCCGCCGAGCACCTCGACGTCGGCACGCGCTTCCTGCTGGAGCACCTGCCACGCTCGGAGGGGCGCGTCGTCGACCTGGGCTGCGGCAACGGGGTGCTCGGCGTGGCCGCGGGCCTGGCGTCGAAGGACGCGCAGGTGGTGCTGACCGACGAGTCGTACCTGGCGGTGGCCTCGGCGTCCGCGACCTGGCGAGCCGTCCACGGCGGGCGCCCGGTGGAGGCGGTGGTGGGTGAGGGGATGGACGCGGTGGACGGGCCGGTGGACCTGGTGCTGTGCAACCCGCCTTTTCACACCGGTCACGGGACGTCCGACGCCACGGCCTGGGCGATGTTCACCGGCGCCCGGCGAGCCCTGGCGCCCGGGGGCGAGCTGTGGGTGGTCGGCAACCGGCACCTGGGCCACCACGCGCGGCTCAAGCGGCTGTTCGGTGGGGTGAGCGTCGTCGCGAGCAACCCGAAATTCGTGGTGCTGCGCGCCGTCGCCCGCTGAGGTTCGGGTCCAGCTCGCGCTCAGGGAACGAGGGCGAGCTTCCCGCCGGGGTGCTGCTCGGCCAGCGATCTGAGCGCCTCAACCGCGTCGGCCAGCGGGTACTCCCGGGCCATCGGCACGACCAGCTCACCGGCGGTGGCCAGCGCGACGAGCTCCGCGCGCACCCGGTCGCGGTAGGCCGCGCTCGCGGGCATCGCGCCCCGGATCACTCGGTAGCCCTCGCGCTCGGCCCGGCCGAAGGCGGCGATGCTGACGATGCGATCCCGGTCGTTCACCAGCAGGAGGGAGACGTCGACGGCTTCGTCGGTGCCGACCGCGTCGAGTGCTGCACTGATGCCTCCCGGTGCGGCGGTCCGGACGCGGTCGGCGAGGCCGTCGCCATAGGTCACCGGCTCGCCACCGAAGCGACGGACGACGTCGAAGCTGGTTGGGCTGGCAGTGCCGATCACCCGGACGCCCGCCTGCCGGGCCTGCTGCAGGACGCTGACCCCGACGGCTCCGGACGCACCGTGCAGCAGCACGGTCTCGCCGCGAGCCACCCCGGTGACGTGCAGCATCTCCGAGGCCGTGGTGGCGGCCAGCAGCAGGTTGGCGGCCTGCGGGTGGGTGAGGTTTGTCGGCTTCGCGAACACGTCGGTGGCCGCCACGGTCACCGCGGTGGCGTACCCCCCGGAGATGCGGAAGGCCAGCACCTCGTCTCCCGCTGCGCCCCCGCCGGAGGCGATCGTCGTGTCGGGGCCCAGCGCGCGAATGACGCCGGAGACCTCGTAACCGACGGCGACGGGCAGGACCGAACGATCGGTGCCGGAGGCCACGTGCTTGGCGTCGGCCGGGTTCACCCCGGCCGCCCGCACCTCGATGGTCACCTCGCCACGGTCGGGTGCCGCCACCTCCGCCTCGACGTAGGCGAAGTTCTCCAGACCCCCGAAGTCCGTGGCGATCCAGCGCCGCTCCACCGAGCTCACCGCTGGGCCGCGGGGTCGCTGACGGCGGCGTTCAGCGCGGTCGCGAAGCCGGCCCAGGCGAGGTAGGGCGCGAGCAGGGCCGCCGCCACCGGGTCGGCCCTGCGCAGCGCCGCGACCTCGGCGGCCACGGCGGCGTCGAGGGCGCTGATGACGAACAACGACGCGCGCTTGTCCCGGACGCCGAAGAACGTGGGCGACCAGGCTGCGTTCAGGGCCAGCTGAACCAGGTGCAGGGTGCGCACCCGCTGCGGCGCAGAGCGGTACAGCCGCCATCCGGCGACCCCGATGCCCACGTAGAGCGTTGTCCAGACGGGGCCGAACACGCTGGCCGGCGGCGCCCAGCGGGGTTTGTGCAGCCGTCCGTAGACCTCGGGGGCGTTGCGTGAGCCGAGCCCACCGAGGACGGCGGCCGCGAGCACGGGGGCGACGCCGAAGGCCAGCCGTTTGGGGTCCATGGGTCGTGTCTACCCCTGCGGCTTCCACGATCGCCACCTTCAGACCAGGCTCGACTCTGGTCAGTCGGCCCAGGAGGTCGTCCAAGCGTTGCCACCCGTGGCACAGCGCAGGTACCCGTTCAAGGTCCTACGCGGCGAGCAGCAGGTGGTGGAAGGCGATCTCCATGACCGTCCATGGTGGTGGTCGGGTGCCGGGGACCGGTGGTGGGCGGCTGCGGTAGGTGTGTCCGGTGGGGGTGGTGGTTGCCACCTCGTGGT
>JBDTDI010000337.1:0-5639 GCA_039923155.1 Mycobacteriaceae bacterium | reverse complement strand
CCCACGTTGCCGTCTGCCAGCAGCACGTGGGCCCAGCGCCCGTGTCCGGGCAGGGCACCGAACAGGTCGCGCCGCAGGGCCAGGCCGCCGCGCGCGATGGTGAGCCGCACCGCCAGGGCGGAGGTGTCCACCCCCAGTGCGGCCACCCCGCGGGCGGCCAGCGCCGCGGTCAACCGCCCCGGCCCGCACCCCAGGTCGAGGGTGGGACCCGCGCAGAGCGCGAGCATGGCGGCGTCCACCACCCGGTCGGCGTTGGTGGCCGCCGCCCCGCCGAGCCAGCGACCGACCGGCAGCTCGACGCGGCGGCCGGTGTCCTCCAGCACCCAGCAAGGTTTTCCGGCCAGGGCACGCTCGTAGAGCACGTCGGCCTGCGGAGCCGTGTCGGTCTCGACCCACGGGCGCACCGGCGCCGCGGTCACCGGACACCTCCGCCGACGGCCGCCGCCTCGGGCACGAGCCCCGCCGCGATCACCGCGGCGGCGAAGCGGGAACCGGGCACCAGCGCGGCCACGGCCCGCGCGTCGTCGGGGGTGTCCACGTCGGCCAGCGGGGCGAGCACCTGCACCCGCGCACCGACCGCTCGCAGCGCCGCCAGGGTGCGAACCCCGGTGTCCGGCTGCGACGTCGGCACCCCCACGAGCACCGCGGCCAGCGTCGGGTCGACGACCCCGAGCCCCCACCAGCCGCCGTCCGCGGCCGGGCCGAGCACCGCGTCGACGTCGGGGCCCGCCAGCCGCGCCGCGGTGTCGGCGAGCAGCGTCGCGCCCACCTGCGGGGTGTCCATGCCGATCTGCAGCACCGGACCCGGGCCGGCGTCCGCGTGCGCCGCGGCGAGGCGCTCGCCCAACGACCCGCCGCGCTGCCCGATGACGGTGAAACCGGCCAGTACGCGGCGGATCTCCGGCGCCCGGGCCGCGGCGCCCAGGTCGCCGGTCAGCGCGACGACCCGGCGCACCCCGGGTACGCCGGCCACCGCGTCGAGGGTGTCCAGCAGGGCGGCCGCCGCCACCTCGGCGGCCTCGGTGGGGGTGAGCACGCTCGTCAGCCGCGTCTTGGCCAGTCCGGGCACGGGGGCCTTCGCGACCACCAGCAGGGTCGTGCGCTCGGGGGCGGGGTTCATGCCAGGGCCGCCCGGAAGTCGCGCGCGGCGTGCACCGTGCCGCGGACGGAGCCCGACACCTTCGACCGCCCGGCGGTGCGCGGGGCGTAGCTGATGTCGCGCTCCACCACCTGCCACCCTGCGCGGCCGGCCCGCACCAGCAGCTCCAGCGGGTAGCCCGAGCGGCGGTCGGTGACCCCCAGCTCCAGCAGCGCCACCCGGCGGAACACCCGTACGGGCCCGATGTCGTGCACGTCCAACCCGAGCCGACGGCGCAACAGCGCGGAGACCAGCACGTTGCCGAGACGGGCGTGCCAGGGCCACACACCCGGACGGACCGGGCGGCGGCGGCCCACGACCAGGTCGACCCCGTCGCGGAGCAGCTCCACCAGCGCGGGCAGCTCACCCGGGTCCATCGAGCCGTCCCCGTCCAGCACGCACACCACGTCGGCGGTGGCGGCGAGCAGCCCGGCGTGCACCGCCGAGCCGTAGCCGGGGGTGGCCTCGTGCACGACCGTCGCGCCTGCGCGGCGGGCCACGACCGCGGTGTCGTCGGTGGAGCCGTTGTCGACCACCACGGGGTGGTAGCCGGCGGGCAGGGCGGCGAGGACGCCGGGCAGCGACCCGGCCTCGTCGCGACAGGGGATCACCACGTCGACACCGGGTCCGGTCGTGGTCATGGGCATGAACCTAGGGTGCTGGAGACGTTGCGACGGCCCCGAGCGGGTGACGAACAGGTGACGTGAGGTGACAGCGTGGAGCGCTGGACACCGGTGGACCTATCGTCAGGTGGTGAGCACGTCCGTGCGTCCACAGGACGCGCCCACCCCCGCGGTGGCGCCGCACAGCGCCGTGCGGGCGGACCTGTGGGCCGGGGGGCTCGGACTCGCCCTGGTCGCCGCCGCCGGGGTGGTGCCGCACCTGCTGACTCCGGATCCCCGCGCCGAGCTCAACACCAAGGTCGCGCCGATCCTCGCCGACTTCGCCCCGCACGTCGGGTGGGGCACCCCGTTCGCCGTGCTCGTCGCGGTGGCCACCGTGGCGTGGGGACCGGCCGTCGCCGCCCGGCTCGGCTGGCGGCCGCTGCTGGGATCGGCCTACCTCGCCACGGTCGCCTGGGGGTTCTCCCTGGCCATGGTCGACGGGTGGCAGCGGGGTTTCGCCGACAACCTGACCACGTCCGACGAGTACCTCTCCCAGGTGTACAAGGTGCACGGCGTCCACGAGCTGCTGTCCACCTTCACCAGCGCCATCGTCGAACGGCCGGGTGCCTGGACGGTGCACGCCTCGGCGCACCCGCCGCTGATCCTGTTGTTCTACGCCGGCCTGGACCGGATCGGGCTGGGTGGCGGGATCTGGGCGTCGACCATCACCGCGGCGATCGGCGCGTCGGCGACGGTGGCCGTGCTGATCGCGGTGCGCGCGCTCGCCGGCCGGCACGGTTTCCCCGGCCCCAGCGGTGAGGGGCTGGCCCGACGGGCGGCCCCGTTCCTGGTGCTGGCCCCCACCGCCACCTGGGTGTTCGTCAGCGCCGACGGCCTGTTCGCGGCCGTGGCGGCCTGGGGCATCGCTCTGCTCGCGCTGGCCGCCACTCGCTCGGTGCGCCGCCCCTGGTTGGCCGCGCTGGGATCGGGGGTGGTGCTGGGCGTGGGCGTCTACCTGTCCTACGGCCTCATCCTGATGGCTCTGCCGGCGGTGGCGGTGCTCGTCGCGGCCCGCACCACCCGCCCGTTGCTGCCCGCGCTGGTCGGGGCTCTGGCCGTGGCGGCGCTGGTCACCGCCGCCGGGTTCTGGTGGTGGGAGGGCTACCAGCTGGTGATCACCCGCTACTACCAGGGCATCGCCACCCGGCGCACCTACTCCTACTGGTTGTGGGGCAACGTCGCGGCGCTGGTGGTGATGGCGGGGCTGGCGTCGGTGGCCGGGGTGCGGCGCGCGCTGGCCCCGGCCCGGCTGCGGGCCAGGGAGGGCTTGAGCATGCTGGTGCTCGGCGCCCTGGCCGCGGCCGCGTACGCCGACGTCAGCGGGCTGAGCCGCTCGGAGACCGAGCGGATCTGGCTGCCCTTCGGGGTGTGGCTGGTGGCCGCGGCGGCCCTGCTGCCCCGCCGCCACCACCGGGCGTGGCTCGCCGTCGCCGCGGTCAGCGCCCTGGGCGTCAACCACCTGCTGCGGACGGCGTGGTGAGCACCCCCGCCGCGCACGTGCTGGTCGCCGACGACGACCCGGTGGTCCGCGACGTGGTGCGTCGCTACCTGGAACGTGACGGGCTGCGGGTGACGGTGGTCGGCGACGGGGCCGCGGCCCTGCGGGCCGTCTCCGCCGGGTCTTCGGAAGGCGGGATAGACCTGGTGGTGCTCGACGTCATGATGCCCGAGGTCGACGGCGTGGAGGTGTGCCGGCGGCTGCGCTCCGGGATCGCCCCCGAGGTGCGGGTGATCATGCTGACCGCACTGGGTGAGGAGGACGACAGGGTGCTCGGCCTCGAGGTGGGCGCCGACGACTACGTCACCAAGCCGTTCAGCCCCCGCGAGCTGGCCCTGCGGGTGGCCTCGGTGCTGCGCCGCACGGCTCAGGCGCACCCCCCGGAGGTGCTCCGCGACGGGCAGCTGCAGGTGCAGCCGGACGCGCACCGGGTGCTGCTCGGACGCAGCGAGCTGGCCCTGACCGTGCGCGAGTTCGACCTGCTGCGGTTCCTGGTGGCCCACCCGAACACCGTCTACACCCGCGAGGAGCTGCTGGCGCAGGTGTGGGGCTGGGACTTCGGTGACCTGTCGACGGTGACCGTGCACGTGAAACGGTTGCGCGCCAAGCTTGCTCGGGCCGGCCCACCCGGCGGGCGAGACCCGGTGGGCACCGTCTGGGGCGTGGGCTACCGGTGGGAGCCCGGCGCGTTCGAGGGGGAGCTGCCGTGCTGATCGACGCCTGGCACACGGTGCCCTACGTGCTGGCCTGGGCGCTGCCGGTGGCTCTGCTCGGTTGGCTGCTGCTGTGGCGGCTGCGACGTTCGTCGCTGACCGCGTCCATGGCCGTGCTGGTGCTCATCCCCACCTTGGCGTCGCTGGCCGCGGTGACCGGGGCCACCGGTTTCATGTTCTCCCGCGACCTGAACCGCACCGTGGTGGTCGGCGCGGTTGTCGCGGTGGTGACCGTTCCCGTGGCGGTGCTGCTGGGGCGCTACCAGGCCCGACGCACCGTCTGGGAGCGGGAGGTGCGGGAGACGGAGCGGGCCGCGGAGCACTCCCGGCGCGAGCTGGTGGCGTGGGTCAGCCACGACCTGCGCACCCCGCTGGCCGGGATCCGGGCGATGACCGAGGCCCTGGCCGACGGGGTGGTCAGCGCACCGGAGGAGGTCGCCACCTACGCGCGCCAGATCGTCCAGGAGTCGGTACGGCTGTCGGCGATGGTGGACGACCTGTTCGAGATGTCCCGGATCAGCGCCGGCGCGCTGCAGCTGCACATGGGACCGCTGAGCCTGGCCGACCTCGCCGAGGAGGCAGTCGCCACGGTGCAGGCCCAGGCTGAGCGTCAGCACGTGCGGGTGACCGCGGCCCCGCACCCCGAACCCGTCCAGGTGCGTGGCAGCGACCCCGAGCTGACCCGCGTGCTGGTGAACCTGCTCGCCAACGCCGTGCGGCACACCCCCGCCGAGGGCACCGTCGCGGTCAGCAGCGGGTCCGACGGGGCCCATGCCTGGGTGCGGGTCGACGACGGGTGTGGCGGCATCCCCGACGACGAGCTGCCCCGGGTGTTCGAGCTGGCCTACCGGGGTTCGGCCGCCCGCACCCCGACCGCGCCCGGGCAGCCCGGTGGGGCGGGGCTGGGCCTGGCCATCGCGGCCGGGCTGGTGCGCGCGCACGACGGCCAGATCACCGCCCGCAACACCGGCGTCGGGTGCCGGTTCGAGGTGCGCCTGCCGGTCCTGCGGTAGGGCGGGCCGGACCTGCTGCGCGTGGGTTCGGTCGCGGTTGCGGGGCAGGGTTCACTGGGGCAGTTGGACGGGGGGGTTGGATGGGGAGATGGATGTTGCCGACTGGTTCCTGAGCGCCGCCGAGCGCGGCAACCCCGCCACGCGCCTGGACCGTCGGCACCGCGACGGGCGTGCGTGGACCTCGGGCAACGAGGTCGTCCCCCTCGTGCACGGGGTGACCTACTTCGCTGAGCTGTTGCGCTGTCTCGGCGAGCTGCGTCCGGGCGACCTGGCGTTGTTCACCGACTGGCGCGGTGACCCCGACGAGCGCCTCGACGAGCCAGGCGCGCAGGTCACGACGGCCCTGTGCGAGGCCGCCGGACGGGGTGCGGTGGTCAAGGGACTCATCTGGCGCTCGCACCTGGACAAGCTCTCGTTCAGCGAGCAGCAGAACCGTCACCTCGGTGAGGAGATCGAGGCCGCGGGTGGTGAGTGCCTGCTCGACATGCGGGTGCGCCCGGGGGCCTCGCACCACCAGAAGTTCGTGGTGCTCCGCCATCCCGGCCGGCCCGAGCTCGACGTCGCGTTCGTCGGCGGTATCGACCTGTGCCACAGCAGGCGCGATGACGTGGC
>JBDTDI010000336.1:0-9871 GCA_039923155.1 Mycobacteriaceae bacterium | reverse complement strand
GCGCCCTGGTGGCTGCGGTCGCGGCCAGCGCAGGGCCTCCCGCCACGAGCTTGGCGGTGGTGTCAGACTCAGCGACCCGGTGAGCGAACCCCTGGCTGCGATCGGCCGCGGTGTGCGCCGCCGACTTGAGGTTCTCGGCGGCGTGGGAGCCGGAGTCACCACCGGGCAGGGCGCTGGCCACCCGCTCAGCGCCCTGGCGGGTGCGCCACGCCACCGACGGCTTCCCCTCGGTGTCCACGGCGGCGATCAACAGACCGCCGAGCAGGCTCACGTTCTTGATGAAGTGGGTGCGCTTGGCCGCCTTGGCCTCGGGGTCGGACTCCTCCCAGAACGCATGTCCGGCCAGGGTGGTGGGAACGAGCGTGCCCGCCAGGACCAGCGACGACAGCCGTGGGAGCTTGCCGGTGGCCAGGAGCAGGCCGCCGCCGATCTGGACCCCGGCGTTGATGCGGACGAGCGAGTCGGGGTCGGTGGGCACGTTGTCGGTCACGTCGTCAGGCAGCGCCTCCTCACCCTTGCGGACCAGCGGTGCCGCGGCCTTGACGTGCGGTGCGGGGTTGCGCAGGGCTTCGACCCCCCCGGCGACGAACACGGCGGCGAGCATCGGACGGGCGATACGGCGGACGAGCACGTGTGACCTCCTGCGTCAGGAGCCGGCGGCCCGGTTGGGCGTCAGCTCGGGGGTGTCCTGGCTTGATCGTAGGAGAGGACGGCTCCGGGGTGCCGAACGTTGCGGAGACCGGGGGTCGACGCAAGGGCCTGACGGCACACCCCAACTACGCTGCGCACCCGTGATCACCCGAATGTCCACCCTGTTCCTGCGGACCCTGCGGGAGGCCCCCGCCGACGCCGAGGTCCCGAGCCACCGGCTGCTCGTTCGGGCCGGGTACGTGCGCCGCATCGCCCCCGGCGTGCACTCGTGGCTGCCGCTGGGGCTGCGGGTGCTGCGCGAGGTGGAGCGGGTGGTGCGCGAGGAGATGGACGCCATCGGGGCGCAGGAGATCATCCTGCCCGCGCTGCTGCCGCGCGAACCCTACGAGAGGACGGGACGGTGGACCGAGTACGGCCCGGGACTGTTCCGGCTCACCGACCGCAAGGGCGGTGACTACCTGCTCGGACCCACCCACGAGGAGCTGTTCGCCCTCACGGTCAAGGGCGAGCTGAGCTCCTACAAGGATTTTCCAGTCACGCTCTACCAGGTGCAGACGAAGTACCGCGACGAGGAACGACCGCGGGCGGGGATCCTGCGCGGCCGCGAGTTCGTGATGAAGGACTCCTACTCCTTCGACCTCGACGAGGCAGGCCTGCAGGCCTCCTACGAGGCGTACCGCGGGGCCTACATGCGGATCTTCGCCCGGCTCGGGGTGCGCTACGTCGTGGTCTCGGCGGTGTCGGGGGCCATGGGGGGCTCGGCGTCGGAGGAGTTCCTGGCCGAGAGCGAGCACGGCGAGGACACCTACGTGCGGTGCACCGCCTCCGGCTACGCCGCCAACGTGGAGGCGGTGACCACCCCGGCCCCGCCGGCCCGCCCGGTGGACGGTCTTCCCGAGTCGGTGGACCACGAGACGGGGGACACTCCGACGATTGCCACCCTGGTGGCCTGGGCGCGCGGGATCGGCCTGGACGTGTCGGCGGCCGACACCCTGAAGACCATTCTCGTCAAGACGCGCCGCCCCGGTGGGGAGTGGGAGCTGCTCGGGGTGGGTGTCCCCGGTGACCGGGAGGTCGACCTCAAGCGGCTCGCGGCGTCGCTCGAGCCCGCCGAGGTGGTCCTTGCCACCGAGTCCGACTTCGCGCGGAACCCGTTCCTGGTCCGCGGCTACATCGGCCCCCGCGCCCTCATCGCCAACGGGGTGCGGCTGCTGGTCGACCCCCGGGTGGTCAGCGGCAGCGCCTGGGTGACCGGGGCGGACGCGCCCGGGCGGCACGTGGTGAACCTGGTGTGTGGGCGTGACTTCGTTCCCGACGGCACCGTGGAGGCCGCCGAGGTCCGGGCCGGTGACCCCTCGCCCGACGGTGCCGGGGTGCTGGAGGCGGCGCGCGGCATCGAGATCGGCCACATCTTCCAGCTGGGCCGCAAGTACACCGACGCCTTCGCCGTCGACGTGCTCGGCCCCGAGGGCACCAAGGTGCGCCCGACGATGGGCTCCTACGGAGTGGGGGTGTCCCGGCTCGTGGCGGTGATCGCCGAGCAGTGCCACGACGAGCGCGGCCTGCGCTGGCCCGCCGAGGTGGCCCCGGCCGACGTGCACCTGGTGCTCGCGGGCCGGGCCAAGGGCGGTGACCCGGAGGTGGTGGCCGGGGCCGAGCAGCTGGCCGGTGAGCTGGACGCAGCGGGGTTGCGGGTGCTGTTCGACGACCGCCCGGTGTCGCCCGGGGTCAAGTTCGCCGACGCCGAGCTGGTCGGGGTGCCGCTGATCGTGGTGGTCGGTCGGGGGTGGAAGGACGGGACGGTGGAGCTGCGCGACCGGTTCTCCGACGACCCCGCCGCCGAGGTGCCGGCGAGCGAGATCGTGGCCCTTGTGCAGCAGCGCAGTGCCCGCTCGGGGGCCGCCGGCCCGGCTCAGCCGCGCAGGTAGCTCAGCCGCACCTCGCGGTCGGTGTTGTCACCGTTGGTGTCCACCAGGCAGATTGACTGCCACGTACCGAGCGTGGGGAGCCCGTCGAGGACGGGGATGCTGGCGTGCGGCGCGAGGAGCGCGGGCAGCACGTGGTCGCGTCCGTGGCCGGGGGAGCCGTGACGGTGGCGCCAGCGACGCTCGCGGGGGAGCAGGGTCTCGAGCAGGTCGAGCAGGTCGTCGTCGCTGCCCGCGCCCGTCTCCAGCACCGCCACTCCGGCCGTGGCGTGGGGAACCCACACGTGCAGCAGCCCATCTGCGGCGCCGACCACGTCGAGGAACTCCGTGCAGGCGTCGGTGAGGTCGTGCACGGCGGGGGCAGTGCCGGTCCGCACGGCGATCACGGTGCTGTCCACGGTCTCAGCCTCTCACTCCCGTGCCCGGGAACGCGGTGGTGGCCGGGGAGGTGCCCAGCACCCGGCGCCAACCGGTCGCGCGCACGGCGCAGTCGGTGAGAGCCGCGAGGGCGGTCGGGCGCACCGCGTAGGTCCCGCCGGGAGCGGACGGTGCGGTCACGAGGTCACTCGACGCTGGCGCAGGCGTCGATGACGGGTTGGAGGCAGGCGCCGGCGCCGACGTCGGGGTCGTGGTCCGGGTCGGCAAAGGGGTCGCGGGGGCCGTTCCCGGCTCGCTGCGCTCCAGCACCGAGTGCCAGGCGAGCGCGACGCCCTCCTCGACGGCCAGCGCGAGCGCGATCGCCTGCTCCCCGTTCGTCACGACGACCGGCAGGAGGTAGCCCGGTGCCGCGACCGGGGCGGAGGCCCCCGCCGCGGTGAGGGCCGCCACCAGCGCGTCCCGGCGCTGCTCGTGCACGTCCGTGGCCGCCCGCACGGCGCCGGTCCGCCCGGGCAGGGCGCGGGCGGCCACCACGCCGTAGGCGTAGACCGCGGCGTGCTCGGCCGCGAGCGCCTCGGTCAACGCGTCCTGCTCCTCGGGGTTCACGACAGCACCGTCACCTGGGCGGCGCACGACGCGGCCACCGAACCCAGCAGGCCGGCGCGGTAGGACGCGGCGGTGACCGCTGCGGCCGACGCTGCGGCCGCCGACGCCTGCAGCCCGGCCACGAGCTCGCGCAGCGACCCGGGGGCGGGTGCCACCGTGGTGGTGGGGGGTGCGGTCACCGGCGTCCCGCCCACGGTGCCTGCCGCCCGGGCCACCTCGGCGTCCAGGGCGGTGGCGTGCTGGGTCCGCTCGGCGGCCACCGCGACCAGGGCTCCACGCGCGGCGGCGGGGGCGTCGGTGACGGCGACGGCCCTGGCTGCGTCGGTGCGTGCGGACACCGCCAGCTGACGCAGCGGGTCGACGGCGGGGGCCGCTGCCGCCGGGGTGCCAGGGGGTGGCGCTGGCGGCGCCGTGCACGCGCTCAGCCCTCCGGCCAGCAGGACCAGGCCACCGCCCACCGCCGAGCGCAGCAGGGTCCGCCGCGAGATCGGCAGGCTCATGGTGGTCATCCTGCCAGCCGCCGACGGCTACCCTGGACCACTGCGACCTGGGGTGAATTCTGCTCGTGCGGATCCCCGGGGAACCACCGCGTCCCTTGCCGCTCCGACCTCGGGGAGAACCGTCGATGCCAGTCCCGCGCCCGGCGCAGGTCACCGAGCTCGTCACCCCGGTGCTGACCGCAGCCGGCGCCGAGCTCGACGGGGTCACCGTCACCGCGGCCGGTCGACGCAGCGTGGTGCGGATCGTCGTCGACGCCGAGGACGGCCTGGACATGGACGCGATCGCTGCGCTCACCCGCGCGGTGTCGCAGGTGCTCGACGCCGAGGAGTCCCTCTCCGCGTACACCCTGGAGGTCACCACCCCGGGCACGTCGCGCCCCCTGACCCGGCAGCGGCACTGGCGGCGCAACCGCGGGCGCCGCGTGGAGGTCACCGTGCGCACTCCCGACGGGGTGGAGACCTTCACGGCGCGGATCGGCGAGGTCAGCGACGAGGTGGTCGTGCTGGTGCTGCCCGCGGCACGTCGCAGCGAGCCCCCGACGCTGCGCAGCGTCGAGCTGGGCGCAGTGGAGCACGCCGTGGTGGCGGTGGAGTTCTCCCCGCCCGACCCGGCCGAGATCGCCCTGAGCGGGGCGCCACGACTGGTACCACCGAGCGAGGCGTCAACTGGGGCGTCCGGCACTGATCCTGGGGATCCCGAGGACCCTGAGGACCCCGACGAGGAGGACGCACCGTGAACATCGACCTGGGTGCGCTGCGGGCCATCGAAGCCGACAAGGGGGTCTCGGCCGACCTGATCATCACCGCGATCCGCTCCGCGCTGCTGACGGCCTACAAGCACACCGAGCACCACGCCAGCGAGGCCGTCGTCGATATCGACGCCCGGACGGGTCTCGTCCGCGTGATGGCGCGGGAGCTGGACGAGCAGGGCACGCTGGTCTCGGAGTGGGACGACACGCCCGAGGGCTTCGGCCGGATCGCCGCGACCACCGCGCGACAGGTGATCCTGCAGCGGCTGCGCGACGCCGAGAACGACCGGACCTTCGGCGAGTACGCCGCCCACGAGGGGGAGATCGTCACCGGTGTCGTCCAGCGCGACAGCCGGGCCAACGCCCGGGGTGTCGTCGTCGTGCGAGTCGGGACCGAGGCGAGCGGCGTCGAGGGGGTCCTCCCGTCGGCCGAACAGGTGCCCGGGGAGACCTACACCCACGGCGACTACGTGAAGTGCTACGTGGTCGGTGTTGCGCGGGGGCAGCGCGGCCCGCAGGTGACGCTGTCCCGCACGCACCCGAACCTGGTCCGCAAGCTGTTCGCGCTGGAGGTCCCCGAGATCGCCGACGGCGCCGTCGAGATCACCGCGGTCGCCCGCGAGGCCGGGCACCGCACCAAGATTGCCGTCCGCTCCACCATCGCGGGACTGAACGCCAAGGGCGCCTGCATCGGTCCGATGGGCCAGCGCGTCCGCAACGTGATGAGCGAGCTCGCCGGGGAGAAGATCGACATCATCGACCACGACGACGACCCGGCGCGCTTCGTCGGCAACGCCCTCTCCCCGTCGCGGGTCGTGTCGGTGACCGTCGTCGACGCCACGGCCCGGTCCGCGCGGGTGGTGGTGCCGGACTTCCAGCTGTCCCTCGCCATCGGCAAGGAGGGCCAGAACGCCCGGCTGGCGGCGCGACTGACCGGGTGGCGGATCGACATCCGCAGCGACACCGCGCCGGTCGACGCCGACGGTCCTGATCGCGGCCCGGAGCAGGGCCCGGGGTCGGAACCGGGCCGGCGCGCCCCCGTCCGCAACGATCACGGTTCGTCCGCGCCGCCCCCGGCGGGCTAGAGTGGACGAGGCCGAGGGTGAGACCCGTGGCCCCGCTGGTCCGGAACGGACCTGCGTGGGCTGTAGGGAACGCGCCCCGGCTGCCGGTCTGCTCCGGGTGGTGGTTCGCGGTACCGACCTGGTGCCGGATCCCCGGCGCAGGCTCCCCGGACGAGGTGCCTCGCTGCACCTGGACGAGGAGTGCCTCACCTCCGCGGAGAGGCGCAGGGCGTTCACCCGGGCACTGCGTGTACCCGGTCCGCTCGATCTCGGAACCGTGCGCGAGCACGTCCGAGCCGAGACAGCTCGACGACGAGGACAGGCAGAGAACTCATGAGCACGCCGTGAAGCAGCAGTGATGATCGTCCACCGAAAGTAGTCCGAGGCCGCGCGGGTCCCCGCCCGGCCTCCCAGTGAGGAGAGCAGTGGCAGGCAAGGCCCGTGTGCACGAGCTGGCGAAAGAGCTCGGTGTCAGCAGCAAAGATGTCCTGGCGAAGCTGAAGGACCAGGGCGAGTTCGTGAAGTCTGCGAGCTCCACCGTCGAGGCGCCCGTCGCGCGTCGGCTACGAGAAGCGTTCCCCGCGGCGAGCGCCCCCGCGAGCACTCCGTCCAACGGCGCGGCCGCGACCCCCGGGTCTGCCCCGGCCGCCGCCGGTGCTGGTGCCCCCCGACCGGGTCCGAAGCCCGCGACACCGGCGGCGCCCGCCGCCGAGGTCGCTCCGGCGGCCCCCGCAGCGCCGGTTCCACCGACGCCAGCGCCCACTCCCGTGGCGCCGACCCCGGCTGCCCCGGCCCCCGCGGCGGCTCCGTCGGCACCTACCCCCGTGGCGCCGGCCGCGGTGAGCGCGCCCACCCCGGGTGCACCCACCCCGAGTGCACCCACCCCGAGCGCGCCCGGACCGAAGCCCGGTGCTCCGGCACCCGCTGCACCCAGGGCTCCCCGCGTGGGCAACAACCCTTTCAGCTCGGCTCCGGTGCCGCGTCCGGCTGCTCCTCGCCCGGCCGCTCCGGGGGGTCCGGGGGCGCCGATCGCGCCCGCCCAGCGTCCCGCCGCAGGTCCGGGTGGCCCCCGCCCGCAGGCGGGCCCGGGTGGACCCCGCCCCAGCCCCTCCGGAATGCCGCCCCGTCCGAACCCGGCTGCGATGCCGGCCCGCGCCGCCCGCCCGGCTCCCGCCGGCGCCGGGCGTCCCGGTGCCCGTCCGGGTGGCCGCACCGGCGGTCCCGGTGGCTACCGCGGTGGCCCCGGTGGCGCAGCGCCCGCCGGTCCCCCGACCGGTGGTTTCCGCGGTCGTCCGGGCGGCGGTCGTGGCCGTCCCGGTCCGGCGGCCGGCGCGTTCGGTCGCGCGGGCGGTCCCGTCCGCCGTGGCCGCAAGTCCAAGCGGGCGAAGCGCGCCGAGTACGAGAGCATGCAGGCACCCGCCGCGGGTGGCGTGCGGCTGCCCCACGGCGACGGACAGATCGTGCGGCTCGCCCGTGGTTCGTCGTTGTCGGACTTCGCCGAGAAGATCGACGCGAACCCGTCGGCGCTGGTGCAGGCCCTGTTCAACCTGGGTGAGATGGTGACCGCGACCCAGTCGGTCAACGACGAGACCCTCCAGCTGCTCGGCGGCGAGATGAACTACGTCGTGCAGGTGGTCAGCCCGGAGGACGAGGACCGCGAGCTGCTGGACAGCTTCGACCTCACCTACGGCGAGGACGCGGGCGGCGAGGACGATCTCGAGGCCCGTCCGCCGGTGGTCACCGTCATGGGTCACGTCGACCACGGCAAGACCCGGCTGCTGGACTCGATCCGCAAGGCCAACGTCCGCGAGGGCGAGGCCGGCGGGATCACCCAGCACATCGGCGCCTACCAGGTGATGACCGAGCTGGAGGGCAACCAGCGACCGGTCACCTTCATCGACACCCCCGGTCACGAGGCGTTCACCGCCATGCGTGCCCGAGGCGCCAAGGCCACCGACGTCGCCATCCTGGTGGTGGCCGCCGACGACGGCGTCATGCCGCAGACGGTGGAGGCGATCAACCACGCGCAGGCTGCTGACGTGCCGATCGTGGTGGCGGTCAACAAGATCGACAAGGAGGGGGCGAACCCCGACAAGATCCGCCAGCAGCTCACCGAGTACAACCTGGTCGCCGAGGAGTACGGCGGCGACACGATGTTCGTCGACATCTCGGCCAAGAACGGCACCAACATCGACGCCCTGCTCGAGGCCGTCCTGCTCACCGCGGACGCGTCGCTGGACCTGCGGGCCAACCCGGAGATGGACGCCCAGGGTGTCGCCATCGAGGCCCACCTGGACCGGGGCCGCGGTCCCGTCGCCACGGTCCTCGTGCAGCGCGGAACGCTGCGCGTGGGCGACTCCGTGGTCGCCGGCGACGCCTACGGCCGGGTTCGTCGGATGGTCGACGAGCACGGGGCGGACGTCACCGAGGCGCTGCCCTCGCGCCCGGTGCAGGTCATCGGGTTCACGTCGGTGCCGGGAGCGGGAGACAACCTCCTCGTCGTCAGCGAGGACCGGACGGCCCGCCAGATCGCCGACCGCCGCAGCGCGGTGCGACGCAACGCCCTGCTGACCCGCACCCGCAAGCGGATCAGCCTGGACGACCTCGATGCCGCGCTGAAGGAGAGCAACGAGCTCAACCTCATCCTGAAGGGCGACAACTCCGGAACGGTGGAGGCCCTCGAGGAGGCGCTGTACAACATCGAGATCGACGACGAGGTGCAGCTGCGGGTTCTCGACCGCGGGGTCGGTGGCATCACCGAGACCAACGTCAACCTGGCAGCGGCGTCGAACGCGATCATCATCGGGTTCAACGTCCGGGCCGAGGGCAAGGCGACCGAGCTGGCC
The DNA here is from genome assembly GCA_039923155.1 of Mycobacteriaceae bacterium. Classification (GTDB taxonomy): domain Bacteria; phylum Actinomycetota; class Actinomycetes; order Mycobacteriales; family Mycobacteriaceae; genus Rhodococcus_D. Next base: position 1,152 of record JBDTDI010000336.1, on the reverse strand, counting down.
AACCGCGAGGGCGTCGACATCCGGTACTACTCGGTGATCTACCAGGCCATCGACGAGGTGGAGAGTGCACTCAAGGGCATGCTCAAGCCGGTCTACGAGGAGGTGGAGCTCGGCCGGGCCGAGATCCGCGCGCTGTTCCGCTCCTCGAAGGTGGGCACCATCGCCGGTTGCATGGTCACCTCCGGCTCGGTCAAGCGCAACGCCAAGGCCCGCCTGCTCCGCGACGGGAGGGTGGTGGCGGAGAACGTGTCCGTCACCTCGCTGCGTCGGGAGAAGGAGGACGCCGCTGAGGTCCGCGAGGGCTTCGAGTGCGGTCTCACCCTGTCGTACTCCGACATCAAGGTCGACGACGTGATCGAGACCTACGAGCTGCGCGAGAAGGCTCGGGACTAGAAGCACGACGACCGGTCCTGGGGGCTGCTGAGACCGCCAGGACCGGCCCGGGGTCTGCCACCGCGACCAGGAGGGGAGCAGGTGCACGTCGGAGCGCTCGAGCTCGACCTTCTGCTCGGCGACGTCCACTCGCTGAAGCAGAAGCGTTCCCTGGTGCGTCCGGTGGTCGCCGAGCTGCGTCGCAAGCACGACGTCAGTGCCGCCGAGGTAGGGCACCAGGAGCTGCACCGTCGCACCGTGATCGGGGTGGCACTGGTCAGCGACGACCCTGCCCACCTGCACCAGGTGCTCGACGCGTGCGAGCGAATGGTCGCGGCCCGTCCCGAGCTGGAGCTGCTCTCCGTCCGGCGCAGGGTGCTCGGGCCACAAGACTGATACCGAACCCGTGAGATCGAGAGGACCTTCACCGACATGGCTGACCCCGCCCGCGCCCGCAAGCTGGCCAAGCGCATCGCGCAGATCGTCGCCACCGCGATCGAGATGGAGGTCAAGGACGTCCGGCTGCAGTACGTGACGGTGACCGACACGAAGGTCACCAACGACCTGCACGACGCCACCATCTACTACACCGTGCGCGGGGAGACCGTCAACGCCGAGCCGGACCTGCAGACCGCGGCGATGGCCCTGGAGAAGGCCAAGGGCATCCTGCGCACCAGGGTCGGCGCGGGGACCGGGGTCCGGTTCACCCCCACCCTCACCTTCGTCGCCGACACCGTGCCCGACACCGCACGGCACATGGAGGAGCTCCTGGCCCGTGCC
>JBDTDI010000335.1:0-4428 GCA_039923155.1 Mycobacteriaceae bacterium | reverse complement strand
GGCGCTGAGGGTCCCGCCGATGGTGGTGCCAGCGGCACGCCCGGTCAGCAGGACGGTGGCGCCGACGGCGGCGCCTGAATGAGCGAGATGCACGAGCAGGCGGGGACGCCCAGGCCACCGGCCGGGTGTCCCCGCCTCGCGTCCCTCGTTCCTGATCCGACGATTTTCGCCAGCCACGACTGGGGCCGCGCACCTCGACACACCCGCGCGGCGGAGCTCAACGGTGCCGCGAGCGGGTTGTTCAGCGAGGACGCCGTCGATGAGCTCGTGGCCGCGCGAGGCCTGCGCACACCGTTCCTGCGCGTCGCTCGCGACGGCGCGACCCTGGGTGACCGGGAGTTCACCGCACCCGGTGGCGTGGGCGCCACCATCAGCGACCAGCTCAGCGACGACAAGCTGCTGCGGCTGTTCGCGCAGGGATCCACCATGGTGCTGCAGGCGTTGCACCGCACCTGGGCACCGCTGGTCGACTTCGCGCAGGGTCTCGGAGCCGAGCTCGGGCACCCCGTTCAGGTCAACGGCTACGTCACCCCTGCTCAGTCGCGGGGGTTCGACGACCACTACGACGTGCACGACGTCTTCGTCCTGCAGGTTGCCGGCACCAAGCACTGGCGGGTGCGTCCCCCGGTGCACGACCACCCGCTGCGCAACCAGCCCTGGACCGACCACCGCGCCGCGGTCGCCGAAGCGGCGACGCACCCGGCGCAGATCGACGTGGTGCTCGCCCCGGGTGACAGCCTCTACGTCCCGCGGGGCTGGCTGCACTCAGCGACCGCGCTGGGTGGGGCGAGCACGCACCTGACCATGGGCATCCACACCTGGACGCGGTACCACCTGGCCGAGGCGGTGGTCGCCGAGGCCATGTCTGTGCTGGCCAAGGACAGCCGGTGGCGTCAGGCGCTGCCGGTGGGGGTTGACGTGGGCAGCGCGCACCAGGTGGGCAGCGACCTCGATCAGGTGCGCGAACGACTGCGGGAGGTGCTGGCCGGCCTCGACGACGACGACGTCGGCGAGCGGCTGGCGCGCAGCTCCCGCGTGGCGCAGCGAGCGGCTCCGGTGCGCCCCCTGGCGACCCTGGCCGCGGCCGACGCCCTCACCGCGACCGACCGGCTGGTGCTCCGCCAGCACGTGGCGCCCCGGGCCGCACCGTGGGGCGAGGCGGGTGGAGTCCAGGTGCTCAGCCGAGCCGGGAGCAGCGTCCTCGACGCCGCGGAGTGGTCGGCGGCGAGCCCCCTGCTCTTCGGGCACCAGGCTGCGGCCGTGGGGGACCTGGGTGACGGCCTGGCCCGGCGGCTGCTCGTGGAGGGACTTGCGGTGGTGTGCCCGTCCACGCTGCCCGGGGCTGGCGCTCAGTGAGCCCCGAGCGTTTTCTGTGCACCGCCGCCGCCCGGCGTCGCGACGACCCGCTGGTCGGTACGGTCCCGGTCACCCGGCGGTGGCTGCTCATCGAACACCCGGGGTCCTGGCAGCACGACGCCCTCGGCGGGATGGGCCTGCCGCCCGCGGTGCTGGGCGCGGTGGTCGCGGCGATCCAGGGGCAGGGGGCGCGGGCCCTGCTGGTGCGCCGCCCTGGTCGTCAGCCGAGCGGTCCGGACCGGGCGTGGGGGGTGCTCGACCAGGTCGACGGCGGTGAGCGGTGGGGCCGGTGGCGCCACGCCGAGGACCTGCTCGCCGCCGCCGAGGTGCTGGCCCATTCCGACGCGCTGCCCACCGCGTCGGCCCAGACCCTGCTGGTGTGCACGCACGGTCGGCACGACACCTGCTGCGCCATCTGGGGACGCCCGGTGGCCGCAGCGCTCGCCCAGCACTGGCCGCAGCAGACCTGGGAGTGCTCGCACCTGGGTGGCGACCGGTTCGCCGCCAGCCTGCTCGTCGCCCCCGACGGCCTGTACTACGGACACCTCGACCCGCTGGCCGCGGTGGACGTCGTCGCCGCCCACCTGCGCGGCGAGGTAGACCCCACCTACCTGCGGGGTTCGACCGCCGTCGCCCCGGTGGTGCAGGCGGCTGTGGTGGCGGCGCACCGGGCGCGTGGACCGGCCCCCGCACGAGGGTTCTGGCCGGTGGATCTGAGCCCCGACGGAGACGAGTGCTGGCGCGTCCGCCTCGGGGCCGAGGACGGGCGCGGTGAGCTCGACGTGCGGGTGAGACGCTCCCGGCAGGAGCCGGCGCAGCTGACCTGCGGGGCGCTGGGCGCCTCGAGAGCGGCGGTGTACTCGACGGAGCTGCTCACCCCCGGCTGAGCCGGGTGGAACAGTTCCCGGGGTCGGTGACGTTGGCGCAGAACGAACGAGCCGCACCACCGACCCCGGGAGCACCCATGAGCATCGAGCCCGTCTACACCGCCTACGCCGTCGCCTCCGGGGACGGACGCAACGGTCACGTCTCGTCCTCCGACGGTCTCGTCGACACCGAGGTCGCCACCCCGAAGGAGATGGGCGGACCGGGTGGAGCCACCAACCCCGAGCAGCTGTTCGCCGCCGGTTACGCCGCGTGCTTCCACAGCGCACTCAAGAGCGTCGCCCGCGCCGACAAGATCACCTTGGGCGAGGACACGACGATCGACGCCACCGTCGGCATTGGTTCCAACGGTGCGGGTGGTTTCGGGCTCGTCGCGTCGCTGGCGGCCCACCTGCCCGGGCTGACCCAGTCCCAGGCCGACGACCTCGTCGCCAAGGCCCACCAGGTGTGCCCCTACTCCAACGCGACCCGCGGCAACGTCGACGTCAGCCTGTCCGCCACCGTCTGAGCCCCCCACCCCACCCCACAAGTAGCACCCTTCTTGCACGCGGAAATGGCGTCTCGCGTACGAGGAGGGTGCTACTTGCCGACGAGGTGGGCCAGGTGGCGGCGGACGAAGTCGACCTCGGTGGCCACGTGGTCGATCATCTGGCTGACCACCAGGGAGCCGTGCCCGGCGTCGTAGCGGACCATCTCGTGCGTGGCCCCCCGCGCGACCAGCGCCGCGAGGTAGGTGTCGACCTGCCGGATCGGGCAGCGCGGGTCGTTCTCCCCGGCCAGCACCAGCACCGGGGCGCGCACCGCGTCGACGTAGGTCAGCGGTGAACACTCCTCGTACAGCTCACCCAGCTCGTCGGGGGAGCCGCCGAACAGGGCCCGGTCGTAGGCGCGCAACGGCTCCATCTCGTCGGCGTAGGCGGTGACGTAGTCGGCCACCGGCACCCCGGCGACGCCGACCGCCCACCGCTGCGGCTGAACCCCCAGAGCCAGCAGGGTGAGGTACCCACCCCAGCTCCAGCCCTCCACGACGCAGCACCCCGGGTCGGCCAGACCCGAGCCGACCGCCCAGTCGTGCACCGCGGCGACGTCCTCCAGCTCGGTCAGCCCCGGGCGGCCCTCGATCGCGTCGCGCCACGCGCTGCCGTAGCCGGTCGAGCCCCGGTAGTTGACGTGCACCACCGCGAAGCCGGCGTCGAGCCAGGTGGCGCGCATGGCCGAGTAGCGGTCCTCGTCGGCCGAGTGGGGGCCCCCGTGCAGGCTGAACACGGTCGGCAGCGGGCCGTCGCCGGCGTCCGCGGGCCGGGCCACCAGGGCGTGCACCACCGTGTCGCCCGAGCCCACCCAGGCGTCGACGAGGGGCTGGGACGGGGCAGGTGCGTCGTCGCCAGGTGGGGTGAGCAGCACGATGTCGGTGCCGTCGGGGTAGCGGGCGCGCACGGCCGAGGGCTGCGCCGAGGACGACCACGAGTACTCGACGGTGCCGTCCGGGCGGGTGCCGGCCCCGCCGATGGTGCCCGGCGGGGTGTCCAGGTCGGTGAGCTCCTCGGTGATCAGGTCGTAGCGGTGCAGGGTGGAGCGCCCGGCGTGGGTGTGCTCGACCAGCAGGGCGGAGCCGTCCTCGTAGAACTCGGCGGCCAGCTCCCCGGGCAGGTCCAGGTTCAGCTCGGTCTGCTCGCCGGTGGCCAGGTCCCACAGCAGCAGCTCCTCACGCCCGCGCCGCTCGTGGCCCACCAGCAGCCGCGAGTCACCGTCGACCGGGGCGAACTCCAGGGCGTCGAGGTTTCGACCGGGGCCGTCGAACAGCTCGCCCACGGTGTCCACCACCGCCCCCGAGGAGTCCAGGCGCAGCACCCGCAGCGCCATGTGCCGGGAGTCCCCGTGCTCGGAGTGCCCGATGGCCAGCAGGGTCTCGTCGCGGCTCAGGGCCCCGACCCCGCACTGCTCGTGGTGGCGGTAAGCGACCACCGCGTCAGCGTCGCCGCACTGGGTCCAGATGGTGGTGGCGTCGTCGGTGGACGCACCGACGACGGTGAGCCGACGACCAAGCTCGAGCCCGGCGGGGTAACCGGGGTGCACGCCCGCCACCGCCGAGACCGGCTCCCGACCCTCTCCCCGCCCGGCGAACGGTTCGCGCACCCACACGCCGAACTCGTCGCCGTCGGCGTCGTCGAACCACCACACGTGCTC
>JBDTDI010000334.1:0-6346 GCA_039923155.1 Mycobacteriaceae bacterium | reverse complement strand
GTCAGGGGTGATGGTGCCACCCTGCGGGTCCAGGGTGCTGTCAAAGAACATCGACTCGATCCGCACGTGGTCGTGGAACCACTCCAGGTGTCGCAGGTTCGGCACCGCGGCGGCGGCGTGCGCGTGCAGGTGCGGACCGCAGTGTCCGGAGACCTCCAACCCGAACGACGACGCCACCGCCGCTGCGCGCACCCACTCGGTGATACCACCGCAGCGGGACACGTCGGCCTGCAGGCAGTCCACCGCCCCGGCGGCGCACATGCGGCGGAAGTAGTAGAGGCCCCAGCCGTACTCTCCCGCGGCCACGTCGGGGAGCACGGCGTCGCGCACCTCCTTGAGGCCGTCCAGGTCGTCGGAGGACACCGGTTCCTCGAACCACCGCACGTCCAGGTCCGCCGCCTCGGCCATCACCCGGATCGCCTGCTTGCGTCCGTAGCCGCCGTTGGCGTCGACGTAGAGCTCCACGTCGTCACCGACGACGTCGCGGGCCTGGGCCATGCGCCGCAGGTCACGCGTCACGTCGCTGCCCCAGGACTCGCCGATCTTGATCTTCACCCGGGGAATCGACTGCTCGACCGCCCAGTGCGTCAGCTGCGTGGCCAGCTGGTCGTCGTCGTAGCTGGTGAAACCGCCGCTGCCGTACACGGGTACCTCGTCGCGGACCGCGCCGAGCAGCCGGAACAACGGCAGCTCGAGCAGGCGCGCCTTGAGGTCCCACAGCGCCACGTCCACCGCGGAGATGGCGTAGGCGACCACCCCGGGACGGCTGGCGTTACGGGTGGCACGCACCATCGCCTCGTTCGCCCCGGGCACGTCCATGGCGTTGCGGCCCGCCACGATCGACGCCAGCTTGTCGGTGATCATCGTGGCGCACGCGCTGGGCCCGTAGGTCCAACCCGTGCCCACCACGTCACCGCTGTGCACCTGCACCACGACCATGGTCGTGGAGTCCCAGGTCAGCGTGCCGTCCGCTTCGGGTGCGTCGGTGGGCACCGTGTAGGTCGACACCTCGACGCGGTCGACCTTGGCCCCGGACGCTGGGTTCGTGTCGTGTTCCGCCCTCACCGCGCTAGCTCCCGCCGTGCGGGAGGAACTCCTGCACCTTGGTCTTGATGCCCTCGGTGATCACACCGAGTCCATCCGGATCGCCCTTGAGCACCGACTCGGCTGCGTCCTTGATCTGGTCGAAGGTGGCGTGCGGCGGCACCGGAGGCACGTCGGCGTTGGTGTGCACGTCCAGCAGCGTGGGCCGGTCCGCGGACAGGGCGCGGTCCCACGCCGAGCCGAGCTTGCTCGGGTCGGTCACCGTGATGGCCTGCAGGCCCAGGCTCGCGGCGAAGGCAGCGAAGTCCACGTCGGGCAGCGTCTGCGACTCGGTGAACTTGGGGGCGACCTCCATGGCCCGCATCTCCCACGTCACCTGGTTGAGGTCGTTGTTGTGCAGCACCGCGATGATCAGCCGCGGGTCCGACCACTCCTGCCAGTAGTGCTTGATCGTGATCAGCTCGGCCATGCCGTTCATCTGCATGGCCCCGTCACCGGCGAACACGATCACCGGGCGGTCGGGGCAGGCGAACTTTGCGCCGATGCCGTAGGGCACCCCGGGACCCATGGTGGCGAGGTTGCCCGAGAGCGAGCCGCGCATGTCACCCCGAAACTTCAGCTGGCGTGCGTACCAGTTGGCCGACGAGCCCGAGTCGGCGGCGATGATCGCGTTGTCCGGCAGGCGGGGGGAGAGCTCGGCGAACAGCTTCTGCGGGTTGACCGGGTCGGCCTCGACGTCGGCCTCCTTGGCCATGGTCTCCCACCACCGCGTGACGTTCTTCTCGACGTCCTCCCGCCAGGAGCGGTCGGTCTTGCGCTCCAGCTTGGGGATCAGTGCACGCAGCGTCGCGGCGGCGTCGCCGACGAGGTTGACCTCGTAGGGGTAGCGCATCCCGATCATGGCGCCGTCGATGTCGATCTGCACCGCGCGGGCCTGGTCGAAGTCAGGCATGAACTGGGTGTACGGGAAGCTCGAGCCGACGGTGAGCACGGTGTCGCACCCCATCATCAGGTCATAGCTCGGGCGGGTGCCGAGCAGGCCGATGGACCCGGTGACGTAGGCCAGCTCGTCGGAGAGGACGTCCTTGCCCAGCAACGGCTTGGCGACGCCGGCCCCCAACAGCTCGGCGACCTCCTCGAGCTCGGCGCGGGCCCCGCGGGCACCGGAGCCGGCGAGGATCGCAACCTTGCTGCCGGCGTTGAGCACGGCGGCGGCCTTGGCGATGGCGGCATCGTCCGGTGCGGGAGTGGGCCAGTCGGTCCCCATGCTCGAGGGCACCATCTTGAAGGCGTGCGTGGGGGGTGAGTACTCCAGCTCCTGCACGTCGGAGGGGATGATGATCGCCGTCGGGGCGCGGCGGCTGAGCGCGGTCCGGATGGCACGGTCGAGCACGTTCGGCAGCTGCTCGGGCACGGTGACCATCTGCAGGTAGTCGCTGGCCACGTCCTTGAACAGGCTCATCAGGTCGACTTCTTGCTGGTAGGACCCACCCATGGCGCTGCGGTTGGTCTGGCCCACGATGGCGACGACCGGGACGTGGTCCATCTTGGCGTCGTAGAGACCGTTGAGCAGGTGGATCGCCCCCGGCCCCGAGGTCGCGGCGCAGACCCCGAGGCGGCCGCTGAACTTGGCGTAGCCCACGGCCTCGAACGCGCTCATCTCCTCGTGCCGGGACTGGATGAACTTCGGCTTGTTTTCCGCGCGACCCCAGGCCGCGAGCAGCGCGTTGATCCCGTCACCGGGGAAGGCGAAGACGTTCTCGACCCCCCACTCGCGCAGCCGCTCCAGCAGGTAGTCCGATACTTCCTTCTTTGCCATCAGCTCGTCTTCTTTCCCTTGCTCAGCAGATCTGCGGCGCGGGCGGCGACCGCCATGATCGTCAGGGCGGGGTTGGCGCTGCCCTGGGTGGGCAGGACGCTCCCGTCGGTGATGTACAGGTTGTCCACGGCGAAGCTTCGGCAGCTGGCGTCCACCACACCCTCGTGCTCGTCGGCGGCCATGCGGGCGCCGCCGACGAGGTGCGCGGCCCGGTCGATGGTCATCACCTCGTCGGCTCCCGCGGCGTGCAGCAGGTCCTCCATGACCGTCTGCGCGGCCTTCATGAGCTTGTTGTCGTTCTCGCAGTGGGTGTAGGAGAAGTTGGCGATCGGCAGACCGTGGCGGTCCTTCTGCTCGGCGAGGGTGACCCGGTTCTCGGCCTGGGGCAGGAACTCGCACAGCGCGCCGAGGGTCGACCAGTGCACGTAGTCGCTCATGTACTCGCGCAGGTCGGCTCCCCAGTGCCCCTGCGCGGAGACGTGTTCGGCCCAGGTGATGGGCAGCGTGGACACGGTCTGGATGGAGAAGCCGCGCTTGTAGTCCTTGCTGGGGTCCGTCTCGTAGAACTCCTCGGTGCTCACCTCCGGCGGCGGCGCCTTGTACATGCGGATCTCCTCGTCGAAGCGGCCCGCGGTCTGCGGTGCGCCCTGCACCATCAGGTAGCGCCCCACCTGGTCGTGCTCGTTGCACAACCCGTCCGGGAAGCGGTTCGTCGCGGAGTTCAGCAGCAGCCGCGGGGTCTCGATGGAGTAGCCGGCCACGGCCACCATCCGAGCCCGCTGGAAGTGCTCCACCCCACCTTCGACGTAGTGCACCCCCGTGGCGCGTCCGGTCCGCTCGTCCATCCCGATTCGGGTGACCATGCAGCCGGCCCGGACCTCGGCGCCGTGGGCGAGTGCGTCGGGAATGTGGGTGATCAGCGGCGACGCCTTCGCGTTCACCTTGCAGCCCTGCAGGCAAAAGCCGCGGTAGATGCAGTGCGCGCGGTTGCCGAAGCGGCCGTTGGTGATGGCCACCGGCCCGACCTTCGCGGTGATCCCCAGCTTCTCCGCGCCCCGCAGGAACATCTGGCCGTTACCACCCACCGGGTGCGGGCGGTGCGGGTAGGAGTGCGGATCGCCCCACGGCCAGTCCTGACCGGCCACCGGAAGCTCACCCTCGATGTCGGCGTAGTAGCGGCGCAGGTCGGAGTACTCCAGCGGCCAGTCCGCGCCAACCCCGTCCTGGCTGTGGGTGCGGAAGTCGCTGGGGTGGAAACGGGGGACGTAACCCGCGTAGTGCACCATCGAGCCGCCGACGCCGCGCCCGGAGTTGTTGGAGCCCATCGGGACCGGGTTCTTCCCGCTGATCACCCGGGGCTCGGTCCAGTACAGGTGGTGCGAACCAGCCTCGTCGGAGACCCAGTCGGAGTCGGGGTCCCAGAAGGGCCCCGCGTCCAGGGCGGCCACCGTCCACCCCGCCCGGGCCAGGCGCTGGGCCATGACGGACCCGCCGGCACCGCAACCCACGATCACCAGGTCGATCTCGTCGGTGTCGGCGAAGCGGCGCATGTCGGTGCGCAGCTGGTGGTTGGTGCGGGTGCCGTCGTTGGGCAGCAGCCACGCGGAGTCGTTGCGGTCCCGGACGTCACCGGAAGTGTCGTTGCTCATGACTGGGTCCTTCTCGCCGGGTCCTGCGACGGACGCGCATCGGCCACCTCGCCCTTTTCCAGGGTCCCGGTGGTGACGTTCTTGAAGTTCTTGTAGCCGGTGGGATATGCCGGGCCGGAGAAGCCGATCTCGTTCCACGCCCACGGGTGGGAGTAGAACGCGGTGCAGGCGTAGCGGGTCCACAGGCTCCACACGTGGGCGGCGTTGAGCCCGTGCCAGGGATCCGAGCCCAGGTCCTGCACGGCCTGCACCAGCACCGACTGCTCGCCGCGGGTGCAGACCGCGAAGCCGGCGTCGAACCGCTCCTGCGCCTCGGTGTCCAGCAGCGCCAGGGTGTCGCGCCAGGCCTGGTCGTCGTGGGGCATGTCCTCGTAGCGCCAGCCGTCGGTCTGCATCTCGGTCAGCCGGGCGTCGATCAGCTGTGCGACCGGCACCTTGGGCTCGTCGTGCTGGTCCAGCAGCTGGTCCACCAGCGCTTCGGCGACGGCGAACTGCTCCGGGGTGAAGAAGCGGACGTCGGGCGGGAAGCTCAACCGGGAGAGCACCACCCCGGAGGTGACCTGGTCCCAGTGCTTGACGTTGTCCAGGACGTTGAAGCCCGGGAACCGGTGCTCGCCCACCCCTGGCGTGCTCGGGCGCGCGCTCACTTCTCGCGCCGCAGCACGGCCGCGAGCAGGCCCATGCCGCCCACCATGGTCACCAGCAACGGGGCCAGCAGCGGTGGCCCCATCTCCATGTTGTAGCGCCACTCGGAAAAGCCGCCCGGCTTCTGGGCGATACCCCGGGCGTGCAGGTAGGTCCCCTGGATGCCGTTGGCCACGATGATCGCCGAGGCCGCCGGCAGCGCGGTCTTGGCCATGCGCTGGCTGAAGAAGCCGGCCACCCCCGCCACCGCGCCGACCGGTCCGAGCGCCACCGGGACGTACATCATCTTGTTGCCGAAGCTGGCGCTGTCGTGCTCGAAGTAGATCTCGGCTGCGGTGACCAGCGATCCCACCGCGGTCAACGCCGCGAGGCTGCGCTCGAAGCGCCCCGTCTCGACGTTGCGCACCATCCGGTCGATGCCGTGCTTCGCGTGCTCGGTCGGTTCGTCGCGCTTTCGTCGCGCCATGGCTGCTCCATCTTGTCGGGGTTCGGCCTTGATCATCACCGTAGCGCAACGATTGCAGTAGAGCAATGACTTCCGGGGCCCCATCCACTCGAGGCCCCTGGCGCCGACAAACTTGTTGTTTGCTCGCAACGGTTGCCCTCCACGTGTACATTTCGGGCATGCCCCCCTCGGTCAGTCCCGCAAGCGAGCCCACGGACACCGAGGTGGACGCCGTCATGCACGCCGCTCGGGTGCTCGTGGCGGTGGTCGCGTCGTCGCTGAGCGCGGTGGAGTCGGTGGTCACCGTGACCCAGCTACGCATCCTCATGCTGGTGGCGACGAGAGAGTCGATGAACCTGAGCGCGGTGGCGGAAGCACTGCGCGTGCACGCGTCGAACGCGTCCCGCGCCTGCGACCGCCTGGTCCGGGACAAGCTCCTGGAGCGACGAGACTCGACCACGGACCGTCGCAACCTGGTGCTCGAGCTGAGCCCGCAGGGCCGCGAACTGGTCGAATCCGTCGTGGAGAGTCGTCGCGCCGCGATGCGCGCCATCTTGACCAACATGAGCGTCGAGGACCGGGCGCGCCTGGCTCCGGTGTTGAACGGGTTCGCGGTCGCCGCCGGGGAGCACCCCGACCACGACTTCGCCACACCGATCTGGGGTGACTGACCCACCGCGGCGCGGTGCCAGTCACCACGAGTGGTCGCTCAGATCCCCGCGGCGTTCGCGTAGTACTGCTGAT
>JBDTDI010000333.1:0-8864 GCA_039923155.1 Mycobacteriaceae bacterium | reverse complement strand
GCCACGGTTCGTCTCGGGACCACGGCCGTGACGGTGCAGGCGGTGCACCCGTCCTCCCCGGTTCCCGGCGATGAGCACGCGTGGTACCGCGACCTTCAGCTGCTCCGTCCGGGCTTCGCTGTCGCCGAGCTTTCGCGGCGGTCCCACCGGGTTGAGCAACAGTGCGCTCGCCGCCACGGTTCGTCTCGGGACCACGGCCGTGACGGTGCAGGCGGTGCACCCGTCCTCCCCGGTTCCCGGCGATGAGCACGCGTGGTACCGCGACCTTCAGCTGCTCCGTCCGGGCTGCGCGGCAGCGGGGCCGACCGTGCTGCTGGGCGACTTCAACGCGACCCTGGACCACTCCGGGTTGCGGGACCTGCTCGACGCCGGCTGCACCGATGCCGCGCAGGACACCGGCCACGCCCTCGTCGGGACCTGGCCGCAGCGGTCGCCGCGCTGGCTCGGGGCCACCATCGACCACGTGCTGAGCGCCGGTGGCGTCTCGGCGGTCAGCTACGGCGTCGTCGAGGACCCCGGTTCCGACCACCGCGCAGTGGTCGCGGTGCTCAGCGTGGGCCGAGCTTGGAGCCCAAAAGGACGTGGTGCACCTCACCCACCAGCGCAAGCAGAGTGCTTGCAAGAGTTAGCACCCTCGGCTAACCTCGGTGTTGCACGTCGTTGGACAACAGGTGAAGGAGGTGCACGCAATGGCACAACCACTACCGTCCGACTCCTCGTCGCAGGAGGTGTCGCCCAGCGCGGGTGACTCACCGGTCGAGGAAGCAGTAGCCGCAGTCGGCACCGCTGTGCACGACCTCGGCGGCTTCATCCGCGGCCAGCGGGAGAACGCGCAGGTCTCCCTGCGCCAGCTCGCCAAGCGGGCCGGTGTGTCGAACCCCTACCTCAGCCAGATTGAGCGGGGTCTGCGCAAACCGTCGGCCGAGGTCCTGGCCCAGATCGCCAAGGGCCTCCGGGTCTCCGCCGAGGTGCTCTACGTGCAGGCCGGGATCCTCGAGCAGAAGACCCCCAGCCCGGTGCTCGACGCCGTGCTGGGCGACACCGCCATCAGCGAGCGGCAGAAGCAGCTGCTGGTGGAGATCTACGAGTCCTTCCGGCGGGAGAACGCAACCGCGACGGCGGCAGCGTCCGAACCCGCGACGCCGACCACCACCACAAACAAGAACCTTCACTGACCCAGCCGAGGCTGGAGATAAGGAGCGCCACCATGGCCCCCACCGCAAGCAAGACCACCGCAAGCAAGACCACCGCCCACAAGACCACCGCAAGCAAGACCACCGCCCGCAAGACCGCCGCAAGCAAGACCGCGACGGCGAAGAAGACGGCCCCCCGCAAGAGCGCCACCACCAAGATCACCACCACCAAGAGCACCGCCGCCAAAACCGGCCCGGCCACCAAGGCCCGAGCCACGGCAAAGGCGACGTCCACCACTCGGGCCACCTCGAAGAACGGCCGCAAGAACAGCCGCACCACCACGAAGCCGACCGCGGCCGACCAGGCTCGCACCCCGCTGCTGGCGGCGATCGGCGCCGGCGACTTCGCGCTGAACACCGTGCTGGAGGCCGTCACCGACGCCCGCAACCGGGCCGAGGAGCGTGCCGAGCTCACCCGTGAGCGCGTCAGCTCCATCCCGGACCGGCTCGCGGCGATCCCCGGCGAGCTCGACGAGCTCCGCGGCCGGCTCGCTCCCGAGGAGCTGCGCAAGGTCGCCGAGGCCTACGTCAAGGCGGCGGCGGACATCTACGTGTCGCTGGCCGAGCGCGGCGGCGACGCCGTCGACCGGGTGCGCCGCACCTCCCAGGTGGAGCAGGTCGTCGACCGCGCCGAGGACGCCGCCGAGGACGCCCGCGAGCTCACCGACGAGGTCCTGGGGACCGTGGCCCGGCAGACCCGCTCGCTCGGCGAGCGCGCTGCCCGCGCCACCGAGCGGGTCACCGGCCGCACCACGAGCGTGATCGGCAAGGCCGGCGCCCAGGTCTCCGAGGCCGGTGACGACCTTGCGCACGACCTGCGCTCCACCAGCCGCAAGGCCGCGAACCGCGCCGACATGCAGGGCAGCCCGGCGAACGCCCGCACGACGGCGGCGAAGAAGGCGACCGCGGCCCGCAAGACCACCGCGCGCAAGACCGCGGACGTCCGCAAGACTGCGGCGCAGGACCTGAGCTCGGCCGCGGACACGGCGAGCGCCACGGTCAGCGACACCGTCGACACCGCGGCCGCCGCGCAGGACGAGGCGACCAAGGCCACCACGCCGGCCAGCTGAGCAGTGCCGTCCACGGCCCCCGACCCCTCCCGGGTCGGGGGCCGTCGTGGCTGCGCGGTAGCTGGCGCGACGACGACGTACGATCGGTGTCGTGTTTGCCCTCGAAGTCGCCTACTACGTGCGATACGCGATCCAGTACGCGATTCTCGCGGTGGCGGCGTTCGCGCTGGTGCACGCCGTGCGCCAGCGTCCGGACGCCTTCACCGCCGTCGACAAGCTGACCAAGGGCAAGTGGCTCGCGATCATCGGGGGCAGTGCCGCGGCGGTGCTGTTGTTCGGCTTCAACGGCTCCGGCTTCCTGCTCAGCCTCGTCGGCACCACCGCCATCTGCGTCTACCTGGCCGACGTGCGCCCGAAGGTCGACGAGGTGCAGCGAGGCTCTCGCTGGTGACCCTGCGACGGTGATCTGCGTCGCCCCGATCTGCGGAGCGACGGTGCCCGGCGTAGACCAAGGCCATGGCTGACAAGAAGATTGCGTTCCTGGTCGCGTCCGAGGGAATCGAGCAGGTCGAGCTGACCGAGCCCTGGCAGGCCGTCATCGACGCCGGTGGCACCCCCGTCCTGCTCTCCACCGTCGACGCCGGCGAGACCGTCCAGGCGTTCAACCACCTCGACAAGGGCGACACCTTCACCGTCGACACCACGGTGGGCCAGGCCCACGTCGAGGACTACGTCGGGCTGGTGCTGCCCGGCGGGGTGGCCAACCCCGACGCCCTGCGGCTGGACTCAGCCGCGGTGGAGTTCGTCAAGGAGTGGACCGAGGCGGGCAAGCCGGTCGCCGCCGTCTGCCACGCGTCCTGGACGCTGATCGAGGCCCACGTCGTCAAGGGCAAGACGATGACGTCCTGGCCGAGCCTGGCCACCGACCTGCACAACGCGGGTGCCACCTGGGTCGATGACGAGGTCTTCACCTGCCCGGCGAACGGGTGGACCTTGGTCTCCAGCCGCAACCCTGACGACCTGCCGGCGTTCAACCAGGCCCTGGTGAAGGAGTTCGGGCTGCGCTGATCGACCCTGCGCCGGTCGCGGCTGGCTCCACGGTGTCGAGCAGGTCCAGCAGGGCCCGGTCGATGCGGGTCAGTGCGTACACCGCGGAGCGCAGCGGGCGGGCCGTCGGGTCGTGCGGGCCTCGCCCGTCGCGCTCCAGCACGGCGACGAGGGCCGGCTCGGCGGGCATCACGGGTTCGGGGTGCCTGCCCCCCAGCCGCGTCCGCAGCGCGTCGACGTGCCCGTGCACCTGCGCGGCGGCCGCCTCCAGGTCCCGGGCCACGACGACCGCGGGCGGCGCCACGGTCCCCGCGGAGTGCCCGGCCCGGGCCAGCGAGCGGGAGTAGCGGTCGGCCACGCGGATCACCCGTAGCCACAGCCGGGTGGTGGTTCGCACCTGGAGCAGCAGCCCGTGGGCGAGCGGTTCGGCGGCCTTGTTCAGCTCGGCCAGGCTGTCGTCGACGTCCCGGGACGCGGTGAGCAGGTCGGTGGTCGCCTCCCCGGACCCCACTGCGGCCACGCTGTCCCGCACCACGGTGTCGAGGGCGTCCAGGCAGGCGTTCAGCTTCTCGTCGACGTCGACCCGGGTCCGGGTGGGCAGCACCAGGAAGGCGGCGAGGATGCCGACGACGGCCCCGGCCGCGGTCTCGACGATGCGCAGCTCCAGCACCTGCACGCTGAACGTGCCCAGCAGCCCGTAGAGCAGGGCGAGCAGCACGGTGATGAAGAAGACCATCGCCGCGCTGGACACCCGCACCAGGTAGAACGCCGCGAACACGCACACCACGACCAACCCGAGCTGCAGCGGGGCGTTGCGGCCCACCGCGGCGGCCAGCAGCACCCCGGCGATCACCCCGACCATGGTGCCGAGAATTCGCTGCCAGGCCCGGGAGAGAATCTGCCCGCGGCTGGTGGTGCCGTTGAACACCACGAACGCCGCCAGCACCGCCCAGTACCAGCGGTGCGGGGAGATCAGCTCGCCGACCCCGGTCGCCAGCGCCGTCGCCACCGCCACCTGCGCGGCCGCGCGCGTCGCCGGGTGCAGCCCCTGCTTCGCGTCGCTGGGGACATCACCGTCCGCACCGCCCGCCGCGGCGGTCTCGACCCTCGCGGTCCGCTGCTCGGCGACCCGGCGGATGGCGGCGTGCGCTCGTACCGCTCGGGCGGCGGCAAACACCGCCCGTCCGCTGCCCGTGGTGGCATCGACGTTGCGGGCCTGCTCGTCGGCCGCCGCCACGAGGGCGACGAGCCGGTCCTCTTCGGGGTCGTCGTTCAGCACGGCGTGCAGAGCGTCGAGGACCTCGTCCAGCGCGCCGGGCCAGTCCGCCGCGGCGGGCAGGGACCGCAGCGCGTCCGCGAGCTGTTCGGTCGCGAGCTGACCGTCGAGCACCCGCAGGCTGAGCTCGCGGCCGTCCACGCTGAGGTGCCGTGCGGCGTCGTGGCGGTCCAGCCAGTCCTCGATCATCAGGGCCGTGGCGCCGAGACGGTCCAGCTGGCGTCGGAGCGCAGCGTCGTCGGTGACGCGGTTCGCCGGCCCGGTCCGGCGGTCCCGGGCCTCTTTCGACGCCACGTCCACCGTGCTGGCACACACCCCACGCAGGGCGCGGGTCAGGCGCCGCAGCTCGCGGCGGGGGCGCTCGGGCAGCAGCAGCACGCGCACCACCAGTGCTACCGCGACCCCGATGACGATGCTCGCGATCAACGCCGGTAGCTGCTCCGCGGAGGCCTGCAGGAACAGCACGAAGAAGTAGGCGGTGAACGCGACCTGGCCCAGGGCGTTGCCCCGCGGGCCGTAGCGACGCACCCACGTCGCCAGGAAGAGCACGAGGACGAAGCCGGCATCGGCGATCAGCCCGTACGGGTGCAGCACCGCCGCGGCCGCGGCGGCGCCGATCGCCGGTAGCGGGGTGAGCAACGTGGTGACCACCCGGGCCCGGTGGGTCCGGTCGGCGACCGCGACCGCAATGAACATGGCGACGATGGTGCCCAGCAGGGCGACGGGCAGCGGCAGCCCCGCCGCCCGGGTGAACGCGAGCAGGACGGCCAGGGCCAGCACCAGGGTGAGGGTGGTGGTGCCCGCGCTGACCAGACGCACCTGCCCCGGGTCGGCGGCGGCCAGGGTGCGAAGCGCACGGCGGACGACGCTCGGGCGGGCGGGCACGTGACGATCGTGCCCCAGTGCGGGGTTGTCCTGACTCAACCTGCGGCGTCCGAACGGCGAACCGGAACAGAGGTGGTTAGCATTTCAATCATGAGTGACGCAACGTTCGTGAAGCCGGGTGAGGACTTCGTCCGCGACTCCAGCTACATCGTCGACCGGATCACCGTCGACGGCCGGGACGGGTGGCCGGTGAAGGCGGGTCGGTACCGCCTGGTGGTCTCCCGGGCCTGCCCGTGGGCGAACCGTGCGCTGATCACCCGCCGCCTGCTGGGCCTGGAGGGCGCGATCTCGATGGGCATCTGTGGGCCCACCCACGACGCCCGGAGCTGGACCTTCGACCTCGACCCCGGCGCGGTGGACCCGGTCCTGGGCTACGAGCGGTTGCAGCAGGCCTTCCTGGCCCGCTTCCCCGACTACAGCAAGGGCATCACCGTCCCGGCGTTCATCGACGTGCCCAGCAAGCAGGTCGTGACCAACGACTACCCCCAGATGACGATCGACATGAGCCTGGAGTGGGGCGCCCACCACCGCGAGGGCGCCCCCGAGCTCTACCCCGAGGCGCTGCGCCCGGAGATCGACGACGTCGCCGAGAAGGTCTTCCACGACGTCAACAACGGCGTCTACAAGTGCGGCTTCGCCGGCACCCAGGCCTCCTACGAGCGGGCCTACGACGCGTTGTTCGCCCGGCTGGACTGGCTGGAGGAGCGGCTCGCCGACCGGCGGTACCTGGTGGGGGACACCATCACCGAGGCCGACGTCCGGCTGTGGACGACGCTGGTCCGCTTCGACGCCGTCTACCACGGGCACTTCAAGGCCAACCGGAACAAGCTCAGCGAGATGCCGGTGCTCATGGCGTACGCCCGCGACCTGTTCCAGACCCCGGGCTTCGGCGACACCCAGGACTTCGTGCAGATCAAGGCGCACTACTACCTGGTGCACACCGAGCTGAACCCCAGCGGGATCGTGCCCAAGGGCCCGGACCTGCGGGGGTGGCTGAGCCCGCACCACCGCGAGCAGCTGGGGGGCCGCCCGTTCGGTGACGGCACCCCGCCCGGACCCGTGGCGGCGGGGGAGGTGCTCGACCCCGCGCACACGCCGCTGGGTTGACCCCTGCCCCCTCCGCACCCGATCGGGAAGCCCCGGTGGTCACCCCGACCACCCGTGCTGCCCGATCAGGTGGTCAGGGGCGCAGCGGGGCCACGTGCGACCAGGGCACGGTGAGCAGGTTGTCCCGAACCTGTCGCCGACCGCTGTCCACCGGGACCCCCCAGGCGGCGAGACGCTGGTGGGCGGCCCGCCACCGCACCCGGGGGCCGTACACCGCCATCGGGGCCACCTCGTCCCACGCCCGGTCCGCGGCGGCGAGGAGGGTGTGCACCGGTTCGCCGGGGACGTTGCGGTGGATCAACGCCTTGGGCAGGCGCGCCGCCAGCTCGGCGGGCCGGGTGACGTCGGCTGGTGCCCAGGCCAGGGTCAGCGTGCGGGGCCCCTCGGCGTCGAGCAGCACCCACGCACAGCGTCGCCCCCGCTCGTCGCACGTGCCCTCCAGGAACAGGCCGCCCGGTGCGAGCCGGGAGCAGACCATGGCCCAGGCGGGAGGGACCTGCGTCTCGTCGTACTGGCGCAGGACGTTGAACGCGCGCACCAGCTTTGGCGCCAACCCGGTGAGCTCGAACCCACCGAGGGCGAAGCGCACGTCCCCCACCGGATCGGCCACGCGAGCCGGGTCGATCTCCAGGCCCACCACCTCGATCCCGCGGTGTCGGGCCCGCAGCCGCGCCGCCAGCTCCAGCGTCGTGCCCGGGTTCGCGCCGTAGCCGAGGTCGACCACCAGACCGCCGTCACGCAGCGCGGTGCGCACCGCGGGATGGTGCACCAGCCAGCGGTCGCTGCGGCGCAGCCGGTTGCTGCCGGTGGTGCCGCGGGTGATCGACCCGACGGGATGGGGGCTCGCCGCGCGCCGCGCGCTCAGTGCCTGACCCAGGAGGCGGTGAACTTCTGCTCGGCCTGCAGCAGCCGCAGCACCGCGTCGGACACCGCCTGCTCCAGCCGGCCGCCGATCAGCGGTACCGAGACCTTCACCTCACCCCGGGTGCACACCGTGCAGCCGTCGCTGTCGCCGCTCAGCTCGGCGGTGGAGCCCACGAACGCGGGGGTCGACGCCACCTGGGCGGTGGTCCGTCCGGTGGCCGAGGACCCCTCCAGTGGTCCCCACGCCTCGGTGCGGGCGATGCTGAGGTCACCGGAGACGATCTTGCTGACGATGCTGGGCAGGTGCTCGGCGGCCACCTTCTGGGTCAGGGCAACCTCGACGCCACCGTCAAGGGGCCGGACGTCGTCGAGGGTGGCACCCGGACCGCCGACGGCGTCCACCCGCGCGCGCCAGTACGCCGGGTCCGTGAGCGCCGCGTGCAGCTCGGCGGGGGAGCAGGGGTAGCTGGCGTCGTGGGAGATGCGGCGGGGCATGCGCGGCAGGTTACCGAGCACGGCCGGCGGCAGCTCGGCCCGCTACCGTCGCCCCGTGCTGAGAAACACCGCGCTCCGCCGGCTGCGCGACGCGGAGGTCGGGGTGCGCCACGACGTGGCGCTGTCCTCGCTGACCACCCTGCACCTGGGTGGCCCGGCCGCCACGGTGCTGCGCTGCCCCAGCGCCGATGCCGTGGTCGCTGCCGTGCGGGCCTGCGACGACGCGGGCGAGCCGATGTTGCTGCTCGGCGGCGGGTCCAACCTGGTGGTCGCCGACGCCGGGTTCGACGGGACCGTGGTGGCGCTGGTTGCGGACGAGGTGACACCGCACCCGGACGGGGTCAGCGCCGAGGCGGGTGCGGACTGGGACGCCCTGGTGGCCGCCACCGTCGCCCGCGGCCTCGCGGGCCTGGAGTGCCTCTCGGGCATCCCGGGGTCGACCGGTGCCACGCCGGTGCAGAACGTCGGTGCGTACGGCGTGGAGATCGCCGACGTGCTGGCCCAGGTGCAGCTGCTGGACCGCGCCACCGGGCAGGTGCGCCGCTGCGGCCCCGAGGCGCTGGGCCTGGGCTACCGGACGAGCGCGCTCAAGCACACCGACACCGCGGTGGTGCTCTCGGTGCGCTTCGCGCTGGAGCAGGACGGTTGCGGGGCGCCGGTGCGCTACGCCGAGCTGGCCGCCGCGCTCGGCGTCGCCCCGGGCCAGCGCGCGCCGGCAGCCCGGGTGCGCACGGCGGTGCTGGCGCTGCGGGCCGGCAAGGCCATGGTGCTCGACGCCGCCGACCACGACACGTGGAGCGCCGGCTCGTTCTTCACCAACCCGGTGGTGGCCGACGTGCCGAGCGCCTACACCGGCCCGGTGCACCCCGGCCCCGGCGGGCACAAGCTCTCCGCCGGGTGGCTGATCGAGCACGCCGGGTTCACCCGCGGGTACCCGGGCCCCGCCGCGCCGGTGCGGCTGTCCACGCGGCACACCCTCGCGCTGAC
>JBDTDI010000332.1:0-4961 GCA_039923155.1 Mycobacteriaceae bacterium | reverse complement strand
GCCCGGTGCTCCACGAGGCGGTGGGGCCTGCGGGCCGTACCCCGGCCCCGGGTGCGGCTGTGGCCCCGGGCCGAACCCTCCTCCCGGCGGGCGGCCGTAGCCCTGTCCCGGAGGCTGGCCGTAGCCCGGCCCCGGTTGCGGTCCTTGCCGCGGTCCATAACCTTGCCCCTGCGGCGGCCCGTACCACTGACCCGGCTGCCCGTGAGGCTGACCGGGTTGCCCGTACCGGCCCGGCTGGGCGTACTGCGGGCCGGGCTGCCCGCCGGGCGCACCGGGCCGGCCGCCCGCCGGTTGGCCGCCCGCCGGTGCAGCTCGACCCCACTCGCCCTGCTGCGACGGTGGTCCGTACCCCGGTGCAGCGCTGACCTCGTCCGGCCCGCCCTCGGCCGCCGACGCCCCCGACCGTGCCTCTCCGGGCTGCTCGACGGGGGAGCTGGGAGAACCCTGGTGGGGCTGCTGACCGCTCGGCTCGTCCGGGTTGCTCATCAATACCTCCGCACAGGGGTTCCGGCACCTGACGGTGTCCGGCGAGTCCGACGCGATCAAACCACAGGCGTCCGAGCACGCTGGGGCTTCACCGCTCAGGAGATCCCCAGGGCGACGACGCCACGACGCACCGCCCGGACCGCGTCCGCCGCGGTGTCGGCGAGCGCGTCGTCCCCGGCGGCGACCCGCACCTGGTCGAGCAGGTCGACCACCTGCCGGCACCAGCGCACCAGGTCACCTGCCGACAGCGGTTGCCCGTTCTGAGCCGCCGCCGTGAGCACGGTGGCCAGCGAGTCACCGGTGGCCCACCGCAGCACCGGGTACGCGAAACCCAGGTCGGGCTCCCGGGTGGGACGGAGGTGGTGGCGGTGCTCGTCGGAGGTGAGCTCGGACCACAGGCGCACCGTGTTGGACAACGCCGTGGCCGCCGGCCCCTCGGGCACCAGCGGCGCCACATCCACCTCACGACGCGACTCGAAGACCACCGCCGAGACCACGGCGGCCAGCTCCGGTGGTTGCAGGTCCGCCCAGATCCCGCGCCGCAGGCACTCCGCCACCAGCAGGTCGGACTCGGAATAGATGCGCTCCAGCCGCCTGCCGTTCTCGCTCACGTGCTGGGCCGGGCCCTGTCCCTGAAGGTATCCCCGCTCCAGGAGCAAGGCCCGGATGCGGTCGAAGGTGCGAGCCAGGGAGTGCGTCGTGGCCGCGATGCGGGCCCGCAGGTCGGTGGTCTCCCGGTTCAGGCGCTCGTGCCGCTCGGCCCACCGGGCGTGGTCCTCACGCTCGGCGCACCCGTGGCAGGGGTGGGCACGCAAGGCCCGGCGCAGGGTCGCGAGCTCGTCGTCGTCAGCCGCGGTGGTCCGGCGGCGGACGGGGCGAGAAGGGGCGGTGATGCCGCTGGAGCGCAGCGAGGAGGCAATGTCACGGCGCACCCTGGGGACCCGGTGGTCCACCCGCTTCGGCAGCGCGACGGTACCCAGCACGTCGGCCGGCGTGGGAAAGTCGGCCGCGGAGAGCCGACCCGCCCAGTGGTCCTCGCTGACCACCAGGGGCCTCGGTTCGTCGGGGTCGGCGCCGACGTCGAGCACCACGGCCAGCCCTGCCCGCTTGCCACCGGGTACCGAGATGACGTCACCGCGCTTGAGCCCGACGAGGGACTGCAGGGCCTCACCGCGGCGCCGGGCTCCGCCCTGACGACTCAGGCTGCGCTCGCGCTCCGCGATGCGCCGGCGCAGGCCCATGTACTCGGAGGAGTCGCCGAGGTGGCACGTCATGGCTTCGCCGTACCCCGCCAGGGCTTCGTCGTTGCGGTCGAGGGTGCGGGCGAGGCCCACCACCGACCGGTCTGCCTGGAACTGGGCGAAGGACCGCTCCAGCAGCTCCCGCGCGGGGTCAGGGCCGAGGGAGTCGACCAGGTTCACGGTCATGTTGTAGGCCGGACGGAACGAGCTGCGCAGCGGGTAGGTG
Organism: Mycobacteriaceae bacterium; assembly: GCA_039923155.1. Lineage (GTDB taxonomy): Bacteria > Actinomycetota > Actinomycetes > Mycobacteriales > Mycobacteriaceae > Rhodococcus_D. The sequence continues at coordinate 3,008 of JBDTDI010000332.1, read as the reverse complement.
CGGGTCGAGGCGAGCCCAGCGACCGCGGTGGGTTCGACGCCGGGTTGCCACACCACCACGGCGTGCCCCTCGACGTCGCTGCCGCGGCGCCCCGCCCGACCGGTCAGCTGGGTGTACTCACCGGCGGTGAGGTTCACGTGGGCCTCGCCGTTGTACTTGACCAGACGTTCGAGCACGACCGTGCGCGCGGGCATGTTGATTCCCAGGGCCAGGGTCTCGGTGGCGAACACTGCGCGAACCAGGCCGCGCAGGAACAGCTCCTCCACGCACGTCTTGAACGCCGGCAGCATCCCGGCGTGGTGCGCGGCCACGCCCCGGAGCAGGGCGTCACGCCACTCCCAGAACCCGAGCACGGCCAGGTCAGCCTCGGGCAGCGCACTCGTGTGTGCACGCACCACCCGTTCGATCTCCGCGCGCTGGGCCTCGGTGGTCAGCTGGGTGCCGGCCCGCACGCACTGGGTGACGGCCGCGTCGCACCCGGCGCGGCTGAACACGAAGGTGATGGCCGGCAGCAGGCCCGCCCGGTCCAGCCGGGCGATCACCTCTGGACGGGGCAGGGGCCGAAAGCCCGGTGTGCTCGCGCGAGGGGGCGGCGCACCCCGACCACCCCGCCGACGGTGCCGGGGCTGCCAGCCGTCCTCACGATGCTCCCGCTGCGCGACGTGACGCACCAGCTCGGGGTCGACGACGAGGTGCTCCTGGCCAGGCTCGCCCGTCTCGCTGAACAGGTCGAACAACCGCCCACCGACCAGCAGGTGCTGCCACAGCGGGATCGGACGGTGCTCGTCCACGACGACGGTGGTGTCCCCGCGGACCGTGGAGATCCACTCGCCGAACTCCTCGGCGTTGCTCACCGTGGCCGACAGGCTCACCAGCTTCACCGCGGCGGGCAGGTGCAGGATCACCTCTTCCCAGACGGCGCCCCGGAAGCGGTCGGCCAGGTAGTGCACCTCGTCCATCACCACGTGGCTCAGCCCGCGCAGCTGTGGTGAGCGCGCGTAGAGCATGTTGCGGAGCACCTCGGTGGTCATCACCACCACCGGGGCGCCGGGGTTCACCGACGTGTCGCCGGTGAGCAGGCCCACGTTCTCCGCCCCGTGCCGGGCCGCGAGATCTGCGTGCTTCTGGTTGCTCAAGGCCTTGATCGGGGTGGTGTAGAAGCACTTCGTCCCGGCGGTCAGCGCCAGGTGCACCGCGAACTCCCCCACCACGGTCTTGCCGGCACCGGTGGGCGCGCAGACCAGGACACCGTGGCCGTCCTCCAGCGCGGTGCAGGCCTGGACCTGAAAGGGGTCGAGGATGAACGGGAGTCCCCCGACGAACGACGCGAGCTCGGGGTTGGCGACTCGACGCCGGGCCGCGGCGAAGGCCGCCGCCGGTGAGCCGGACTCCCCCGCACCGCCCGGATCAACCACGTCCACCAGGTTGCCACACCGACGCGACAGGCGTCGGCCAGGTCGGCCCTGCTCAGGTCGCGTCGGTGTAGCTGCGCGGGTCCTGGTGGCTACGTAGGTCCTCGTTGGTGTCGGTGTACCGGGACTCGTCGTGGTCGTAGCCCGACTCGGACGTACCGCCGGAGAGATCCAGCGGGGAGGGCTCGTCGTCGTCGAGGTCGCTGAACGTCTGCGCATCGGCGCTGGTCCGTTCCTTGCGGCGGTCGTGAGCGCTGGCGATCAGCACGGCAAGCTCGAACAGGACCACCAGCGCCAGCGCGAGCGCCAGCATCGAGATCACGTCGCTGCCCGGGGTCGCGAACGCCGCGAAGACGAACAGGCCCATGATGATTCCCCGGCGCCACTTCTTCAGGTTGGCGGCCGGCAGCACCCCCACGCGGTTCAGCATGACCACCAGCAGCGGCAGCTCGAAGCTCACCCCGAAGATGATCAGCAGCGCGACGACGAAGCCGAAGTAGTCGTTCGGCGACAGGGCCACCGACACCACCCCGGAGCTGAAGCCGAGCAGCACCTTCAGGCCCTGGGCGACGATGAAGTAGGCCAGCACGGCGCCGCAGGTGAACAGGAACGCCGCGCACCCGACGAAGACTCGTGCGTACTTCTTCTCCTTCGCATACAGCCCCGGGGTGATGAAGCCCCAGAACTGTCCCAGCCACACCGGGCTGGACAGCACGACACCGGCGACCAGTCCGACCTTGAACTGGAGGAAGAAGGCGTCGAACACGCCGGTGGCCAGCAGGGTGCAGGACTGGGCGTCACCGTTGAGGGTGGCCCGCCGGTCGCTGGGCAGGTCGCAGTAGGGAGCGGTGAGGATTCGCCCCAGGCTCGGTAGTCCGAATGGGTCGTGGTTGAACCACAGGAACCCGACCACGCCGCCGACCGCCAGCGCCAGCGCGGCGATGGTCAACCGACGGCGCAGCTCGTAGAGGTGCTCCATGAGGGACATGGAACCGTCGGCGTCGGGTCTCGGGGTGCCATCGGCACTGCGTCTCAGCGTGCCCCGCAAGGCGGCGAACGGGTTGAACACCCGCGCTCAGTGCTGTTGCGAGGAAGAGTCAGCGGCAGGAGGCTGCGGCGCGGTGGACCGGGCCGGGGGGCTGACGGGCGCAGGCGTGGCCGTGAAGGCAGACCCCTGCGGGGTCGTTGCGTCCAGGAATCGCTGAGCCTCCAGACGCTGCTCCTCGAGGGTCGCGCTGCGGGCGGGCAACGCGGAGGGCTCGTCGTCGGGGACCTGGGTGTAGTCGGCCTTCGCGGGCGGCGCGGCCGGCTTGTCGTCGTCCTCCCGCAGGCCCTTGGTCTCAGCCTTGAAGATGCGCAGGGAACGTCCGATCGACCGGGACGCGTCGGGCAGCTTCTTGAACCCGAACAGCAGCATCACGACGACGGCGATGATCAGGATCTCGCCGATACCCAGGTCAGGCATGGTGTTGTCTCCTCGGTTGGTGTGCGAGTCGAGCCTACGCGTCGGGCGTACCCCCGGAGTGAAGCCGGGCAGGGTCGACGGGCGGGTGTTCGTAGGCTGAGATCGCTTGCGCGGCCCGTTCGGCGACGACC
>JBDTDI010000331.1:0-3510 GCA_039923155.1 Mycobacteriaceae bacterium | reverse complement strand
GCCGGGCACCTGGACACCGTGCCGATCGCGGACAACGTCCCGAGCCGGCGCGAGGGTGGGGTGCTGCACGGGTGCGGCACCGTCGACATGAAGTCGACCGACGCGGTGTTCCTGCACCTTGCGGCGACGGTGGCCGAGCCGGTGCACGACGTCACGCTGGTGTTCTACGACTGCGAGGAGATCGAGGCCGCCCGCAACGGTCTGGGTCGGGTCGAGTCCAGCCACGCGGACTGGCTCGAGGCGGATCTCGCGGTGCTGGGTGAGCCGACCGACGGACTGGTGGAGGCCGGCTGCCAGGGCACGCTGCGCGTGCGGGTGACCACCCGTGGACTGCGGTCGCACTCAGCCCGCAGCTGGCTGGGCCGCAACGCGATCCACGGTGCTCAGCCCGTGCTCGCGGCGCTGGCCGCCTATCCCGCCCGCGACGTGGACATCGACGGGTGCACCTACCGCGAGGGCCTGCAGGCGGTGCGGATCAGCGGTGGGGTCGCCGGGAACGTGGTCCCCGACGTGTGCGAGGTCGACGTCAACTTCCGCTTCGCCCCGGACCGCAGCGCGACCGAGGCCGAGGCCCACGTCCGCGAGGTGTTCGCCGGGATCGACGCCGAGGTGGAGCTGACCGACCTCGCCCCGGGCGCGGCTCCGGGACTGGGGTCGGCGGCCGCCCAGGGCTTCGTGGCCGCCGCGGGAGGTGGCGTCCGGGCCAAGTACGGGTGGACCGACGTCGCGCGCTTCGCGGCGCTGGGGATCCCCGCCCTGAACTACGGCCCCGGCGACCCCAACCTGGCCCACACCCGCGGAGAGCACGTCGCCGTCGACAAGATCACCGAGTGCACCGACGTGTTGCGTCGATACCTCACAAATGAGCAATAAGTCCGTTTCGAACCATTTATGCGACCAAGCGCAACACAGAGGGAACGCTGACCAATCCTTGACGCACGCTTCGATTGCGCGCAATGTGACCGTGCCAAAGATCACAGCGAAGGGTGCGCCACATGAGCGAGCAGCGCGAACGGAAGGTGGACGCCGGGGTGCGGACCACCGGCATCTTGCGGAGAAAGCCGATCATCGCGGACATCGAGGAGGGTCAGGGTCTCGAGCGCAGCATCGGGCTCTGGCAGCTCACCGCCATCGGCCTCGGCGCGATCATCGGCGCCGGCATCTTCGCCCTCGCCGGCCCGGTAGCCCACGACATCGCCGGGCCGGCGGTCTCGGTCTCGTTCATCATCGCTGGCATCGCGAGTGCGTGCGCGGCCTTGTCGTACGCCGAGTTCGGTGGGCTGATCCCCCAGGCAGGCTCGGCCTACACCTACGGCTACGCCACCCTCGGGGAGGTGGTCGGCTGGTTCATCGGCTGGGACCTGCTGCTGGAGTACACCGCCATCGTCGCCGTCGTGGCCATCGGCGTCTCGCAGTACGCCGACTACCTGGCGGTCGCCTTCGGGGCCGACCTGCCCGCCTGGATGCTGGGTGCCCCCGGCACCGGCAGCGGGCACAGGATCGACCTCATCGCGGCGGTCCTGTGCCTCGGTGTGGCCTGGCTGCTCAACCAGGGCATCAAGTCCAGCGCGCGCATCGAGACCTATCTCGTGTTCATCAAGATCGCCATCGTGCTCGCCGTGATCATCCTCGGCTTCTTCTACGTCAAGACCGACAACCTGCAGCCCTACTTCCCCTTCGGCTTCAGCGGCGCCGCCACGGGAGCCGCCACGGTCTTCTTCGCCGTGTTCGGCTACGACGCCATGTCCACCGCGGCCGAGGAGAGCAAGGACGCCGAGAAGAACCTGCCCAAGGCGATCATCCTGTCGCTGTCCATCGCGATGGTGCTCTACCTTCTTGCGGCGACGGTGCTGACCGGAATGCAGAAGTACACCGACCTCAAGGCGACGGCCGCCTTCGCCTACGCCTTCGAGTTCGTGGGGCAACCGCAGTTTGCCAAGGTCGTCGCCGTCGGGGCCATCGTCGGCATCATCACCGTGCTGTTCTCCTTCTCCCTCGGCGCCTCCCGCGTCTGGTTCGCCATCGCCCGCGACGGCCTGCTGCCCGGCTGGTTTGCGCACACCAACGCCAAGGGCTCACCGACCCGCCCGGTGTGGATCGTCGGGATCGTCGCCGCGGCCATCGCGGGTTTGGTGCCCATCGGCACCGCGGCCGAGCTGACCAACATCGGCATCCTGCTGGCCTTCATCGTCGTGTCCATCGCGGTGATCGTGCTGCGCTACCGATCCCCGGACCTCCCCCGCACCTTCCGCACCCCGTTCATGCCGGTCACCCCGATCCTCGGCATCGCGTTCTCGGTCTGGCTGGTCACCCAGCTGCAAGCGGCGACGTGGATCCGGTTCGCCGTCTGGTTCGTCCTGGGCGCGTTGGTCTACGGCTTCTACGGCTACAGCCACGCCAAGCTGGGCCGCGGGACGGTAGTACAGACCAAGGACGGCTGACCCCGACCGGGGTCAGGCGGCGAGTGCCGCTCGACCCGCGATCAGCTGGGCGGCGACGGTGGCCACCCGGCGTCCGGTCAGCTCGGCGCCCGCCTTGATGTCGTCGCTGACCGGGTCTCCACCGCCGCTGGCGTTCGACGGGCCGTAGGGAGTGCCGGTGGTGAACTGGATCGGATCGGTGTAGCCCGGGGTGACGAGAATGCCGCCCCAGTGCTGCACCGAGGTGTAGAGCGCCTGCAGCGTGGTCTCCCGGCCACCGTGAGCGGTCGCCGTCGAGGTGAACCCCGAGTAGACCTTGTCCGCCAGCTCGCCGTTGCTCCACAAGCCGCCCAGGGTGTCGATGAAGCTGCCGAGCTGGGAGGAGATGTTGCCGTAGCGCGTGGGCGTTCCGAAGACGACGGCGTCGGCCCAGCGGAGGTCGTCGTGGCTGACGATCGTCACGTCCGCGGTCTCGGCGGCGTGCGCCTTCCAGGCGTCGTTGGAGTCGACGGCGGCCTGCGGTGCGGTCTCCGCGACCTTGAGCAGCCTGGTCTCGGCCCCGGCGTCGGCGGCTCCCGCGACGATCGCGTCGGCGATGGCCTTCACGTTGCCGGTGCCGCTGTAGTAGACGACGGCGACCTTGGGCGGGTGCTGAGCCACGGACGAAGTCATGCAGATCCTCCTGAAGTAGTTTCGGTTTCAACTCTCATGGTTGACCAGGTCGGGCAGGCCCGCAACTCGGCAGGCTGGATACGCTGCGCCTCATGGACCCCGACCGTGCCCAGCAGCCCGCCGAGCCGACCACTCGGCGGGGTCCGGTGCTGCTGCGCGGCGCCCAGCGCCGCTCCAGGACCACGGCCGACCAGCGCCTGCTCGACCAGCGCGGCCGGACCGAGTGGGTGCACACCGACCCCTGGCGGGTGCTGCGCATCCAGAGCGAGTTCGTCGAAGGATTCGGCACCCTGGCCGAGCTGCCGCCGGCGGTCACCGTCTTCGGCTCGGCCCGCACGACGCCCGAGCACCCCGAGTACGCCGCCGGGCGGGCGATCGGGGCGGCGCTGGCCGGGGCCGGGTTCGCGGTCATCACCGG
>JBDTDI010000330.1:0-5418 GCA_039923155.1 Mycobacteriaceae bacterium | reverse complement strand
GTGCGAGGTCGGCAGCCACGAGTGGTACGAGGCGGTCGGAACCGCACGCACGGAGAACTCCGACCACCTCGCCGAGGAAGAGGACGAGGTGCTCCCCGACTTCCGCAAGAACGCACCCCGCGAGCTGTGGGCCGAGCTCGCCCAGCGCTGGATCGCCTTCTACGCCGCCCACCCCCAGGGCGCGGGCATCGACGACTCCGACCGCGACCCGCAGACCTACATCGGACAGAACAGCTGACGTAGGTCGCGGCGGGTCGCGGCCGGCGTGGCTCAGCGCAGCAGGAGGGCGCCGAGCCGGCGGATGATCACCGCGAAGCCGACGACGACCATCACCACGAAGTAGGACGCGTGCCCCAGGGTGGCCCAGGTCGGCGGCCCGGCGGCGAGCGTCCGCATGATCACCACCCCGTGGTAGAGCGGGAACACCTGCACCAGCCAGCGCAGCACCGACGGGTACACGCCCAGCGGGTAGAACGTGGTGGAGAACAAGAACATCGGCACCAGGACCAGCTGCACGTACTCCAGGTGCTGCCAGCTGCGCAGGAACGTGGCAGCAGCCATCCCCACCGAGGCGAAGCCGAAGCAGATCAGCAGCGCGGCCGGGAACATCAACAGCGCCCAGGCGCTGGCGACGAGCCCCAGACCGACGAGCACCACCAGGAAGCCCACCGCGTACATGGCCCCCCGGATAGTCGCCCAGCCGACCTCGCCGAGCGCGACATCCAGGGGCCCCAGCGGCGTCGCGAGCACCGTGTCGTAGAGCTTGGCGTGCCGCAGCTTGAAGAACACGTTGTTGGTGGAGTCGAGCACCGCACCGTTCATGGCCGAGGCAGCCAGCAGTGCGGGCCCGACGAACGCCGAGTAGCTGAGCTGCTGACCGCCGGAGCCCACGGTGCCGACGATGGAGCCCAGACCGGCCCCGAACGCCAACAGGTAGAACAGCGGCTCGAAGAACCCGCTGAGCACGGCCATCCAGGCCCGCCGCTGGGTGATGACGCTGCGCTCCAGCATCATCCGCGCCCGGCCGGCGTACAGGGCCGGGGGCAGGATGCGCAGCAGCACCATCGGCGCGCCCGCGCTCACGACGTCAACCTCACCCGGAACCGCCAGCGTGAGAGCGCGAGCCCCACGACGACCCAGACGAGCAGGTACGCCAGGTGGCCCAGGTCCGCGGCGAGGGCCCCCCGGTGGAGCACCGCGTCGCGCGCCAGCTCGGTGCCGTGCCACAGCGGGGTCACCACCGCCACGAGCTGCGCCCACTCCGGCAGGCGGGTGATCGGGAAGTAGGTGCCCGCGAACAACGTCATCGGCACCACCACGAACCGGAAGAGCATGTTGAACACCTGGTTCTCCCGGTGCAGCGACGCCGACAACGCGGCCACGGGCGCGGCGAAGGCGACCGCGGTCAGCGCCGCGACGGCCAGCGCCGCCACCACCCCGACGCTGCGGACCCCGCCGAACGCCGCGGCCACCGCCAGGTACACCACGCTGGTCACCAGCACCCGAAGCCCCACCCAGATCAGCTGCCCGGTGGCCAGCTGGGTCGGGGTGACCGGGGTGGCGGTGATCCCCTCGTAGTTCTTGGCCCACTTGAACCCGGCGAACACCGGGAAGGTGGACTCGGTCGTCGCGGTCTGCAGCGCAGCGGCGCACAGCAGCCCGGGCGTGAGGTACACCAGGTAGGACGCACCCCCGGTGACCTGCGCGAGCCCACCCCCGGCAGCGGCGAGGCGGCCGAAGAACACCCCGAACGCGACCAGGGTGAGCAGCGGCTGCAGCACGCTGCTGACCGCCCCGGCCCGCCAGTTGCGCCGGAACCACATCCAGTGCCCCTCGACTACGAGTCCGACGGCGCGGGGTGGGCTCGGTGCGGACGGACGGTCGGCGGGCACCATCAGTCCGCCAGCGATCGACCGGTGAGCCGCAGGAACACGTCCTCCAGCGTGCTGCGGCGCACCAGCGAGGATAACGGTGCGACTCCGCGACGGTGGGCCTCAGCCAGCGCTGCCTCCCCGTCGTCGGTGTAGAGCAGCAACCGGTCGGGCAGCTCCTCCACCCGAGTGGCCACGCCCGCCAGCGCTGCCACGTGTCGAGCCTGCTCCCCCACCGCGAACCGGAGCTCGGCCACCTCACGGGTGGAGTGCGCCCGGATCAGCTCGCCCGGGGAACCTTCGGCCACGATGCGTCCGACGTCCATCACCACGAGCCGGTCGCACAGCTGCTCGGCCTCGTCCATGTAGTGGGTGGTCAGGATCAGCGTGGTCCCCTGCTGCTTGAGACGGAACAAGCGATCCCACACCAGGTGTCGAGCCTGTGGGTCGAGCCCGGTGGTCGGCTCGTCGAGCAGCAGCAGCTCTGGGGAGTTGACCAGCGAGCGAGCGATGGTGAGGCGTCGCTTCATCCCCCCGGACAACGGCATCACGTCCTCATCGGCGCGGGACGTGAGCTGCGCGAACTCCAGCAGCTCGGTGGCCTTGGCACGGCAGTAGGACCGGGAAAACCCGAAGTAGCGTCCGTAGACCTGCAGGTTCTGCCGCAGCGTCAGCTCCTCGTCGAGGTTGTCGGTCTGCGGCACGACCCCGATCCGAGCCCGGATCTGCGGGCCGTCGACGTCGGGGTCCGCCCCGAGGACCGTCAGCTCACCGGAGGTTCGTGGCGACACGCAGGCGATCATGCGCATCGTCGAGGACTTGCCTGCCCCGTTGGGGCCGAGGAAACCGAACGCCTGCCCCGGTGGGACGTCGAGGTCGATGCCGTCAACGGCGACGAAGCCCCCGAACGTCTTGCGCAGCGCCGCGGCGTGGATCATCGACGACGGGGCAGGGTCAGGCACGTGCGCCACGCTAACCAACGCCCCCGTCGGGTCGCGGTGCGGTTGGCTCAGCCCAGCTCGGGAAACCAGAGCGCGATCTCCCGGCTCGCGCTCTCCTGCGAGTCCGAGCCGTGCACCAGGTTGAGCTGCGTCGACAGGGCGAGGTCGCCTCGGATGGAGCCCGGCACCGCCTTCTCGACCGGGTCGGTGCCCCCGGCGAGCTGACGGAACGCGGGGATTGCCCGCTCACCCGCCACCACCACGGCCACCAGCGGCCCGGAGGTGATGAACTCCAGCAGGGACTCGTAGAACCCCTTGCCCTCGTGCTCGGCGTAGTGCTGCTCCGCGGTGCGTCGTGGCGCGGTGAGCATCTTCAGGGCCGCGATGGTCAGCCCCTTGCGCTCGATGCGCCCCAGGACCTCGCCGGTGAGGCCGCGGGCCACGCCGTCGGGCTTGACCAGGACCAGGGTGCGCTCGCTCACGGCTCTCCTCAGGGGCTTGCATCGACAACGACGTCCTCGTGGTGAGAACCGGGCAAACCTTATCCGCGCTGGCCGGGCAGGCGGCCCGCGGCCATCCGCTGGGTGATGTCGCGTCGCAGGTACATCAGGTACACCCAGACGGCAGCGAAGATCAACCCCACCACCCCGAGGGGAACGTTGATCACCAGCCCGACGACGGCGAGCCCCGCCAGCACCAGGTTCGCCGGCAGCGCCCACCGTCGACGCTGCAGCCCGCTCATCACGATCATCGCGAGCCCCAGCCCGATCACGAACACCAGCGACACCGCCGACAGACCTCCGCCGGTCCGCGAGACCACCGGCAGCGCCAGCAGCACCACGATGGCCTCGAGCACCAGGGTCCCGGCCATCACACCGCGCAAGCCCTTCCACGGGTCGCGGGTGGGTGGGCCGAACCCAGGCTCGCTCACGCCGGGTCCTTGCCCAGCAAGCTGCGCGCCTCACCGACGGTGACCACCGAGCCGGTGACCACCACCCCGGCGCCGGACACCGACTCACCAGGCTCGGCCACGTCCTCGGCCTGGGCGATGGCCTGCTCCAGCGCGCTGGCCAGGTGGTCGATCACGACGACCCGTTCGTCACCGAAGCGGGCCACCGCCACCGAGGCGAGATCCTCGACGTCCATCGCCCGCGGCGAGCTGCTGCGGGTGACCACGATCTCGTCGAGCACCGGCTCGAGCGCCGCGATGATCCCGGTGACGTCCTTGTCCGCCATCACCCCGACCACGCCGACCAGCTTGCGGAAGTCGAACTCCTCTCGCAGTGCGTCGGCCAGGGCTGCCGCGCCGTGCGGGTTGTGGGCGGCGTCGAGGAACACCGTCGGGGCGTTGCGCACCCGTTCCAGCCGGCCCGGGCTGGTGGCGGAGGCAAAAGCCTCCCGGACGGCGTCCGCGTCGAGCGAGCGCTCCGGGCCGGCGCCGAAGAAGGCCTCCACCGCGGCCAGGGCCAGCGCGGCGTTGCGTGCCTGGTGCGCCCCGTGCAGGGGCAGGAACACGTCGGGGTAGACCGCGCCGAGGCCCTGCAGGGTGAGCAGCTGCCCGCCCACGGCCACCGCGCGCTCGAGCACCGCGAACTCCGCTCCTTCCCGCGCCACCGCAGCGTCGACCTCGACCGCCCTGCGCAGCAGCACCTCGCTCACCTCCGGCGACTGCTGGGCGAGAACGGCCACCGAGCCCGCCTTGATGATGCCGGCCTTCTCCACCGCGATCCCGGCGAGGTCGGAGCCCAGGTACTCCACGTGGTCCACGGCGATCGGGGTGATCACCGCGACCTGGCCGTCCACCACGTTGGTGGAGTCCCAGCGCCCTCCGAGGCCCACCTCGACGACGGCGACGTCGACCGGGGCCTCGGCGAACGCCGAGAAGGCCATCGCGGTGAGCACCTCGAACTTGCTGAGCGGCGGGCCACCACGCCCTGCGGAGGCGGTGTCGGCCAGCCGCAGGAACGGGACCAGCTCGCGGTAGGTGGCCACGTACCGCTCCGGGCTGATCGGTGCGTTGTCGATGCTGATGCGCTCGGTGACGACCTGCAGGTGCGGGCTCGTGGTGCGCCCCGTGCGCAGCTGCAGACGGGTCAGCAGGGCGTCGATCATCCGGGTGACCGACGTCTTGCCGTTGGTCCCGGCCACGTGCACAGACGGGTACGCCCGCTGCGGGGACCCCATCAGCTCCATCAGCTCGGTCATCCGGTCCAGCGTCGGGTCGATGCTGGACTCCGGCCAGCGCTGGTTCAGCACCTCCTCCACCGCGGCCAGCGCGGCGAGCTCGGCCCGGGCGGGGGTGCTCACGCGGGACCCAGACCGGCGAGGCGGGCGCTGACCCGCTCGATCTCGGTGCGCGCCACACCCTGACGAGCGCGGATGCCCTCGACGACCTCGGTCGGAGCACGGTCGGTGAACGCCGTGCTGGCGAGCTTGGCGGAGGTGACCGTCAGCTCCTTCTCAGCGGTTGAGAGCTCCTTGGCGAGCCTGCGGCGCTCGGCCGCGACGTCGATGGCCCCGGAGGTGTCGAGCTCGACCAGCACGGTGCCACTCTGCAGGCGCACCTGCACCGACGCGGTGGGCGCAAAAGCCTCGTCGGGTTCGGT
>JBDTDI010000329.1:0-4088 GCA_039923155.1 Mycobacteriaceae bacterium | reverse complement strand
CGGCTGAGCCGGGCGCGGCGCGAGAGGCACTGGACGTGTCGGTGGCGCTGGCTAGGCTCTCGGACATGTTGAGCGAGGCAAACGACTCCTACCTGCGCCACCCCACCGTGCACGGCAACCTGGTGGGCTTCATCGCGCACGACGACGTGTGGCTCGCCCCGCTCGCCGGCGGCCGCGCCTGGCGGGTGACCGGGGACGCCGCGCCGACCAAGGACCTTCGCTTCTCCCCCGACGGCACCCGTCTTGCCCACCTGAGCCACCGCGACGGCCTGCCCGAGCTGCACGTCGTGGACGCCGGCGGTGGCCCCTCGGTGCGCACCACGTTCTGGGGCGACGCGGGCGCCCGGGTGCTGGGCTGGGCCGACGAGACCCACGTGCGGGTGGCCACCGCGTGGGGCCAGCCGCTGCGCAACAAGACGTGGGCGCGGGTGGTGCCGCTGGACGGCGGGCCTTCCGAGCTCCTGCCGCACGGCCCGGTCACCGCGCTGGACACCGACGGCGGCGCCACCGTGCTCGGTACCGGTTTCGGCGGGCGCCGCCGTGACCACGCCCTGTGGAAGCGCTACCGGGGTGGCACGGCCGGCCGGCTGTGGATCGACACGGGTTCGGACCACACAGCCGGCGCGGGCGAGTTCACCCGACTGCTGGGAGAGGTCACCGCCCAGCTGACCTACCCGATGTGGGTGGGTGGGCGCGTCGCGTTCCTCTCCGACGACGAGGGGGTGGGCAACGTCTACTCGGTGCGCCCGGACGGCACCGACCTGCGGCGTCACACCGACCACGAGGACTTCTACGCCCGCCACGCGAGCTCCGACGGCACCCGGGTGGTCTACGCCGCCGGCGGCGAGCTGTGGGTGCTGGACGACCTCGCCGCCGACTCCCAGCCCCGACGCCTGGAGATCCGCACCGGCGGGCCGCGGCACGTCGCGGCCCCGGTGCCCGCAGCCAAGCATCTCGGGGAGCTGTCGGTGGACGCCACCGGTCGGGCATCGGCGCTCGAGGTGCGCGGCAGCGTGCAGTGGGTGACCCACGTCGACGGGCCGGTGCGCACCCTCGCACCCGGGTCGGGGGTGCGGGCCCGGCTGCCGAAGGTGTTCGGCGAGCAGGTCGCGTGGGTCGACGACGCGACCGGGGAGGACGCGGTGGTCCTCGGCTCCCCCACCGGCGGGGCAACCCGCACCCTGGCTGCGGGCGAGCTGGGCCGGGTCATCGACCTCGCCGGTTCCCCCGACGGCGCGATGATGGCGGCCACCACCCACGACGGGCGGGTGCTGCTGCTGGACGCCACCGACGGGCGGGTCACCGAGATCGACCGCACCCTGGACGGCTTCGCGCACGACCTGGTGTTCTCCCCGGACTCGGCGTGGCTGGCGTGGTCGCACCCCGGTCCGCACGAGATCACCCAGGTGCGCCTGGCCCGCATCGCCGACGGGTCGGTCACCGAGGCCACCCCGATGCGGTTCGAGGACAGCTGTCCGGTGTTCACCACCGACGGACGGCACCTCGCGTTCCTGTCCACCCGCACCTTCGACCCGGTCTACGACGAGCACGTCTTCGACCTCGGCTTCCCCGCCTCGACCCGTCCCCAGCTCATCCCGCTGGCCGCGGACGGCGTCGTCCCCTTCGCCCCCACCCCCGACGGTCGGCCCGGCAAGGCCGCGGAGCCCGTCAGCGCGACGGGCGCCGTAGCGGTCGACCCGGTGGTCGTCGACCCGGTGGTCGTCGACCTCGGTGGGTTGGCCGAGCGTGTCGTGGCGACGCCCGTCGAGGCCGGGCGCCTGTCGCACCTGCGGGCCGTCCGCGGCGGGCTGGTCTGGCTACGCACCAGCGTGCACGGGGTCCTCGGTGACGGGCGGGCCACCAGCGGAGCCGACGAGCCCAGGCCCGTGCTCGAGCACCTGGCGCTGGCCACCGGCGTGGTCACCACTCTCGCCGAGGGCATCGACGACGTGTGGGCCAGCGGTGACGGCACCCGGCTCGTGGTCCGGGACAAGAAGAAGATCAAGGTCCTGCCCGTCGACCGCAAGGCCGACGACGACGCCACGAAGGGTGACCCCGCAGGGGCCGTGGACGTCGACCTCGACCGGGTGCGGATGGTGGTGGACCCGGGCGCCGAATGGCGGCAGATGTACGACGAGGCTGGTCGTCTGATGCGCGACCACTTCTGGGTCGCCGACATGGCGGGCAACGACTGGGCCGCCCAGTGCGCCCGCTACCGCCCCCTGGTGGCGAGGGCCGCGACCCGCGACGACCTCTCCGACCTGCTGTGGGAGCTCCAGGGTGAGCTGGGCACCTCGCACGCCTACGAGACCCCGCCGGAGGATCCGGTGCCCCCGGCCCGCCGGCTGGGTCACCTCGGCGTGGACCTGGCCCGCGACGGTGACGTGTGGCGGATCACCCGGGTGCTGCCCGGGGAGCCGTCGAGCCCCGGAGGGCGCTCCCCGCTGACCGCCCCCGGGGTGCGGGCCCGCGTAGGCGAGGCGTTGCTCGCGATCGACGGCCGCGCGGTGGACCCGGTCCGCGGGCCCGGCCCGCTGCTGGTGGGCACCGCCGACCAGCCGGTGTCGCTCACCCTGGGCGGCGAGGACGGTGAGCGCACCGTCGTGGTGGTGCCGCTGGCGGAGGAGATGCCGCTGCGCTACTTCGACTGGGTGGCCGGGCGGCGCGCCGCGGTGCACGAGGCCACCGGTTCCACGGTCGGTTACCTGCACGTGCCCGACATGATGGGCATCGGCTGGGCGCAGCTGCACCGGGACCTGCACACCGAGATCGCCAGCGACGCCGTCATCCTCGACGTGCGCTCCAACGGCGGCGGGCACACCTCCCAGCTGGTGGTGGAGAAGCTCGCCCGGGTCCTCACCGGGTGGAGCGTGCCGCGGCACAAGCGGGCCAACACCTACCCGGCGGACGTGCGGCGCGGTCCCCTGGTCACCGTCACCGACGAGAACGCCGGCTCCGACGGCGACATCGTCACCGCGATGATCCAGGAGCGCGGCCTGGGCCCGGTGGTGGGGATGCGCAGCTGGGGCGGGGTGGTCGGCATCGACGGCCAGTTCACCCTGGTCGACGGCACCGCGGTGACCCAGCCGCGCTACGGCACGTGGATCGTCAACCGCGGGTGGTCGGTGGAGAACCACGGCACCGACCCCGACGTCGAGGTGGCCTTCCCCCCGCAGGCGTGGGCCGCCGGTGCCGACCCCCAGCTCGACGTCGCGCTGCAGGTGGTGGCCGGCGAGCTGGCGCGAACCCCGGCCGCGGTGGCCCCCACCACCGACGACCGGCCGTCCAAGGCCACCCCACCGCTGGGGCCGCGTCCGGGCCGCTGACGCGTCAGGGGCACCAGCGCTCGACGTGGGTGGTGTCGCCGACCGGGGTGACGTCACGGTCGCGCAGGACCACCGATGCGGTCCTCGCGCGCTGGCGGCAGGCGGTGGTGAACGCGTCCGGCGGGGTGTCGGTGTACTCGATCTCGACCAGCGCGGTGCCGTACGCGTCGGTGTACAGCCCGCACTCGTCGTACACCTGGCACTCCTCGGCCACCGCGAGGTCGAAGCCGATGCTGCGCCCGCGGGCGCTGAGCTCGGCGGCGTTCTTCTGGGCGACGGCCAAGCCCTTGGCGTGGGCACGGGTGATGAGGTCTGCGGCGAGGGCGAAGGAGTCGTCGTCGGTGAGCAGGCCCTGCGAGCGGGTGGCGGCGTCGAGGTTGTCCAGCTCCACGCCCTGGTAGCCGCGCCGCGCGCACTCGTCGATCCAGCCTCCGACCTTGGCCAGGATCGCCGTGCGCCTGGCGGCGGTGGAGGTGTCCAGCAGCGGCTCGTCCCACCGCTCGTCGACGACCAGGTCACCGCCACGTCGCAGCAGGGTGTCGGGGTGCTCACGCTGCCAGTCCTGCACCTCGGCGGTCTCGGCCTGGAACGCGTTGACGTAGCAGATCCCGTAGGTGCCCGGCACGGGGTCGACGGTGTGGTCCCGGTCGACGACGGTGACACCGGGCGGCGGGTCGTAGGGCCCGCCGAGCTGGTAGCTCACGCGCGCCGCCACCGGGGGCGGCACGAACGGGCCGGACGCGCGCGGGGGTGCGGCCACGG
>JBDTDI010000328.1:0-6856 GCA_039923155.1 Mycobacteriaceae bacterium | reverse complement strand
CGATATGGTTCCTCGTCGGTAACCGGCGTGTCAAGGGTCACACAGGTGTGCCCTGGTGACCAGGGGCCGGAAGACCCGACTCGAACGCCGGGGCCGGCGGTTCAGGACCCGTTGTGCAGGAACGGGTCCTGGGAGAGTCGAGCCGCCGCCGCCTGCAGCAGGGGGGCGATCCGGGTGACGCTGCCGGCGGTGATCCGGGCCGACGGGCCCGAGACGGAGATCGCGGTCAGCGACGGGCTGCCCGGCACCGGCACCGCGACGCAGCGCACGCCCACCTCCTGCTCGGAGTTGTCCACCGACCATCCCTGCTCGCGCACCTCGGCGAGCTCGGCCAGCATCGTGTCGGGGTCGGTGATCGTGCGCGCCGTCCGCTCGGGCATGCCGGTGCGCGCGAGCAGCGCCCGCACGTCGTCGTCGCCCAGCTGGGACATCAACGCCTTGCCGACCCCGGTGCAGTGCGGCATGACCCGGCGGCCGACCTCGGTGAACATGCGCATGGAGTGGGGGGAGGGGGCCTGGGCCACGTAGACCACGCCGTCACCCTCGAGGACCGCCATGTTCGCGGTCTCGCCGATGGCGACCACCAGGCCGGTCAGCTCGCGCATCGACCACGCACCGAGCGCGCGGCCGGCGGTCTCGCCGAGACGGATCAGGCGAGGCCCCAGGGCGTAGCGGCGCGACGGCTCCTGACGGACGTAGCCGTTGTGGACCAGCGCGCGGACGAGCCGGTGCACGGTCGGCAGCGGCAGGCCGGTGGCCGCCTCGAGCTCGGCGAGGCGGAGCGAGCCCCCGGCGTCGGCCAGGTGCTCCAGCAGGGCCAGGGCGCGATCCACCGACTGGACGCCACTGCCCTTGGCGCCACTGCCCTTGGCGCCACTGCTCTGCACGACGCTGCCTCGCTCGGTGGTGCTCACGCTCTCCCCCATCCCGATTCCGCTGCGCGGATCCACGCGTACTCCACCATACGGAATGTCGTGGTGCAGGCCACGACCGGTTGACCGCGAGAGACGGAACCGATAACTTCCGTCAGGTGGATGTGTTCTACCGATACGTGGAGGTTAACGCGTGAGCCACCAGCTGCCGTACCTGGTGAACTGCTCGATCCTGTTCACCGAGCTCCCGCTGCTCGAACGACCGGCCGCGGCCAAGGCGGCCGGTTTCGACGCGGTGGAGTTCTGGTGGCCCTTCGACGGGGGATCGCCGGCCGACACCGAGGTGGACAAGTTCGTCGCCGCGGTCCGTGATGCCGGCGTGGACCTCGTCGGGCTGAACTTCGCGGCCGGGGACATGCCCGCCGGGGATCGTGGCCTGCTCTCGTGGCCCGGTCGGTCGGACGAGCTGCGGGACAGCGTGGACGTGGCGGTCGGGATCGCCGAGCAGCTCGGCACCCGAGCGTTCAACGCCCTCTACGGCAACCGGGTCGACGGTGTGTCGGCGCAGGAGCAGGACGAGCTGGCGGCGATGAACCTCGCCGCGGCGGCGTCCACCGTGGAGCGGATCGGGGCCACCGTGCTCATCGAACCGGTCAGCGGCGCACCCCGGTACCCGCTGCTCACCGCCGCTGACGTGGTCGCCTTCCTCGACCGGGTGGGTGCGGAGAACACCGCGATGTTGTTCGACGCCTACCACCTCGCGGTCAACGGCGACGACCTCGACGCGGTGATCGACGCCCACCACGAGCGGATCTCCCACGTTCAGGTCGCCGACGCCCCCGGTCGGGGCGAACCGGGTTCGGGCTCCCTCGACCTGGACGCCACCCTCACCCACCTCGAGCAGCGTGGGTACTCGGGCTGGGTGGGCCTGGAGTACAAGCCCACCACCTCCACCACCGACAGCTTCGCCTGGCTGCCGCTCGCGCGTCGGGCCCGCACCGCACACACCTCGAAGGACAGGAGCAGCTCATGAGCACCATCGCGTTCATCGGGCTCGGCATCATGGGTGCGCCCATGGCCGGGCACCTCGTCGACGCCGGCCACGACGTCGTCGGCCTCAACCACGGCCAGGAGGCCGTCGACGCCCTCGTCGCCAAGGGAGGCCGCGACGGGCACAGCATCGCCGAGGCGGTCGCGGAGGCTGACGTCGTCATCACCATGGTTCCCGACAGCCCCGACGTGACGGGCGCCGCCTACGGCGAGGACGGCATCTACGCCCACGCCAAGCCCGGCACCCTGCACATCGACTGCTCGTCCATCCGCCCCGACGTCGCCCGCGAGCTCGCCGAGGCCGGTGCCGCGGCCGGGGTGCGCGTGGTCGACGCCCCGGTCAGCGGCGGGCAGGCCGGTGCCGTGGAGCGCAAGCTGTCGATCATGGTCGGCGGTGCGGACGCCGACGTCGCCGACGCCCTGCCGCTGCTGAAGTCGGTCGGCTCGACCGTGGTCCACGTGGGCCCGCCCGGTGCCGGCCAGACGGTGAAGGCCGCCAACCAGCTGATCGTCGCAGGCAACATCGAGCTGCTGGCCGAGGCCATCGTCTTCCTGCAGGCGCACGGCGTCGACATGAAGGCGGCCGTCGAGGTCCTCGGTGGGGGGCTCGCGGGCAGCACCGTGCTGGACCGCAAGGCCGCCGGCATGCTCGCCGGGGAGTTCGAACCGGGCTTCCGCATCGACCTGCACCACAAGGACATGGGCATCGTCGTCGACTCCGCCCGCGCCGCCGGCGTGGCCATCCCGCTCGGCGCCCACGTGGCCCAGCTGGTGGGCTCGCTGCGCGCCCAGGGCGACGGCGGGCTGGATCACAGCGCGCTGCTGCGCGGTGTCCAGCGCCTGTCCGGAACTCACCAGGGAGACAAGTCATGACGAAGATGCGCGCTGTCGATGCCGCCGTGCTGATCCTCGAGCGCGAGGGCGTGTCCAACGCCTTCGGCGTGCCGGGCGCAGCCATCAACCCGCTCTACAACGCCATGCTCAAGCGGGAGACCATCACCCACTACCTCGGCCGCCACGTCGAGGCCGCGGTGCACATGGCCGAGGGCTACAGCCGGGCCACGCCCGGCAACATCGGGCTGTGCCTGGTGACCAGCGGTCCCGGGGGCACCGACACCATCACCGGCCTGTACTCGGCGTGGGCCGACTCGGTGCCGCTGCTGGTGGTCAGCGGGCAGGCGCCGGTGGCCAAGCTGCACAAGGAGGACTTCCAGGCCGTGGACATCGCGGCCATCGCCACCCCGGTCACGAAGATGGCCGAGACGGTCATGGAGCCGGCCCAGGTGCCGGGGGCGTTCCAGCGTGCCTTCCACGTGATGCGCTCCGGTCGCCCGGGCCCGGTCCTGCTTGATCTGCCCATCGACGTGCAGCTTGCCGAGATCGACTTCGACATCGACACCTACGAACCGCTGCCGATCGCCCGCCCGGCGGCGACCCGGGCCCAGGCCGAGCGGGTGCTGGACATGCTCGCGGCCGCCGAGCGTCCGCTGATCGTCGCCGGCGGCGGGGTGGTCAACGCCGACGCCGCCGACCTGCTGGTGGAGCTCGCCGAGCTGCTGGACGTCCCCGTCGTCCCGACCCTCATGGGCTGGGGCACCATCCCCGACGACCACCGGCTGATGGCCGGCATGGCGGGCCTGCAGACGGCGCACCGCTACGGCAACGCCACGATGCTGGCCTCGGACTTCGTGCTCGGCATCGGCAACCGGTGGGCCAACCGGCACACCGGTGCCCTCGACGTGTACACCAAGGGCCGCACCTTCGTGCACATCGACATCGAGCCGACCCAGATCGGGCGCATCTTCACCCCGGACTTCGCGGTGGTCTCCGACGCCAGGGCGGCGCTGACCGAGCTGGTGGTGGTGGCGCGCGAGCGAGCGGCAGCGCTGCCCGACCGGAAGGCCTGGGTCCAGGAGTGCGTCGAGCGCAAGCGCACCATGCACCGGCGCACCGACTTCCCCGACGTGCCGATCAAGCCCCAGCGGGTGTACCAGGAGATGAACGCCGTCCTGGGCCGCAACGTGCGCTACGTCAGCAACATCGGGCTCTCCCAGATCGCGGGGGCCCAGTTCCTGCACGTCTACCGCCCCCGCGGGTGGATCGACGCGGGCCAGGCCGGTCCGCTGGGGTGGACGGTGCCCGCCGCGCTGGGTGTGTGCGTGGCCGACCCCGAGTCGACGGTCGTCGTGGTCAGCGGCGACTACGACTTCCAGTTCCTCATCGAGCAGCTGGCGTGCGGGGCCCAGTTCCACCTGCCCTACATCCAGGTCGTGGTCAACAACTCCTACCTGGGGCTGATCCGCCAGTCGCAGCGCTCGCTGGACATGGACTACTGCGTGCAGCTGGCCTTCGACAACATCAACACCCCCGAGCTGGAGGGCTACGGCGTGGACCACGTCAAGGTCGCCGAGGGCCTGGGCTGCAAGGCCATCCGGGTGCGGGACCCCGAGGAGATCGGGGCGGCGCTGGAGAAGGCGCAGGCCATGATGGCCGAGTTCCGGGTGCCGGTCGTGGTCGAGGTGATCCTGGAGAAGGTCACCAACATCGCCATGGGCACGACGCTGGACAACGTCGTCGAGTTCGAGGAGCTGGCTGACATCTCCTGAGCGGTGGAGGGCGGGGGCGCAGGGCATGCTCGGCTGATGCTCGCCCTGCCCCGCTACGGACTCCTCGCCCGCTTCTACGACGTGCTGTCCGGGGAGCGCCCGGTCTACCGGGCCGGCCGGGTCGCCGGGGTGGCGGCGCTGCAGCTGCAGCCGGGCCAGCGGGTGCTCGACCTGGGGTGCGGCACGGGCCTGAACTTCCCGCTGCTGCTCGAGGGGGTGGCCGGCAGGACCGATCGGGGTGCGGTGGTCGGGATCGACACGAGCGACGCGATGCTGACGCGCGCCCGGGACAAGGTGTCCCAGCACGGCTGGGCGGGTGTGCAGCTGGTGCACGCCGACACCGTGAGCGGCGCGGCCGAGCTCACCGGGCCCTTCGACGCTGCACTGTTCACCTACGCCCTGTCAGTCATCGGCGACTGGCAGGCCGCCTGGGCGGCCGCGCTGGAGCGGGTGCGCCCGGGTGGGCGGATGCTGGTGGTGGACATGGCACTACCGGTGGGTCGCTGGCGAGTGTTGTCCCCGCTGGCCCGACTGGCCTGCCTCACCGGCGGCTCCGACCCGCACCGCCACCCGTGGACGCTGGCCGAGCGGGACCTGCGCGACGTCACCCACCAGGTGTTGCGCGGCGGGCACGTGCACGTGGTCTCGGGGGTCAAGCCGTGATTCCGGCTGCGCCGGACGGTCGCGCCTTCGACCTGGCGGTGATCGGTGGCGGCACGGCGGGCATCGTCGCGGCCCGCACGGCCGCCCGCTTCGGGGCGAGCGTGCTGCTGGTCGAACGCAACCGCACCGGGGGCGACTGCCTGTGGACCGGTTGCGTGCCCAGCAAGGCGCTGCTCGCCGCGGCCCACGCGGCGGCGGCGGCCCGCTCGGCCGCGCGCCTCGGTGTGCACACCGGTCGGGTGCGGGTGGACTTCTCCGAGGTCATGGCGCACGTGCACGCGGCCGTCGCCGCGGTCGAGCCCGACGACTCCCCGGCGACCCTGGAGGCGGCCGGTGTGCGGGTCGTGATCGGGGGCGCGGAGCTCACCGGGCCGGACACGCTCACCGTCGATGGCCACCCGGTGCGCTTCCGGCAGGCCGTGGTCGCCACCGGGGCCCAGCCGAAGGTCCCCGACGGGCTGGCCGGGGTGCGCACGTGGACCTCCGAGACGCTGTGGGGCATGACCGAGCAACCGAAGCGGCTGCTCGTCCTCGGGGGCGGACCGGTCGGCTGCGAGCTGGGCCAGGCCTTCGCCCGGCTCGGCTCGGCGGTGACCCTGGTGCAGCGCGGGCCCAGGTTGCTGCCCGCGGAGGACCCCGCCGCCGCCGCCGCCGTCACCGACGCGTTGCGCGCCGACGGCGTGGACGTCCGGCTGGCGACGTCGGTGACCGGCGTCGCGGACGGGTCGGTGATGCTGGCCGATGGCACCACCGTGGCGGTGACGCTGTCCGATGGCACCACCGTGGCGGTGACGCTGTCCGACGGCACCACCGTGGCGGTAACGCTGTCCGACGGAACCACCGTGGCGGTGACTGACGTCCTCGTCGCCGCCGGGCGCACCCCTCGAACCAGCGGGTTGGGTCTGGCGGCGCGCGGCGTGGAGCTGGACCGGCGCGGGTTCGTCGTCGTCGACGACACGCTGCGCACCACCAACCCCAGGATCTGGGCGGCCGGTGACGTCACCGCCGTCTCCCGGTTCACCCACACGGCCGGGGTGCACGGATCTACCGCGGCCAGCAACGCGGTGCTCGGCCTGCGCCGCAAGGTCGACGACTCCGCGGTTCCCCGGGTGACCTTCACCCACCCCGAGGTCGCGGCCGTGGGCCGGCGGCACGGGTCGACGGTGCGCACGGTGGCCCACACCCACACCGACCGCGCGATCGCCGAGGGTGACACCGGCGGCTTCGCCCGCCTGGTGCTCGACCGGCGGGGCCGAGTCGTGGGGGCGACCGTCGTCGGCCCTCGGGCCGGGGAGACCCTCGCCGAGCTCACCCTCGCGGTCCGCACGGGCGTAGCCGCCCGGACCCTGGCCGCCACCACGCACCCTTACCCCACGTGGGGTGACGCTCCGTGGACCGCCGCGGTCGCGCAGGTGCAGAACAGCCTGGACGGCCCGGTGCTGGGGCGGACGATGCGGGGGTTGACGCGGCTGCGACGACGGCGGCTGCGGCGCGACGGGGGCGTTTGACCGGCGATTCGTTACCCAACGGGCGGTCAAGTCGGGTACAACGATCACGACAACCCCGGCGCCACCGCGCCAGATGAGAGGAAACCATGATTGTTCTCGGAATCATCCTGCTGCTGATCGGTCTGTTCGCTGGGATTCCGATCCTGTGGACCATCGG
>JBDTDI010000327.1:0-8033 GCA_039923155.1 Mycobacteriaceae bacterium | reverse complement strand
CCTGGTGGCCGAAGCCAGCGACATCGCAGCCGAGTACTACATCTCCTTCCTGCTCGACCGCACCAACCGCACCTTCCTGGCCATGTGCTCGGTGGAGGGCGGCGTCGAGATCGAGGTCACGGCGGTCGAGAACCCCGACGCGCTCGCACGGGTGCCGATCGACGCCGTGACCGGGGTCGACCTGGCGCTGGCCCGCAGCATCGCCGAGCAGGGCGGGCTGCCCGCCGAGGTGCTGGACGCGGCTGCGGAGACCATCCAGAAGCTGTGGGTCGTGTTCACCGCCGAGGACGCCACCCTGGTTGAGGTGAACCCGCTCGTGCGCACGCCGGACGACCGCATCCTCGCCCTCGACGGGAAGGTCACCCTCGACGAGAACGCTGCCTTCCGCCACCCCGACCACGAGAGCCTGGCGGACAGCGCCTCGACCGACCCGCTGGAGGCGAAGGCGAAGGCCCACAACCTCAACTACGTCAAGCTCGACGGCGAGGTAGGGGTGATCGGCAACGGGGCTGGTCTGGTCATGTCGACCCTCGACGTCGTCGCGTACGCAGGGGAGGAGCACGGTGGCGTCAAGCCGGCCAACTTCCTCGACATCGGGGGTGGCGCGTCGGCCGCCGTCATGGCGGCGGGGCTCGACGTCATCCTGGGCGACGCGCAGGTCAACAGCGTCTTCGTCAACGTCTTCGGGGGGATCACCTCCTGCGACGCCGTCGCCAACGGCATCGTCGGAGCGCTGCAGACCCTGGGCGACGCCGCGAGCAAGCCCCTGGTCGTCCGCCTGGACGGCAACAACGTCGACGAGGGCCGCGCCATCCTCGCGGCCGCCGCCCACCCCCTGGTCACCGTGGTCGCGACCATGGACGAAGCCGCCGACAAGGCCGCCGAGCTCGCCGCCTCGTCGTCCACCCCTGTCGCGAAGTAAGAGGAGCAGAGAAACGATGTCGATCTTTCTGAACAAGGACTCCAAGGTCATCGTCCAGGGCATCACCGGCGGCGAGGGCACCAAGCACACCGCGCTGATGCTCAAGGCCGGCACCCAGGTCGTCGGCGGGGTCAACGCCCGCAAGGCGGGCACCACGGTGACCCACACCGCCGCGGACTCCTCGTCGGTCGAGCTGCCGGTGTTCGGCACGGTCGCCGAGGCCATGTCGGCCACCGGTGCCGACGTCTCCATCGCGTTCGTCCCGCCCGCGTTCGCCAAGGACGCGGTGATCGAGGCCATCGACGCCGGCATCGGACTGCTGGTGATCATCACCGAGGGCATCCCGGTGCAGGACTCGGCGTACTTCTGGGCCTACAACCAGAGCAAGGGCGGTGCGACGCGGATCATCGGGCCCAACTGTCCCGGCATCATCACCCCGGGTGAGGCCCTGGTGGGCATCACCCCCAACAACATCACCGGTACCGGTCCCATCGGTCTGGTGTCGAAGTCCGGCACCCTGACCTACCAGATGATGTTCGAGCTGCGGGACCTCGGCTTCTCCACCGCCATCGGCATCGGCGGCGACCCGGTCATCGGCACCACGCACATCGACGCGCTCGCCGCGTTCGAGGCCGACCCCGACACCAAGGTCGTCGTGATGATCGGGGAGATCGGCGGCGACGCCGAGGAGCGAGCCGCGGACTACATCAAGGCGAACGTGACCAAGCCGGTCGTCGGCTACGTGGCCGGGTTCACTGCCCCCGAGGGCAAGACCATGGGCCACGCCGGGGCCATCGTCTCCGGCTCGTCGGGCACGGCGCAGGCCAAGCAGGACGCGCTCGAGGCGGCCGGGGTGAAGGTCGGCCGAACCCCCTCGGCCACCGCCGCGCTGGCCCGGGAGATTCTCGCCTCGCTGTAGTCGCCCCCCACCCCGCAAATAGCGGGCTACCTGTACGCGCACGGTCTTGACCGCGTACACGTAGCCCGCTTTTTGCTGGAGGTTGACGCGGTGCGGGTTGACAAACGGCCAGGTCGTGTTCATCACCGCAAGTCCACTAGCGTCGCGCCCAGAGCGTCGACGATTCGGAGAGGGACGATGAGCACACCTGAGTTCGACGGGCCTGGCCAGCGTGACGACCGCCGGGGCGGCGAGCCGCACCGCGACGACCAGCAGCGTGGGCCCGCCGACCAGTGGGGGTCCGAGCACCCGGCCGGGTCTGCCGGTCCGACGGCGGGTGCCTCCTGGTCCGGGGTCAGCTATCCGGGAGATCCCGCCGGTGGTTGGTCGCAGCCCGGTCAGCCGCCACGGGGCCAGCCCGGTGCGCCACCGGCGTTCGCTGGTGCTACCGGGGTACCGAGCGGTGCGAAGTCCGGCTTCAGCGTCTCCTCCCTGGGTCTGGGCCCGCTCGTGCTGGCCGGTGGGACCCTCGTCTACCTGGTCGCGATGTTCCTGCCGTGGGTCACGGTCAGCTTCGGTGGGCTCAGCGGTTCGAGCAACGGGTTCGACTCGGCGTCGGCGGTAGCTGCACTCGTCCTGCTGCTGGCGGCGGTGGCCTGGGCGGTGCTCCCGTCCTTCGGTGTGCACGTGGCGCTGCCGGTGCGGCGCCAGCTCGTGTCCGCGGTCCTGGTGGGCCTCGGACTGCTGCTGTTCCTGGTGTGGCCCTTCCGGCAGGCTCTGACCACCTCGATACCCGACCTCGGTCCCGCCTTGGGCGGAACGCCGATCATCAGTGCCGAAGCCGGGCCCAGCTTCGGGGTCTTTCTCGCCCTCGTCGCGGTACTGATCGCCGCCGCAGGTGCGGGGCTGCTGCTCTTCACCTCGCGTGGTGCACCCGGCGCCGGCCCGGCTGGTTCTGGTAGGCAGCCCGACACCGGATATGGCCAGCAGCCCTACGGCCAGCAGCCCTACGGCCAGCAGGGTTACACCCAGCAGGGCTACGGGCAGCAGGTTTACACCCAGCAGGGTTACGGGCAGCAGGGTTATGTTCCCCAGCCCTACGGCCCGCAGCCGCACGGCCAACAGCCCTACGGCGTGCAGCCCTACGGCGCGCAGTCGGGCCAGCCCCACGGCCGGCCCTACGACCAGCAGCCCTACGGTCAGCCCTCGGGGCCGGCTCCGCAGGGCGAGCCGAGGCGCCCGCAACAGCCCTACGGCCAGCCCCCGTCGGGTCAGGGCTACTACGGCCAACAGGGCTATCCGCAGGCCCAGCCGCAGCCGCAGCCGTCGCCCCAGCAGCCGCAGGGTCAGACGCCCTACCCCCGATCCGGGCCGCCAGACTACGGACAGCCCGGGCAGTGGCAGTACCCGCAGCAGCCTTCCTGGCCGCCGCCGACGGTGCAGCCGGCCACTGGGCAACAGCCACCGGGACCGTCCGGCCACGGGCCGCCGGCGTACCCCTCCCCGCCCAACGGTCAGCCCTCCGGCGGGGCCCAGCAAGACGCGCCCCAGCACCGTCAGCGCGATGAGACCACGGCCAACCCTGACGACGACGGCGCCTCCCGCTAGCGGTGTCGTCGGCGCGCCTGAGCCTGCACCGTCGACGACGGTGCGACGCTGGCGCTGATGACTGCTCTCCTCGACCGACTCCGTCCCGCCGAACCCTCGGGGCTCGCCGACCGGGTCAAGGGTGCTCTCGGCGTGGCGTTCGGCCCGGTCCTCACCACCGTTGCGGTGTTGGTGGCGGCTGTGCTCGTGCTGTTCGTGGCCGCTGGGCTGAGCCTGTCGGGGGTGCCGGCCGTGGTCGCCTCGGTGTGGCTCGCGTGCCACCGCGTCCCGCTCGACGTGGACGGCACCCGGCTCGGCGTTCTCCCGCTGCTGCCCGTCGTGCTGCTGATCTTCTACACCCGTCGCAGCGTCGCGGCCACAGGTGCGCGTGGTCGCCAGACTTGGGTGGTGCTCGCGGCTGCCGTCCTCGGCCCGGTGTGCGTCGCCGCGCTGGCGGTCGCCGTCCTCGCCAGCGGCGCCGGGGGGCTACCGGTTGGTGCGCCCGCACTGCCACTCGCGCTCCTGGCGGTGGCGGTGGTGCACCTGATCGGAGCCCTGGCCGGGCTGGCCGGACCGAGCGGGGCGCTGCTGCAGCTGCGGCGACGGTTGCCGCACTGGGCGTGGACGGGCCTGGCGCAGGTGCCGTTGCTGGTTGCGGCCCTGCTCGCCGCAGGGGCGGTGCTCGTGGTGCTCGCCCTGCTCACGTCCCTGCCCACCGCCTCCCGACTGGTGGGCGAAGGGGGCAGTGCAGCGGGCGCGCTCGGTCTCGTCGTCCTGTCCACCGCGTACGTCCCCAACGTGGTCGTTGCCGCTACCTCGGTGCTGCTCGGACCCGGTGCCGGGTTGGGCCACAGCACGGTCACCGTGTTCGGCGCCACGGGTGCGCCGGTGCCGGCCCTGCCCGTGCTCGCGGTGCTGCCGGAGGGATCCGGCTCCTGGTGGTGGATGCTGCTGCTGGCGATCCCGGCTGCGCTCGCGACCGTGCTCGGGCTGCGCTGCGCCCGGTCGGGACTGGACCGCGCAGACGGTCTGCGCGCCGTGCTGCTCGCCGGCGTCGGCGTGGCCGCGGTGGTGGCGGCCCTGGGATGGGCGTCCGGTGGCGCGCTCGGCAAGGGCATGTTCAACCCCGTCGGGGTGCCCGTGCTGGGGCTGACCCTGGCGACGGTGGGCTGGCTGGCCGTCGTCGGGGGCGCCGCGTTCCTGGTCTCCACCCAGCCGTGGCGCACCACTCCCGATGCCTCGGTCGCCGGGTCCACAGGAGCGGCCGCCGCCCAGGACGCCACCCAGGACGACGACGAGCCTGACGCCGAGACGAAGGACGCGGGCAGCGACTCAGGTGCTGTCGCTCCCGACGGGTCCGACGCCGACCAGCCCGGCCCCTAGGTCTGCAGCGCGCACCACTACGCTGACGAGCGATGACGACGGTCGAGTCCCCTCACCCGGACGACGTGCAGGACCGTAGCCGCGTCGTCGTGCTGATCTCCGGTACCGGCACCCTGCTCGCCGCACTGCTCGCAGCCACCGCCGCCGTTTCGCACCCGGTGCACATCGTCGCGGTCGGCGCCGACCGGCCGTGCAGCGGGTTGCAGCACGCCGTGGACGCGGGGGTCCCCACCTTCACGGTGGCTCGATCCGACCACGCCTCCCGCCTGGAGTGGGACTCGGCCCTCGCGGCCGCCGTCCGGGCGTACGAACCCGACCTGGTGGTGCTGGCCGGGTTCATGCGGGTGCTCGGCCCGGGCTTTTTGGGTGGCGCACCCCTGGTGCTCAACACCCACCCGTCGCTGCTGCCCTCCTTCCCTGGAGCGCACGCCGTCGCCGACGCCCTCGCCCACGGGGTACGGGTGAGCGGGGTGACCGTGCACGTGGTCGATGCCGGCCTCGACACCGGACCGATCCTCGCCCAGCAGGCGGTGGGTGTGCTCGAGGGCGACACCGAGGAGACCCTGCACGAACGCATCAAGGTCGTGGAGCGGGGGCTGCTGGTGGACGTCGTGTCTGCAGTGGCCGTCCACGGCGTCACGCTCGACGGACGGAAGGCGCACATCCCATGACCTCGACCGACACCACCGAGCGCCGACCGGTGCGCCGCGCCCTGATCAGCGTGTACGACAAGACGGGCCTGGAAGAGCTGGCGAGCGGGTTGCACGCGGCCGGGGTCGAGCTGGTCTCCACCGGCTCCACCGCCGCCCGGATCGCGGCGGCCGGGTTCCCGGTCACCGCGGTGGAGGAGCTCACGGGCTTCCCCGAGTGCCTTGACGGGCGGGTGAAGACCCTGCATCCGCGGGTGCACGCCGGGCTGCTGGCCGACACGCGGCGGCCCGAGCACCTGGCCCAGCTCGCCGAGCTCGGCGTCGCCCCATTCGAGCTGGTGGTGTCGAACCTGTACCCGTTCAGCGAGACGGTGGCCTCGGGGGCCGGTTTCGACGAGTGCGTGGAGCAGATCGACATCGGTGGTCCGTCCATGGTTCGGGCGGCGGCGAAGAACCACCCGTCGGTGGCGGTCGTCGTGGACCCGGAGCGCTACGCCGCCGTGCTCGCTGCCGTCGCCGCGGGCGGCTTCACCCGCACCGAGCGCACCGCCCTCGCCGCGGAGGCGTTCCGGCACACCGCGTCCTACGACGTCGCGGTGGCCTCGTGGATGACGGCCGAGCTGGACCCCGAGGTCGGTCCGCCGAGCTGGGTGGGTCACACGTTCGAGCGCAGTGCCGTGCTGCGCTACGGGGAGAACCCGCACCAGTCGGCGACCCTGTACAGCAGGGCGGGGGCGGCGGGGCTGGCGCAGGCGCAGCAGCTGCACGGCAAGGAGATGAGCTACAACAACTACACCGACGCCGACGCCGCCTGGCGCGCCGCCCACGACCACGACGGTCCGTGCGTCGCGGTGATCAAGCACGCGAACCCGTGTGGCATTGCGGTGTCCACGGTCGACGGGGCGGGGGCGATCGCCGACGCGCACCGCAAGGCTCACGCCTGCGACCCGCTCAGCGCGTTCGGGGGAGTGGTCGCGGCCAACCGCGAGGTGACGGTCGAGATGGCCGAGCAGGTCGCGGAGATCTTCACCGAGGTGGTGCTGGCCCCCTCCTACGCCGATGGGGCCCTGGAGGTGCTGGCCCGCAAGAAGAACGTCCGGGTGCTGGTGTGCGCACCGCCCGATCGCGGGCCGGTCCTCGAGATGCGCGAGGTCTCCGGGGGCCTGCTCGTGCAGGAGCGCGACGCTCTGGGGGCCCCGGGCGACGACCCGTCGACCTGGACCCTCGCTGCGGGAGCACCCGCCGACCCCGAGACCATGGCCGACCTGGTGTTCGCGTGGCGCACGTGCCGCGCGGTGAAGTCGAACGCCATCCTGCTGGCCCACGGCGGAGCGAGCGTCGGGGTCGGCATGGGGCAGGTGAACCGGGTCGACGCCGCTCAGCTCGCGGTCCAGCGGGCCGGGGACAGGGCCGCTGGGTCGGTGGCCGCCTCGGACGCGTTCTTCCCGTTCCCGGACGGGCTGCAGGTGCTTTTGAGCGCCGGGGTGCGGGCTGTGGTCCAGCCGGGCGGCTCCGTGCGCGACGCTGAGGTGGTGGCTGCCGCGCAGGAGGCGGGCGTCACCCTGTACCTGACTGGTGCCCGCCACTTCTGGCACTGACTTCCCCCGCAGGACGAGGTCGGGGCGGGGTGCTGTCCACCCCCCTTGACCTTCACCTGCGGATGCGTCATTGTTCGAACATGCGTTCGAACACTTGGACCAGGCCGTGACGACGGCAGTCCGCGCCGTCCCCGTTGGTCCGGGCCGGGACGCGCAGACGGACGTGGTGGCCACGCTACGTCGACGGTTGGCCGCGATCCCCGGGCGCGGTGTTGAGACGCAGGAGCCGGCCCCGACCGCGGCCACCGGGGTGTTGCCCGTTCCCGCTCCGCTGGCCGAGCTGCTGCCGCGGGGTGGCCTCGTGCGCGGAACCGTGGTGTCGGCAGCGGGGGCCAGCTCGCTGCTGCTGGGCCTGCTCGCTGCAGTGACGTCCGAGGGTGGCTGGGCCGCGGTGGTCGGTCGGCCAGGGCTGGGCCTGCTCGCCGCCGTCGAGATGGGCGCCGACCTGGCGCGGGTGGCCCTGGTGCCGGCCCCGGGTGGCGACGCCCTGGACGTCGCGGCCGTGCTGCTGGACGGGGTGGACCTCGTGGTCCTCGACCTCGCCGGCACCTCGGTTGCCCCCAGTCGGGCGCGCGGGCTGGTGGCCCGGGCCCGACACCGCGGCAGCGTGCTGGTGGTGACCGGTGGGACGTGGCCGGGGGCACAGCTGCAGCTGCGGGCGGAGGTCACTACGGGCACCGCGGACACCGGTCTGGGCCGCGGGTACGGCCGGCTGCGCAGCCGGGAGCTGGAGGTGCAGGTCGGTGGGCGGGGGTCGGTGGCCGCCGGGCGCTGCAGCCGGGTGCGGCTGTGCCCGGACGGTGCCGGGGTGCGCTGGCGGACGACCGCCGGTGAAGGTGTGGGAGCCGCCGGGATGCGCGAGCAGGCGGTGGTCGGATGAGGTCGGTGCGCACCCTGGCCCTCTGGTGCCCGGACTGGCCCGCGGTGACCGCCGCCGCCCTCGCCGGCCTGCCCGCACACCGCCCGGTGGCTGTGTTCTCGGCCAACCGGGTGGT
>JBDTDI010000326.1:0-16404 GCA_039923155.1 Mycobacteriaceae bacterium | reverse complement strand
GGTGCGGGAGCGCGGCTACGCCGTCGACGACGAGGAGGCCACGCCCGGGGTGGTCTGCCTGGCCGTCACCACCCCCGGTCGACGGACCGACGCGACGTTGCTGGCGGTCAGCGTGACCGTGCTGGCCGCCCGGCTCACCGACGAGCTGCGCGGTGACCTGGTCGCCGAGCTCCTCGCGCTGGCGGACGAGATGGGCACCTCGCTGCTGCCGGCCAGCCCACGTCACGCAACGATCGGCTAACAACTCTTGCCAACATGCTGGACGCCGTTCAGTATGTGAGCCGTGTCTCTCGACAACGCTCCTCCGCTCGTCGCGATCCGTGGGTTGAGCAAACGGTTCGGCGCAACCCTGGCCCTGGACGACGTGCACCTCGACGTCCGACCCGGGCGGGTCCTCGCGCTGCTGGGCGCCAACGGGGCCGGCAAGTCCACCGTGATCAAGATCCTGGCGGGGATCTACACGCCGGACGGGGGCTCGGTGGACGTGGCTGGTCACCCGCTCGGCTCCCCGGAGGCCAAGCGGGCCCTGGCCTTCCTGCACCAGGACCTCGGTCTGGTCGCCGAGCTGTCCATCGCCGAGAACGTCGCCCTCGGGACCGGGTTTCCCCGCTCTCGTGGTCTGGTCTCGTGGAAGGCGGTGCGAACCCAGGCCGAGCGGGCCCTGGACATGGTGGGCGCGGACCTCGACCCGCGGACCCTGGTCTCCGAGCTCACCCGCACCGAGCGCAGCCTGGTCGCCATCGGGCGCGCGCTGGCCGTCGACGCGGAGGTTCTGGTCCTCGACGAACCGACGGCGAGCCTGCCCGTCGACGAGACCGGCCGGTTGTTCGCGGTCCTGCGGGACCTGCGGGCCCGCGGCCTCGGCCTGATCTACGTGTCCCACCGACTCGACGAGGTCTTCGCCATCGCCGATGACGTGGTCGTGCTCCGGGACGGGCGGGTGGTCGGCCAGGGCGCGGTGCACGAGGTCCCACCCCAGGAGATCATCCGGCTCATCGTGGGGCGAGAACCCGACGCGGCGGCCGACCACGTCAGCTACGCGACGGCGGAGCCCGCGCTCGAGCTCACCGACGTGGTTGCCGAGCGGGTGGGGCCGGTGTCGCTCACGGTGGCCCGAGGTGAGGTGGTCGGGCTGGTCGGGCTGGCCGGTGCGGGCATGGAGGAGATCGGCCGGGTGGTGGCGGGAGCCGCGACCCTGCGGGGCGGTCACATCACCGTGGACGGCAAACCGCTGTCGAGGGGCGGCGTCAAGGCCGCCCTCGAGGCGGGCGTCGCCTTCGTGACCAGCAACCGGATGGACGAGGGCCTCGGCCCGAACCTCACCGTGACCGAGAACCTGCTGCCCAACCCGCGCGTGCGCGGCTCGGGCCCGTTCTCGCTGGTGATCCACCGCAAGGAGGCGGCACTGGCCGAGGAGCTGGTGCAGACCTACGGGGTGGCGCCCGCCAACCCGGACCTGCCGGTGACGGCCCTGTCCGGGGGCAACCAGCAGAAGGTGATCCTCGGCCGGTGGCTGTCGACCGACGCCAGGCTGCTGGTGCTGGAGGAGCCGACCGCGGGTGTGGACATCGGCGCCAAGCAAGAGCTGTACGCGCTGCTGGGGCAGGCGCTCGCCGCCGGGGTGGGTGTTGTCCTGGTCTCGACCGACGTGGAAGAGGTATCCCTGGTGTGTTCCCGAGCCCTCGTCTTCCGAGACGGGCTGATCACCGACGAGCTCGCGCGTGCGGACCTCAGCGTGGAGCGCCTGACCGCGCTGTCCACCGGCGCGGGTGAAGCCGCGTGAGCACCGCGACGGCGCCGCGCTCGAGCTCGAGCCGCAAGAGCCGCCGGGCGGGGGGACAGTTCATCGGCACCTGGGGCATCCCCATCCTGGCCGTGCTCCTGTTCCTGCTGTTCTCCGTGCTCCGCCCCGACACGTTCCCGACGCTGGACAACGTCCGCTCGCTCATGGCCAACCAGTCGATCCCCGCCCTGCTGGCCCTGGGCGCCACCATCCCCATCGTCACCGGCCGCTTCGACGTGTCCATCGGTTACGGGTTCGGGCTGGCCCACATCATCACCCTGTACCTGATCGTCAACCAGGGATTCCCCTGGCAGCTCGCGGCGCTGGTGACCGTCGCCGTCGGGATCGTCGTCGGCCTGCTGAACGGGCTGCTCGTCGAGCTGGCGCAGATCGACTCGTTCATCGCCACCCTGGGTACCGGGAGCGTGCTGTTCGCCATCTCGGGAGCCCTCACCGGGGGCGGGCGGATCGTCCCGGGCCTCAACGGTCTGCCCGCCGGGTTCACCGACCTGGTCAACTCGACGGTCCTCGGGCTCCCCGTCGCCTTCTGGTACCTGATCATCCTGGTCGTGGTGCTCTGGGTGATGCTCGAGCACCTACCGCTCGGTCGCTGGCTCTACGTCGTCGGGGCCAACGCACGAGCCGCCGAGCTGGTCGGCATCCCCAAGCGCCGCGTCGTGGTCTACGCCTTCCTGCTCAGCGGAGTCATCACTGCCGGCGCCGGGGTTCTGCTGGCCAGCCAGCAGCGCATCGGCAACCCCAGCGTGGGCCTGGACTACCTGTTGCCCGCGTTCGTGGGCGCCCTGCTGGGGTCCACCACCATCCGGCCCGGTCGGGCGAACGCGATCGGCACCCTGGTGTCGGTCGCCGTCCTCGCCATCGGGCTCTCCGGCATCCAGCAGCTCGGCGCCCAGTTCTGGGTGACCCCGCTGTTCAACGGTCTCACCCTGCTGGTCGCCGTCGGTCTCGCCGGGTACGCCGCCCGACGTCGGATGCGAGCCGGCGCCAGCGTCGGCGCGGCCGGGCGCGCCAGTGCCACCGACCCCGATGAACCACCCTCACCCCTCAACCCACCCGGCACCACCTCCATGACCGACACACCCCCCGTCGCACCGCACCAGGAAGAGGATCCCGATGGCCACGACCGCCACGACACGTAGACGGGCCAAGGCAGCCTTCACGCTCGCACTCGTCCCCCTCCTGCTCTCCACGGCATGCTCGAAAGGCTCGGACACCGGTGCGGCCAGCCCGGCCGCGGGCGGCTCCGCCAGCGCGGCGGCCGGCGACTGCCCACAGGCCCTCACCGCGGCCAAGGCCGCCGTGGCCAAGGCCCGCGACACCAGCCCCAAGTGGACCGGCCCCACGACCGGACCGAAGGCCCAGGCGGGCAAGACCGTGGTCTACGTCGCCGCCGACCTCACCAACCCCGGGGTGAAGGGGGTTGCCGACGCCGTGCAGGAGGCGGGCAAGGCCATCGGCTGGCAGGTCCGGGTCATCGACGGCCAGGGCAGCCCCGCCGGTCAGCAGGCCGCCTTCAGCCAGGCGCTGGCCCTGAAGCCGGCCGGGGTCGTGGTCGGGGGCTTCGACCCGAAGACAACCCAGTCCCAGCTCGACCAGGCCAACTCCACCGGTGTCATCGTCGTGGGCTGGCACGCGGTCGGCGCCCCCGGTGCGAGCACCGACCCCAAGATGTTCAACAACGTCACGACCAAGGTCGACGACGTGTCCGAGATCAGCGCGCAGTGGATCATCGCCAAGTCCAACGGGTCCGGGGGTGTCGTCGTGTTCACCGACGCGTCGATCCCGTTCGCGAAGGGCAAGTCCGACAGCCTCGTCACCGACCTGCAGAAGTGCAGCAGCATCAAGGTGCTCACCACCGAGAACATCCCGATCCCCGACGCCGCCGCGCGCACGCCGCAGGAGGTGTCGACGCTCATCGGGCAGTACGGCGAGAAGTGGACCTTCTCGGTGGCCATCAACGACCTCTACTTCGACAACGCCGCACCGGCGCTGCGGGCGGCCGGTCGCAAGGGTGACGGCCCGCCGTTCAACGTCGGCGCCGGCGACGGCTCGGCGGCGGCGTTCCAGCGCATCCGCAGCGGGCAGTACCAGGCGGCCACGGTGCCCGAGCCCCTGTCCGAGCAGGGCTGGCAGATCGTGGACGAGCTGAACCGCGGTATCGCCGGCAAGCCGCCCACGGACTACTACGCCCCGGTCCACGTCACCGACTCCACCAACGCCGAGGCGGGCAGCATCTACGACCCGCAGAACGGCTACCGCGACATCTACAAGAAGATCTGGGCCAGTGGCGGGTCCTGAGCGCGGCGGCGCGCCTGCTGTCTTCGTGGGGCCGGAGAAGCTGCCCCTGCTTGAGCAGGCGGTCCTGGACGGCGGTGGACGGCTCGTGCCGCTGGAGCAGGCGGACGCCCTGGTGTACTGGGGCGACGACACCCCGCAGCAGGTGTCCGAGATGGCCCACGACGGGATCGGGTGGGTTCAGCTGCCCCACGCCGGGGTGGAGAAGTTCGTCTCCGCGGGCATCATCACGCGTGACGCGGTGTGGACCTCGGCCTCGGGGACGTTCGGCCCCCAGGTCGCCGAGCACGCCCTCGCGCTGATGCTCGCCGCGGCCCGGGGCCTGCACACCCTGGCCCGTCAACGCACCTGGACGGCCAAGGTCACCCGGTCGTTCGCCGGTTCGACCGTCGTGCTGCTGGGGGCCGGGGGCATCGGGCGCGAGCTCGTGCGGCTGATGGAGCCGTTCGGGTGCCGGGTGCTCGCCGTCTCCGACTCCGGCGACTTCGCCGGCGCCGAGCGCACCGTGTCCCGGGCCGACTACCGCGACGTGCTGCCCGAGGCCGACTACGTGGTCGTCCTCGCCCCGTCCACCCCGGCCACCCGGGGCATGATCGGTGCCGACGAGCTGGCGATGATGAAGCCGACGGCGTGGGTGGTCAACGTGGCCCGGGGCAACCTGGTGGGCACCGACGACCTGGTCACCGCTCTGGCCCAGGGGGTCATCGACGGTGCCGCGCTGGACGTCACCGACCCGGAGCCCCTACCCGACGGTCACCCGCTGTGGAACGAGCCCCGGGCGCTGATCACCCCGCACGCGGCCAACCCCGACGACGCGTACTGGCCGACCCTGGCCAACCGGGTGCGGGAGAACGTGGCCCGGATGGCGGCCGGCGAGCCGCTGGTGGGGGTCATCGACCCCGACAGCGGGTTCTGAGCCGCGGTCCCGAGCTCGTCAGCCGAAGTCGAGCAGAACCTTGCTCGAGCTGCTCGCATCGGCGGCCACCGTGAACGCGTGCACGGCGTCGGCGACCGGGAACACGTGCGAGATCACCGGGTCGACCGCGAGGGTGCCGTCGGCCAGCGCGACCAGCACGTCGTCGATCTCGTCGACGAACCGGAACGAGCCGATCAGGTCCAGCTCGCGGGCGATGGCCAACGAGACGGCCACCGGCTGGTCACCGGGCGGGAGCAGCCCGAGCAGCACCACCCGTCCACCGCGCACCGCGGCGCGGATGGCGCTGCCCAGGCCCGCCGCGCTGCCCGAGGCCTCGACCACGACGTCCGCGGCCAGCCCGGCAACGGCCTCGTCGGCGGCAACCGACCCGGCCTGGATGGTCCCCGTCGCCCCCAGCGCCGCGGCCCGCTCCAGCGGCTCGGGCAGGACGTCGATGACCGTGATCTCCTTGGCCCCCGCCCGCACCAGCACCGCGACCACCAGGGCGCCGATGGGCCCGGCGCCGACCACGGCCACCGACAGGCCGGCGACGTCGCCGGCACGGCGCACCGCGTGCCAGGCCACGGCGGCGGGCTCGGCCAGCGCGGCGCGGCGCGGCGACAGGCCGTCCGGCAGGCTGCGCAGCATCCGCGCCGGCAGCACCACCCGTTGCGCGAACGCCCCCTGGGTGTGCGGCAGGTGCGCCGCGCTGCCCAGGTAGGTGGCGCCGGGGGCCAGGTTGGGGCGCTCGGCGGGATAGCGCGCACCGTCGCCCGGCCAGGGCGTTCCGGGGTGCACGGCGACTGGGGTCCCCGCGATGGGTCCGGTGCCGTCGGCGGCCGCGACCTCGACGGTCCCGACCACCTCGTGGCCCAGCACCATCGGCTCGCGCAGGACAGACTGCCCGGCCGCACCGTGGCTCACGTAGTGCAGGTCGGAGCCGCACACGCCGCCGTACGCGATCCGGAGGACCGCCTCGTGGGGCTTCGGGTCCGCCACGGCGACCGGCTCGACCCGGAGGTCACCGATGGCGTGCACGACCACGCCCAGGTTCGGCGTCGGGGGTGCTGGTTCAGACGACTGCGCTACCTCAGACGACAACGGTCATCCCTCCGTCCACGTAGATGGTCTGGCCGCTGACGTAGTCCGAGCCCGCCGAGGCCAACCAGACCACGGGGCCGACCACGTCCTGGGGAGTCCCCCACCGACCCGCCGGGGTTCGGGCCCGCAGCCACGAGTCGAAGGTCTCGTCGGCCACCAGGGCCGCCGTCATCTCCGTCTCCAGGTACCCCGGAGCGATCGCGTTGACCTGGACGCCGGAGCTGGCCCACTCCGCCGCCATCGCGCGGGTCAGGTTGCGCACCCCACCCTTCGCGGCGGTGTACGGGCCGATGGTGGGCCGGGCGAGCTCGCTCTGCACGGAGGCGATGTTGATGATCTTGCCGCTGCCCCGCGCCACCATCGACCGGGCAACCTCGCGGCCGACGAGGAACGGCCCGGTGAGGTTGGTGGCCAGCACCTTCTCGAAGTTCTCGACGCTGACCTCCAGGAGGGGCTCGCGGTGCTGCACGCCGGCGTTGTTCACCAGCACGTGCACCCCACCGGTCTCCTCGGCCACGCGCGCCAGGGCGGCGACCACCGCCTCGTGGTCGGTGACGTCGAAGCTGGTGGTGTGCACCCGGTCGGCGCCCACCTTCTCGGCCAGCTCGGCCCGCCGGGTCTCGAGCGCGGTGGCGTCGCGGCCGTGCAGGACGACCACGGCGCCCGCCTGGGCCAGCCCGTCCGCCAGCACCGCCCCGATGCCGCGGGTGGAGCCGGTGACGAGGGCCACCCGGCCGGACAGGTCGAACATTGATCCGGTCACCAGCCGAACCTACTACCCCGCTCGACGTCCGAGCCCGGTTCATTTGCCGACCGTGAACCTAGACTCCGACCATGTCTTCTGAGCTGGCGTCGGTGGGTGTCGTGGGACTCGGCGTGATGGGTGCGCCGATGACGGTGAACCTGTTGCGGTCGAACCCGGACCGGGCCGTGTCGATGTGGGCTCGCCGACCCGCCAGCCTGGAGCCGCTGGTCGTCGCTGGTGGGCGCTCGGTCGAGACCTGCAGGGGCCTGGCCGAGTCCTCCGACGTGGTGCTGGTGGTGCTGCCCGACCTGCCCCAGCTCATCGAGCTGCTCGACGGCGAGGACGGGTTGCTCGCCGGGGTGCAGGAGCCCACGGTGCTCATCGTCTGCTCCACGGTGGCCCCCACCGGTCTGCGCGAGCTCGCGGATCGGGTCGGCACGGCCACCGACGGCCTGCTGCGGGTGGTCGACGCCCCGATCAGCGGTGGCCAGGACGGTGCCGAGGCCGCCACGCTCTCGATCATGGTGGGCGGGGACGAGGCCGACGTCGCGGTGGCGCTGCCCGTCCTCGAGACCATGGGAACCCCTGTGCACCTAGGGCCGCTCGGTTCGGGCCAGGTCGCCAAGGCCTGCAACCAGCTGGTCGTCGCCGCCACGATCCAGGCGCTCGGGGAGTGCGCGGTGATCGCCGAGCGCAGCGGGCTCGACCTGGCGGTGCTCATGGACGTCCTCGGCGGGGGCTACGCGGGCAGCCGCATCCTCGCCACCCGGGGCCAACGACTCGTCGAGCACGACCACACCCCCTCCGGGGCCGCCCGGTACATGGTCAAGGACCTGGACTCCGCCCTGGCGGCCGCCGACGCGACGAGAACGGGGACCCGTCTGCTCCCTGCGCTGCGGGCATCGTTCGCCGAGCTGGTGGAGGCCGGCTTCGGTGACGACGACATCGCGGTGACCCAGGCGTTCGTCGAGGGCCTCCCGCCGCGGCAGTGAGGCTCAGGCGGCCGGGTGGATGACGACGCAGCAGCGGCCGGGGCGGGGGGCCAGCTCGGCGCGGTCGGGCTCCTCGTCGCGGCCGGCGAGGGTGCCGCGCAGCAGGGCGTGGTTGAGCCCACACACCAGCTCGGTGTGCCGCTGGGCCAGCTGGTGGAACGGGCAGTTGGTCAGCTCGATGTCGCCGTTGTCCACCACCGTGGGCTCGTAGCCGCTCTCGGCCAGGGTGGTCAGCAGGTCCCGCTCCGCGGCCGCGGCCGCACGTCCTTCCGCCTCCGCGGCGGCGACCACGGCTGACCGGACCGTGCCGGAACCGTCGGCGGCCACGGCGTCGACCAGCACGCGGGCCAGCAGGGAGTAGTTGCGCGGGGGGACGCTGACGCTGAGCTCCTCGTGCACCGGCTCGTAGTGCTTGGCCGGGCGCCCGGCCCCGGGCCCGGTCTGACCGTGCGGACGTGCGTAGCTGATGGCGAGCAGCCCGGCCGCGGCGAGGCGGTCGAGGTGGTAGGCCGCCAGGGTGCGGCTGATCCCGGCGGCGGCCGCGGCGTCGTCACGTCGGACCGGCCGGCGCTGGCCCGCGACGAAGTCGTACAACCGGCGGCGCACCGGGTCGGTCAGGGTGCTGAGGTCCGCCAGCACGTCACGTCCGACCGCTCGCACGCCCATGGCTCAATTCTAACACCAATGACTCTTGACAAGACGCGTGACGCCGCACACTCTAAAACATGTCGGTCTTATCGATAGAAGGAGCCTCCCATGAGTCACCTGACAGCTCACCCCGCGACCCGGACCCACCCGTGGTCGCAGCTCTGGACCCGCGCCCGCCAGGACCCGGCCTACGGCGCGTTCTGGCTGCTGCGCGTGGGGTTCGTGCTCCTGCCCCTGCTGATGGGAGCGGACAAGTTCGCCAACAAGCTGACCTACTGGCCGGGATACCTGGCGCCGTGGACCGTCGATCTGCTGCCGTTCTCGACGCAGACCGCGATGTACGTCGTCGGTGTCGTCGAGATCATCGCCGCGATCGCGGTGGCGTTCAGGCCCCGGTACGCCGCGTACGTCGTCGCGCTGTGGCTGACCGGCATCGTGGTCAACCTGCTGACGTACTCGGGCTTCTACGACGTGGCGCTGCGCGACGTCGGGCTGCTGGTGGCCGCGCTGGCCCTGGCTCGGCTGAGCGCCACCTACGACCGTGGCGGGGTGCGCACCGGTGCGGCGGACGACGTGTCGCTCGCCCGATGAGCACACCGTCCGTGCGGGCTCTGACGTCCTCGGCGATGCCCTCGGCGCCGGGGACGGGCCTGCGGGTCGTGGGGCCGCACCGGTCTCCCGACCTGGAGGACGCCGAAGCGGCCGCCGCAGACTTCGTGCGGGCCCTGGGCCTGGACCTCGACGCGGAGAACGTGCGGGAGACCCCCGCCCGGATGGCTCGGGCGTGGGCCGAGATGCTCACCCCCCGCCCCTTCGAGCTGACCACCTTCCCCAACGACGAGGGTTACGACGAGCTGGTCCTGGCCCGCGACATCGGGTTCCGGTCGGTGTGCGAGCACCACCTCTTGCCGTTCACCGGGACGGCCAGCGTCGGCTACCTGCCCGGGGAGCGGATCCTCGGATTGTCCAAGCTCGCCAGGGTGGTGGAGCTGTTCGCGTGCCGCCCGCAGACCCAGGAGCGGCTCACCAAGCAGGTCGCGGACTGGCTGCAGGAGCAGCTGGGCGCGCAGTCGGTCGGGGTGGTGATCACCGCCGAACACTGGTGCATGACGCTGCGCGGCGCCCGGGCGACCGGGTCTCGCACGGTGACCTCGACCCTGCTCGGACAGCTGCGCAGCGACCCGCGCGCACGCCAGGAGTTCCTCGCCCTGACCGGCGCGGCGCGCTGAGCCGCGCGACACCACCAACCACCACCAACCAGCTCGCGGGCCGCCCAGTCCGCAGCGGAGACAGATCGGAGACCCAGATGGACAGCTCGAGGTTCGTGATCGTCGGCGCCGGACTGGCCGGGGCCAAGACCGCGGAGGGCCTGCGCGAGCGCGGCTGCACCGGTCAGGTCGTCCTTCTCGGCGCCGAGGCCCACCTGCCCTACGAACGGCCGCCGTTGTCCAAGGACTACCTCGCCGGCAAGGCCGACCGTGACTCCCTGGCCGTCCACGACCAGCAGTGGTACACCGACCACGGGGTCGAGCTGCGCCTGGGCGTGCCCGCCACCGCGCTCGACCGGGCCGCCCGCGACGTCGTCCTCGGCGACGGCAGCCGGATCGGCTACGACCACCTGGTGCTGGCCACCGGGTCCCGACCCCGCCGCATCGACGTCACCGGCAGTGACGCCGACGGTGTCCTGTACCTGCGCGACGTCGAGGACAGCGACGCGCTGCGCGCCGGCCTCGAGCACGCCCGCCGCGTCGTGTTCATCGGCGCCGGGTGGATCGGGCTGGAGGTCGCGGCCAACGCCCGCGAGCGCGGGGCGGAGGTCGACGTGGTCGAGATGGCGCCGCTGCCGCTGCTGCGGGTGCTGGGCACCGAGCTCGCGCAGATGTTCGCCGACCTGCACCGCGAGCACGGCGTTCGGTTCCACCTCGGGGCGAGCGTGGCCGGGATCGACGTCGAGGACGGGCGGGCGAGCGGCGTCACCCTCGGTGACGGCACCCGGCTGCCCGCCGACCTCGTCGTCGTCGGCGTCGGTGCGCAACCGAACACCGAGCTCGCACGCGACGCCGGCCTGGACGTGAACGGGGACGGTGGGGACGGTGGGGTCTTGGTCGACGAGCACCTGCGCAGCAGCGACCCGGACATCTACGCGGTGGGCGACATCGCCGCCCAGGCGCACCCCACGCTCGGCCGGCTCCGGGTGGAGCACTGGGCCACGGCCCTGAACCAGCCCGCCGCGGTGGCCGCGACCCTCACCGGTACCCCCACCGCCTACGACGGGCAACCGTTCTTCTTCACCGACCAGTACGACCTCGGCATGGAGTACCGCGGTCACGTGCCGCCGGGCGTCGAGTCGAGCGTCCTCATCCGGGGCGACCGCGACACCCGGGAGCTGCTCGCGTTCTGGGTGTCCCCGCAAGGCACGGTCCTGGCCGGGATGAACGTCAACGTGTGGGACGCCGAGGACCAGATCACGGCCCTGCTCACCACCGGCCCGGTGGACCTGGGACGACTGTCCGACCCCGACGTCCCGCTCGAGCAGGCCCGACGATGACGGGCGAGGAAGCCGAGCCGAGTCCTGCCCGACGGCTGCACCGGGCCGGGCAGAGCCTGTGGCTGGACTCGATCAACCGGGCGATGCTGCGGGACGGCACGCTGAGCCGCTACATCTCGGACCTGGCCCTGACCGGGCTCACCTCCAACCCCACCATCCTCGGTCGCGCCCTGGCCGCGGGCTGCGACTACGACGACTCCCTGCGCGCCCACCTCGCCGCCGGGACCCGGCACCCCGAGGAGCTGGTGTTCGCCGTGGCGATGGAGGACATCACCGCGGCCGCGGAGGCGTTCCGGCCGGTGTGGGAGTGCACCGACGGGGTTGACGGGTACGTCTCCATCGAGGTGTCTCCCGGGCTGGCCGACGACACCGAGGCGACGATCGCCCTCGCTCGCACGCTGCACGCGCAGGCCGCTCGGCCGAACGTGCTCATCAAGGTTCCCGGCACCCCACCGGGCCTGGTCGCGATGGAGCACCTGGTGGCCGAGGGCATCGGGGTCAACGTGACCCTGCTGTTCTCCGAGCACCAGTACCGCCAGACCGCGCAGGCCTACCTCCGGGCCCTGGAGCGGCGCGCCGCGGCCGGGCGGTCGTTGGACGTGCCCTCGGTGGCGTCGGTGTTCGTCAGCCGCTGGGACACCGCCGCCGACCCGCTGCTGCCCGCGAACCTGCACACCCACCTCGGGCTGGCCGTCGCGGGAGAGGTCTACGCGGCCCACCGCACGCTGCTGTCCACCCAGCGGTGGGCCCGGTTGGCCGCCGCCGGCGCCCGGCCGCAGCGGGTGCTCTGGGCGTCGACCTCGACCAAGGGCCCTGAGCTGCCCGACACCTTCTACGTCGACCACCTCGCCGCGGTGGGCACCATCAACACGATGCCGGAGCAGACCCTGCTCGCCTACGCCGACCACGGCGGCCCCGTCGAGCTGATGCACCCCGACCCCGCCGCGGCCGAGCGCGCCGTCGCAGCGATCGCGGCGGCCGGTATCGACGTCGAGGCACTCGGGGAGTCCCTGCAGGTCCGCGGGGCCCGCGCCTTCGAGGACGACTGGTCGACCCTGCTCGACGCGATCGCCGCCAAGGCGGACTCCTTCGGAGCCGACCCGGCCCCCAGCCCACCCGATCGGGAAGCGTCCGTGGGCCTGGCGAGCACCCATGCTTCCCGATCGCGTGGCCGGGTGCGCCCTCGCCTACCCTGAGGTCTTCCCCCACGAACATGAGGAGACGTCGCTGTGCAGGTCACCAGCATCGGGCACGCCGGGTTCCACGTGCAGACCGGCGCCGGCTCGGTGTTGTGCGACCCGTGGGTGAACCCCGCCTACTTCGCGTCGTGGTTCCCGTTCCCCGACAACACCGGCCTGGACTGGGACGCGCTGGGGGCGTGCGACTTCCTCTACGTCTCGCACCTGCACAAGGATCACTTCGACCCGAAGCTGCTGGCCGAGCACGTCTCCAAGGACGCGACCGTGCTGCTGCCGGAGTACCCGGTGCCGGACCTGCGCCGCGAGCTGGAGGCGCTCGGCTTCCACGACTTCTTCGAGACCCGCACCGGGGTCAAGCACACCGTCACCCGGGGCGGGGTCGACCTCGACCTGATGATCATCGCGCTGCGCTCCCCCGCCGACGGCCCCCTCGGCGATTCCGGCCTGGTCCTGGACGACGGGGAGACGGTGCTGTTCAACATGAACGACGCCCGCCCGGTCGACCTGGACGTGCTCGAGCGGGAGTTCGGCCACATCGACGTCCACGCCCTGCAGTACTCCGGCGCCATCTGGTACCCGATGGTCTACGACCTGCCCGAGCGGGCCAAGGTCGCCTTCGGCACCCAGAAGCGGCAGCGGCAGATGGACCGCTCGCGGCGCTACATCGAACAGGTCGGGGCGTCCTGGGTGATCCCCTCGGCCGGGCCACCCGCCTTTCTCGACGACGAGCTGCGCTACCTCAACGACGACCACGGCGACCCGTCGAACATCTTCCCCGACCAGATGGTGTTCCTGGACCAGATGCGTCGCAACGGGGCCGAGCAGGGGCTGCTGCTGCTGCCCGGCTCGACCGCCGACTGCCACGGGTCCGCCGAGCCGAGGGTGACCCACGTCGTCGAGCCGTCGACGGTGTTCGGCGACGAGCTCGACGACCCGAGCACCAAGGCCGCCTACCTCGAGGCGTTCGCCCAGCGTCAGCAGCCGGTGCTCGCCGCTGCCCGCGCGAGCTGGGCCCCGGCCGAGGGCGAGGCGATGATGCCGGCGCTGCGGGAGCTGTTCGAGCCGCTGATGGCGGAGGCCAACGCGATCTGCGCGGGCATCGGCGGACCGGTGACCTTGGACCTCGGCGCCGAGCAGGTGATCCTCGACTTCTCCACCCGCACCGTGCGTCGGCCGGTGGAGGGGGAGAAGCCGCGCTACGGGTTCGCCATCCCCCCCGAGCTGGTGCG
Source organism: Mycobacteriaceae bacterium (assembly GCA_039923155.1). Taxonomy (GTDB): domain Bacteria; phylum Actinomycetota; class Actinomycetes; order Mycobacteriales; family Mycobacteriaceae; genus Rhodococcus_D. Next base: position 2,927 of record JBDTDI010000326.1, on the reverse strand, counting down.
CACCGCCCTGCGCGACGACGAGCCCGACTGGGTGAACTCGATCTTCCTGTCCAGCCGGTTCCGGGCGTGGCGCGTCGGCGGCTACAACGAGTACCTCTACACCTTCTTCAAGTGCCTCACCGACGAGCGGATCGCCTACGCCGACGGCTGGTTCGCCGAGCAGCACGACGACGGCGCGGAGATCGTGCTCGACGGCTGGCGGATGCAGCGCCGCTGCCCGCACCTCAAGGCCGACCTGACCCGGTTCGGGGTGGTGGAGGGCACCACGCTGACCTGCCAGCTGCACGGGTGGCAGTGGAACCTGGAGAACGGGCGCTGCCTCACCAGCTCCGGGCACGAGCTGCGCAGCGAGAAGGCGGACCCGACGCCCAGCAGCACCCCGAACGAGGCGAAGGGGAGGGAGCTGCCGGACCCTGCCGACGCGCGTCCTGTCGGGTCCTGTCAGGAGGCGTGAACAAGACCCTGGTGGGCGGCGGCGACCCCGTGTCCCTGACCCGCGGACAAACCCGCAAGTGCGCTGCCCTGCTGCAGGCCTACCTGGACGGCGATCAGAACGACCAGGACTCAGCCCACGCCGTGGCCTACCTGCTGAGCTACGTCGGCATGGAGACATCGTTTAATCTGGCCGGCACCACTCCGCATCCCTGGCCCCGCGTCAAGGCTCTCCCGTGGCCCCATGGCGCGGTGGACGAACCCGAGGCCGGAGATGACGAACCCGTGCCCCTCACCCGCCACCAAGCCCTCAAGTGCAGCGCAATGGTGCGCGCCGCACTAGTTGACTGGCAGGACTACCAGGCCCCGGCTCGCGCCGTGGTGGACCTGCTTCGGGCGGCCGCACTCGTCGACAGCAACAGCGCTCAGGCCGACCTCACGGTTGCGCAGGCGTGGGCACCCGTTCACGCCACTCCGTGGCTCGGCTCCTCCTCATGAGCTTGACGCCTAGGTCGCCACCGCAGCCCGGTCGCTGAACGCGTGCTTCGGCGCGGCCATCAGCGCGCCCGCGGCAAGCAGCGCGGCCCCGGAGCACACCGCCCACACGATCAGGTAGCCCGACAACGACGCCACCGCCTGGTCGGGGGCGTCACCGGTCGCCGCCTGTCCGGTCAACGCCTTCCCGGCCAGGGCAATCGCGAAGATGGAGCTGGCGATCGCCCCGCCGACCGTCTTGGTCGCGTTCGTCATGCCGGTGGCGAAGCTGGTGCGGTCGTCCGGCGCCGCAGCCGCCGCGGCGGCGGGCAGCGCCGCCACCAGGGCCCCGGAGCCGAGGCCGGCCACGGCCATGTTCAGCAGTCCCTGGGTGGTGGTGTCGTGGAACGGGATCCACAACGCGTAGCCGACGGCGACGAGCAGCGACGAGACCACCAGCGCTCGACGGACGCCGAGCAGCCGCGAGGTCAGCGGCAGCGTGAAGGCCCCTATCGCGAGGGTGATCACGTACACCCCGATCAGGGTGGACACGAACGACGCGTCGGCCCCCAGGCCGTACCCGCGCTGCAACGGATCAGCTTGGGCGTAGGTCGAGAGCGGGATCTGTCCGCCCAGCACCGGGACCCCGAACAGGAACGCCGTCACCTGCACGGGCCACTGACAAGCGTCGCGCAGCAGCCGGACGTCGACCAGCGGCTCGGCCACGCTGAGCTCGTAGCGGGCGAACGGCACCAGCGCTGCGACCCCGGCCGCCATCAGCAGCCAGGCCGCGGGGTGCCCGAGGCCCTGCAGCCGCAGGACCACCAGCCCGGCCATGACGAGGCCGAGGGCCAGGGTGACCAGGGCGAGGCCGGTCCAGTCGATGCCGCCGGTACCCTCCCCGGGTTCGTTGCGGATCCCCAGCGCGATCACCACCAGGACAGCGGTGACCACGATCGCGGGCAGCGCCAGCACCACCCCCATGCCCACCGCGTCGACCAGCTGGCCGCTGGTCAGCGCACCCACGATGACCGCGAGCTCCAGTGCCCCCACCAGCACGGCGGCCCCGCGGCGGGTCAGCCGTTGCTGGTCGCCCGAGCCGCGGGTGCGGCGGTGGATGATCGCGATCTCCAGCGGCAGCCACACCACGTAGGCGCCCTGCAGCGCCCAGCCGATGAGGAAGGTGGTGAACGACGGTGCCACCACCAGCACCCACGAACCCGCCGCGGTCACCGCCGTGGACAGCAGCAGCACCCGCTGGTGCCCGATCAGGTCCCCGAGCCGGGCGAGCAGCGGCACGCACAGCGCACTCAGCACCAGCTGCGCGGCCTCGAACCAGTTGACGTCACCCTCGGGGATGGAGAGGTGGTCGGCGATCTGCGGGTAGATCGGCGTGTAGTAGCCCTGCAGCACCCCGCTGGCCACCTCGACGAGGACGAGGAACCCGACGATCGTGGCCAGGCCGGTGACGACCTGACGGCCCGGCCCACGCCGGTCCGGTTCGAGCGTGGGGTCCAGCGCCATCAGGTGAGCCCCTCGATCAGCCGCCGGTACCAGCGAACCCCGTCGAGAAAGTCGACGACGCCCACGTGCTCGTCGGCGGCGTGGATGGACTGGCGCTGGGCCTTGCTCATCCGCAGCGGCACGAACCGGTACACGCGGTCGCAGATCGCGGTGAAGTAGCGGGAGTCGGTCGCGGCCATCATCACGTAGGGCGCGGGCACCGCCTCGGGAAACACGTCGGCGATGGTCGACTCGAGCAACCGGAACGCCTCGTCGTCGATCGGGGAGATGGGGCTGGGCTCGAACTGCTCGACGACGTCGATGCTGACGTGGGAGTCGTCCACGGTCTTGCGGACGTGGGCGATGACCTGGGTGGCGGAGTCACCCACCATGACCCGGATGTTGACCCCCGCCGTGGCGCGGGCGGCGACGACGTTCAGCGCCGGCGAGCCGGACAGGGTGGTGACGGCGACGGTCGTGCGGGTCATCGCGGCGGTCTCCGGCCCGGCGGCGAGCAG
>JBDTDI010000325.1:0-18633 GCA_039923155.1 Mycobacteriaceae bacterium | reverse complement strand
CCACCACCACCGCAGCTGCCCCGACCACCGCCACCCCGAGCTCAGTCCCGAGCCCGAGCTCGGCGGCCCCCGCGCCCGCACCGGCGCCCTCCGCCCCGGCACCGTTCACCGACGACGGCCGGCCCACCGGCCCGGTCCCGCCCGGGTACGCCCCCGACAGCGTCACCTTCGTGTCCCCCGACGACGGCTGGACCCTCGGGCAGGCGCCATGTGCCGCCGCGCCGTGCACCTCCGTCACCCGCACCACCGACGGGGGCCGGACGTGGGTGGGCACGGCCGCGCCCCGCACCGGGCCGGTGCAGGGCACCCGCGGTGTCGACGACCTGCGCTTCGGCAGCCCCACCGACGGGTGGGCCTTCGGGGGCGAGCTGTGGTCCACCAACGACGGCACCAGCTGGAACCCGGTTGCCCTGCCCGCAGACACCGCCGTGGTGTCGTTGGCGGCGGACCGTGGCCGGGTCGTCGCCGCCTACGCGCGCTGCGACGCCAGCGGGTGCACCGGGACCACCCTGCGCGCGGGGGACAGCTCCGGCGACCGGTTCACCCCGCTGCCCGGAGCGAGCACCCTGCCCGGCACGGCCGAGGTGGCGATGCACGCCGGCACGGTGTGGGCCACGTCGGTGACGAACGGAACCGTGCACCTGGTCCGCGGCCGCGCCGACGGCACCGAGGCTGTGCGCCAGCTGAGCCCCCCGTGCGCCGGGGGCACCACCAGCGCCCGCGTCGCCCCCGGCGGCGGCACCGACGTCGCCCTCGCGTGCCAGCAGGGTGCAGGCACACCCACTCGGGTCTACCGCTCCACCGACGGTGGCCAGACGTGGGACGCCGGTTTCACCCTGGACCTGCCCGGTCGGCAGCAGCCCGGATCGCTCAGCTCGCTGGCGCTGAGCCCGACGGGAGTGCTGCTGGTGGCCAACGACGCGGACGGACTGGTGCTGCGGGTGCCCGGCGGATCGACCACCGCAGAGCCGCAGCTCGACGGCGGGTTCCGCTTCGTCGGCTGGACCTCCAGCACCCAGGCCGTGGCGGTACCGGGGACCCCCCACCGCGGGGAGCTCTACCTCACCCGCGTCGGTGGAGGCACCTGGACCAAGATCCAGATCCGCCCGTGACCGGCGGCCTCACGGCACCACCACCACCGGCCAGCGCCCGGCGCGCACCAGCCGCAGGGCCACGCTGCCCGCGAACCGGTGCCCCGACGTCTCCGAGGACCCGACCACCACCAGGTCGGCGCGGCGCTCGTCGGCGAGGGCGCGGAGCTCGTTCGCGACGTCGCCGTGACGCACCACCCACTCCGCCTCCACCCCGACGTGCTCGGCGGCGTCCCTGATCTCGACGGCGAGCTCCGTCGCCGCCTCCTCCCCCGCCTCCCGCATCGCCGGGCCCAGGCCCGCGACGATCGGCGACGTGCCCGCCCACGCGCCACCCATGGGGTGCACCACGTGCGCGACGACCAACCGGGAGTGCTGGCGCCGGGCGAGCCCGGCCGCGTAGGCCGCGGCCCGCATGCTGGTCCTCGAGCCGTCGATACCCACCACCACCAGCGACGGGCCGTCGGTGCCGATCTCAAAGGTGCCCACAGTCCCGCTCCCCGCTCTGCCGCCGGCCCACAGTCGTCCGTGGCCGGGCCCGCGCGACCCTGGCAAGGTGCGCACGGTGTCCACCCCACCCAGCTCCGCGGTGAGCACCCCACCCAACCCCACGGTGAGCACCCCACCCGCGACCACCCCGACCGACCCCCCGGCACCCACCCAGCCGGACGTCGGGCTGCGCCAGCTCTGGCCCTACCTGCGCGCGCACCGGGTGGCGCTGGTGGTGGTGGCGCTGCTGTCGCTGGTCACCGCAGCCACGTCCCTGGCCCAACCGCTGCTCATCAGCCGGGTGATCAGCGCGGTGCAGGCCGCCAAGGCGGTGGGTGGGCTCTCCGCCGTGCTGGTCGTGGTGCTGCTGGTCGGGGCGGTGCTGTCCGCGGTGCAGAGCTACCTGCTGCAGCGCACCGCCGAAGGCGTGGTGCTGAGCACCCGCACCACCCTGGCGCAGCGGCTGCTGCGCCTGCCGGTCACCGAGTACGACCAGCGCCGCTCCGGCGACCTCATCTCCCGGGTCGGCGCCGACACCACCCTGCTGCGCGCGGTGGTCACCTCCGGCCTGGTCGACATCGTCTCCAGCCTGGTGGTGGTCGTCGGCGCGGCGGTGGCGATGGCGCTGGTCGACCTGGTGCTGCTGGGGGTGACGCTGCTGGCCGTGGCGCTGGGCGCGGTGGTCATCGCCCTGGCCTCGCGGCGGCTGCGGGCGCTGTCGCGGCTGAACCAGGCACGGGTGGGGGCGATGACCGCCGCCGTCGAACGCTCCCTCGGCGCGGTGCGCACCATCCGGGCCAGCGGCGCTACCGACGCCGAGACCGACGAGGTGGTCACCGCGGCCCGCGCGGCCTACGACACCGGGGTGCGCACCGCGCGGCTGCGGGCGCTGGTCTCCCCCGCCGCGACCATCGCGACGCAGGGATCGTTCCTGGCCGTGCTGGGCCTGGGCGGGGCCCGGGTGGCCAACGGCTCGCTGACCGTCGGCCAGCTGGTCAGCTTCGTGCTGTACCTGTTCCTGCTCGTGCTGCCCCTGGCCCGCCTCGCCCAGAGCTGGACCGAGCTGCAGACCGGGCTGGGAGCCCTGGCGCGCATCGAGGAGGTGCGCCTGCTGCCCGACGAGCGCGACCCCGACGTGACCGTCACCGCGCCGCGGCCGACCGGCGCACCCGCGCTGCAGCTGCGGGAGGTCACCTTCGCCCACGTCGACGGCACCCAGGTGCTGCGGGGGGTGAACCTCAACGTTCCCGCCGGCAGCCGGACCGCCCTGGTCGGACCGTCGGGGGCGGGCAAGTCGACGGTGCTGGCCCTGGTGGAGCGGTTCTACGACGTCAGCTCCGGGGCGGTGGAAGTCGACGGGGTGGACGTGCGCCACTGGGTGCGCGGCGAGCTGCGGGCCCGCCTCGGCTACGTGGAGCAGGACTCCCCCGTGCTGGCCGGCACCCTGCGGGAGAACCTCACCCTGGCTGCGCCCGAGGCCGACGACTCCGCCCTGGTGGCCGCGCTCGCCCAGGTGAACCTGACCGGCCTGCTGCACCGCAACCCGCTGGGTCTGGACGCCCCGGTCGGCGAGGAGGGGGTGCTGCTGTCGGGTGGGGAGCGCCAGCGCCTGGCCATCGCCCGCACCCTGCTGGCGCGGCCGGCCGTCATGCTGCTCGACGAGCCGACGGCGAGCCTGGACGCCCGCAACGAGGCCGCGCTGCGCACCGCCATCGACGCCGCGGCCGCGGACGGGCGGACCCTGCTGGTGGTCGCCCACCGGCTGTCCACGGTGATCGACTCCGACCAGATCGTGGTCCTCGACGACGGGCGGGTGGTGGGCACCGGCACGCACAGCGAGCTGGTGGAGCGCAGCCCCCTCTACGCGGAGCTGGCGCGCTCCCAGCTGCTGACCTGAGCGGCCACGGCGGGTCGGCAGCGCTACCGTCTCGAGCATGGACGCCGCCGACTGGGACACCCGCTACACCGACCGGCCGATGGTGTGGGGCGAGGCCCCGAACCGCTACGTCACCGAGCACGCCACCTCCCTGCCGCGGGGGCGGGCGCTGGACCTGGCGTGCGGGGCGGGCCGCAACGCGGTGTGGCTGGCCACCCGCGGCTGGGAGGTCACCGGCGCCGACTACTCGGCCGTCGCCCTGCACACCGCGGCCCAGGTCGGTGCGAGTGCCCCGAAGGCCGTCACCGCCCGGCTGAGCTGGGTGCAGCGTGACGCGGTGAGCGACGACCTCGGCGGGCCGTACGACCTGGTCCTGCACTGCTACCTGCACCTGCCGCTGCCGCAGCGCCGCGTGGTCCTGGCCAAGGCGTGCGCGGCGCTGGCCCCGGGTGGGGTGCTGCTGCTCGTCGCCCACGACGCCACCAACCCCACCGGTGGCCCGCAGGACCCCGGGGTGCTCTACACCCCCGACGACGTGGTGGCCGAGCTGCCCGCCGACTTCGTCGTCAACGTGGCCGAGCAGGTGCTGCGCGAGGTCGACGGTGCGCCGCAGCCCGCGGTGGACTGCGTGGTCGTGGCCCGCCGGACCTGACGTCGTGGCGGCGCTGCGCCTGCGTGGTTACCGGCGGGTAGGGTAGAAGTTACCGGCCGGTAGCGCACAGGTGCGACCCGGCATGCGCAACCGGGAGACGAGCACATGGGAAACCAGACGGGCCACTACACCGCCAACCTGCGGGACCTCGAGTTCGCCCTGTTCGAGGTGTTCGGCCTCGGTGAGCGTCTCGGCAGCGGCCCCTACGCCGACCTGGACACCCAGACCGCGCGCGACATGCTGGCCCAGGTGCGCCGGCTCGCGGAGGGGCCTCTCGCGGCGAGCTTCACCGACTCCGACCGCAACCCCCCGGTCTTCGACGTCGCCACCCACAGCGTCCACCTGACCGAGCCGTTCAAGGCGAGCTACCGGGCCCTGTGGGACGGCGAGTGGTACCGGATGGGTCTGCGCGAGGACCTCGGTGGCGTGCCTGCCCCCCGCTCCCTGGTCTGGGCCATCAACGAGATGCTGCTGGGCGCGAACCCGGCGGCGTACATGTACATGGCCGGACCGGCCTTCGCCCAGATTCTGTTCGACTGCGGCACCGCGGAGCAGAAGCAGTGGGCCAAGGTCTGCGTCGAGCGCGGCTGGGGCGCCACCATGGTCCTGACCGAGCCCGACGCCGGCTCCGACGTGGGCGCCGGGCGCACCAGGGCCGTGCGCCAGGACGACGGCTCGTGGCACCTCACCGGGGTGAAGCGTTTCATCACCTCCGCCGACCAGGACCTGACCGAGAACATCTTCCACCTGGTGCTGGCCCGCCCCGAGGGTGCTTCGCCCGGCACCAAGGGGCTCAGCCTGTTCTTCGTGCCCAAGTTCCACTTCGACCCCGCCACCGGTGAGCTCGGTGAGCGCAACGGCGCGTACGTCACAGGAGTCGAGCACAAGATGGGCCTCAAGGCGTCGGCGACGTGCGAGCTGACCTTCGGTGACACCGACGTGCCGGCGCAGGGTTGGTTGGTGGGCGAGGTGCACAACGGCATCGCCCAGATGTTCAAGGTCATCGAGCACGCGCGGATGATGGTGGGCACCAAGGCGATCGCCACGCTGAGCGCCGGTTACCTGACCGCGCTGGACTACGCGAAGCAGCGGGTGCAGGGCGCCGACCTCACCCAGATGACCGACAAGGCCGCGCCGCGGGTCACCATCACCCACCACCCCGACGTGCGCCGCAGCCTGATGATGCAGAAGGCCTACACCGAGGGCCTGCGCGCGGTGTACCTGTACACGGCGTCCTTCCAGGACCAGATCGCGATGGCGGAAGGCACCGACACCGACGTGAGCCTCGCCGAGCGGGTCAACGACCTGCTGCTGCCGGTGGTCAAGGGGGTGGGCTCCGAACGCGCCTACGAGCAGCTCGCGCAGAGCCTGCAGACCCTGGGCGGCTCGGGATACCTGCAGGACTACCCCATCGAGCAGTACCTTCGCGACGCCAAGATCGACACCCTGTACGAGGGCACCACCGCGATCCAGGCCCAGGACTTCTTCTTCCGCAAGATCATCCGCGACAAGGGGGTGGCCCTGGCCCACGTCAGCAGCGAGATCCAGGCCTTCCTCGACGATGGTGCAGGCGCGGACTCCGGCGCTGCAGGCAACGGCAACGGCAGGCTCAAGGTGGAGCGCGCGCACCTGGCCACCGGGCTGGCCGACGTGCAGGCGATGATCCTGTCGATGACCGGCAACCTGATGGCCTCGCAGCAGGACGCGACCACCCTGTACAAGGTGGGTCTGTCCAGCGTGCGGACCCTGCTCAGCGTCGGTGACCTGCTCATCGGCTGGCTGCTGCTGCGCGAGGCCGCGGTGGCCCTGAACGCGCTGGGCGGCGAGGTCGGCGCGTCCGACCGCGCGTTCTACGAGGGCAAGGTGGCCGTCGCGTCGTACTTCGCGACGACCGTGCTGCCCGAGCTGAGCGCACGCCGCGCCGTCACCGAGGCCGAGGACACCGCGATCATGGAGCTGGACGAGGCCGCGTTCTGAGCCCCTGGGCCAGGTGGGCGAACCGTGCCTAGTCGCCCGGCCACTCCCCGAACCACTTCTGGAACAGCGTCGCCGCACCCCGGTCGATGAGGGTCTTCACCCCGAAGTAGATCGCACCCTGCAGCACGGCCGCGAGGAGGATCTGCTTGAGCGGGTACTCCGTCTCGAGCGGGCCCGGGGGGTCGGGCTTGTCACCGGGGGCAGCCTGCTTCCAGACCTGCTTGAACACGGTGCTCGCGATCAGTCCACCGGCGATCGACCCCACCAGGCCGAAGGGGCGGTACAGGACCTTCGCGGACGTGCTGGCCTTGCGTTCGGTGCTCATCGATCCTCCACTGGCAGTGTGCGGCTAGTCGCGGTGCTCGCCGTGCGAGCTCCGCACGGCGCGGGCCTCGGCCACGAGCTTCTCGTCCTTGGCCCGGTCCTTGTCGATCTTGGTCTCGTCACGGTGCGGGAGCTGGATCTCCTCCTCCGCAGGTTTTCCGGCCTGCAGCTCGCGACCACGCTCCAGCTCGGCGTCGAGCTCGGCACCGAACAGCAGCGCCACGTTGGTGATCCACAGCCACAGCAGGAAGACGACCACCCCGGCGAACGCGCCGTAGGTCTTGTTGTAGCTGGAGAAGTTGGCCACGTAGAACCCGAACAGCGCCGACGCCACCACCCAGACGAGGATGGCGAGCACCGCGCCGAGGGAGATCCACCGGAACTTCGGGGGCTTCACGTTCGGCGTCGCGTAGTACAGGATCGCCACGATCAGCACGACGACGACCAGCATCACCGGCCACTTCGCGATGGACCAGGCCGTCACCGCGGCCGAGCCGAGACCGATGGTGGACCCGACCGCGCTGGCCACCGGGCCACTGACCACGAGCCCGACGAGCACCAGCGCCACCAGCACGACCAGCAGCACGGTGACGGCGAGCATGGCCGGGCGCAGCTTCCACACCGGACGACCCTCGGCCTTGTTGTAGATCGAGTTCATCGAACGGCTGAACGCGTTCACGTACCCGGACGCGCTCCACAGCGCGCCCGCGATACCGATGATGAACGCGACGATCGCCCCCGACGACGTGCTCAGCGAGGTGAGGGTCGGCTTGAGGCTGTCGGCTGCACCCCCCGCACCCGCGTCCCGCAGCAGGCTCAGCACCGTGTCGACCGTCTCCTGACTCTTGCCGACCAGCCCGATCAGCGACAGCAGCGCGACAACGGCCGGGAACAGGGCCAGCACCGCGTAGTAGGTCAGGGCCGCGGCGAGATCGGTGCACTGGTCGCGGGAGAACTCCCGCAGGGTGCGGCGCAGGATGTGCACCTTGGTCGGACCGGTCAGGTCGGTGGGCGAGTCCGGCTCGCTGGTCTGCGTCGGCGCGTCCCGGCCCCGCTCGTCGGTGTTGGAGGTGCTCGCCGGGGCCGGGTGACTCACTTGCGCGCCCGCCACACGATCAGCGCCACCACCAGGGCCACCACCGCCACGAGACCACCCAGGGCGGCCGGGGTGGGCTTGCCGTCGTCGTCGGTCAGCTCGTCGGCGACGGCGTGCACCTTGGTGATCGCCGTCTCCTTGACCTCCTGCACCTGGCGGCTGGCCTGGGCCTTGACGTCGAGCTTCGCGGCCAGCTGGTCGACGGTGTCCACCAGCTCCTTCCGGGTCTGGTCGATGTCGTCGATGATGGCGTCGGAGCTTGCGTCCGGGCCGGGACCGGGGGGTGCGGTGTGCTCGGCCGGGCTGTCGTTCCGGGCGTCAGGCGTTGTGCTCACGGTGGGTCGCCTCCTTCACGTCGTCGATGTCACGCTTGAACGAGGCCGCCAGCTCGGGGCTGGGGGGTGCCTTCTTCAGCTGCCCGCGACCCATGACCGCGGCCAGCCCGGCGGCGGCCAGCAGCACCACGGCCACGATGAGCGCGGACAGCCACAGCGGCAGGACCAGGTCGAGCGCGACGATGGCGGTGGTCACCACCACCCCCGCCCCGAACAGCGCCAGCACCGCAGCCCCGGCCAGCAGTCCGGCACCGATGCCGGCGTGCTTGGCGGAGTCGCGGAGCTCGGACTTGGCGAGCGCGATCTCGTCGCGCACCAGCCGCGAGGTCTGCTCCGACAGGCGGCTGAGCAGCTGCCCGACGGAGGGGTCGTCCTGGGCGGCCGTCGATCCGGCCTCGGAGGAGATCATGGGCGTACCTTTCGTTCGGTTGCCCACGATGTTGCCACCGATGCGCGGCCGAGACCGAATGAAGATCGTGCACGAGAGGTCTGCCCGAATTCTCAGCCGCAGCGCACGATCGGCACCGGGTCGTAGCGCACCGTGTGGGTGGAGCGGGAGATCTCCGGCCCGGACCCGGCGGCGCGGATCACCCGGGTGTTGGAGACGGTGAAACCCTGCGCCCCCGAGGACGGGGCGCACTTCTCCCCGGCGGGCACGGTGACCGTCCGCGGCGAGGTGAAGGAGCTGCGGTCGCCGGTGATCGAGGCCACGTCGACCGTCTTGGTCCCCCAGATCCGCACCGTGATGTTCGAGGCGGTGCCGATGGTCTGGATCAGGATCCCGGTCTTGGCGGGGGCGCGGAACTTCACGTCGATCGCGCCCTCGTAGACCGTGGCCTCGCGCGCCTCGGGGTAGCGGGAGATGTAGTAGCTGTGCTCGCGGTGCTCCACGTCCTGCAGCCCGGCGAAGTACCCGGCGTTGTACAGGGTGGTGGCGAGCTGGCTGATGCCCCCGCCCACCCCGGTGCCGGGCCGTCCGTCGATGATGATCCCCGACTCGACGTAACCCTGGGCGCTCCCTCGCTCCCCCGTGTAGCCGTTGAGGCTGAACACCGTGCCCGGGCGCACCAGAGCCCCCTGGATCTCCTGCGCGGCGAGGCGGATGTTCACCCCGGAGGCGTACGCGAAGCCGCCGGTGGTGAACTCACCGATCACCTCCTTGATGCCCAGGGCGTTGGCCTGGGCGGTGGTGAACTCCGCGGGCGTCGTGGCGTAGACCGCCTTGACGGTGCGCTGGTCGCCGGTCACCAGGCGCAGCGGGTCGCTGGTGAGGGTCCTGGCCCAGTCGACCACCCGCCCGTCCACCGACGGCACCACCTCGGGTCGGTCGCCACCCAGGCGCACCTGGGCGTCGCGGCCCTTGCTCTCCGTGTCGGCGAGCTGGGGGCGCAGCGTCTCGGTCATGGCGGCCACGTCCAGAGCCGGGCGCAGCCCGTCGCCCTCGGCGGCGAAGGTGAGGCGGGCAGCGATCTGGTCGGGGTTGATCCTCGCCCGAGCGTCGCCCTGGCCCGTGACGATCAACGGGGCGGAGACGGCGCTGGTGGCCAGCGCGAAGGCGCTGTCCACCGCCTGCTGGCTCACCGCGACCCGGGTGGCGTCGACGGGCAGCTCGATCTTCTCCCCGGAGAACCAGCGGTCGGCGAGCGTCTGCGCAGCGACGTCGGTGCGCAGGGCCTGACCGTCGACGGGTGCGACCGCGACCGGGGTGGCTCCGTCGAAGCGGACCGCGCCCTCCACCGCCTTGCGGTCGGTCCTGGCCTGCAGGCGTTGCACGGCTGCGTCCAGAGCGGTGCGGTCGGTGGAGGTGACGATGGAGAGGTCCCGGGCGGAGAAGAACGACGTGATCCGGGTCCACGGGTTCAGGGGTTGGGCGCCGGCCTCGGCCAGGGTGGCGGGCCAGTCGATGCCGAGCCCCGCGGTCCTCGGGTCGAGGGTCGTGTCGACATCGCCCGCGGTGAGCCGCAGCGGGGCCGACGTCCGGGCTTGCAGGGCCGCACGCAGGGTGGATTCAGCGTCGGCGGGGCGGGCGCCGCCGACGTCGGTGCCGGCGACGGTCGTCCCCCGGGGGACGTCGCCGCGGGAGGTGACCAGGTCGATGCCGTAGGCCGCTCCGGCGACCAGCAGCAGACCGAGCACGACGATCAGCGTGCGGGGCACGCGGCGGCGGCGATTTGACGTGTCCACGGTGTCCCAACCCCTCCTGACCGACCCGGGTGCGGTCCCGAGGGCCGAGGGTACGTCCTCGGTCAGGGCTCGGTCATGCGCAGGTCAAGCTGCGCCGCCGGCGCCACCCGGTGGCCAGCCACCACCCACAGCTCGCCGGCGTGCACCAGCACCGCCTGCGGTTCGTCCAGACCGCTCGCGATGGTCGACACCTCGCCGGTGTCCCGGTCCACCCGGCGCAGCGCACCGTTGTAGGTGTCGGCCACCACCGGCGAGCCGTCCGGACCCAGCGCGAGACCCAGCGGGTGCTGCAGCCGAGCCGCGGGCGCGGGGCCGTCGACGTGACCGAAGTCGAACAGACCCGCACCGACCACGGTGTGCACGTCCCCGTCCTGCAGGTAGCGCAGGGCCGAGGACTCGGCGTCGAGGAACCACAGCCGCGCTCCGTCGACGGCGAGCGCGGAGGGCTGGGCGAGAAAGCTCTGCCCTGCCGGCCCGTCCTTCAGCCCCTCCACGCCGGTGCCGGCCAGGCGTTCGAGCCTTGCGGTCGCCGGGTCGAACAGGCTCAAGGTGTGGTTCCCAGCCATGGCGAGCACCACCGCTCCGATCGCGGGCCACCAGGCCACGTCCCACGGGCTGGTCAGCGGCGTGGTCAGGGCGTCGCCGTCGCCGTCGTCGCCCGGCGACCAGGGCACGCCCGTGCCCGCGACCACCCGCGACGTCCCGTCCGCTCGGCACAGGCCGTGCAGCTGGTGTCCGTCACGGTCGGCGACCAGCACGTCGTACCCGAGCGCCGCGGCCACCTCCGGCGGCAGCCGGGTCATCCCCGACGGCGCGCTGAACGGCTCTCCGCGCCGGCCCGCGCCCCACCGCCGGAGCTCGGTGACCCCGTCCGCGGCGAGCTCGACCACCTGGTGGTGCCCGGTGTCGGCCACCAGCACGGTGCCCTCGGGGGTGCTCAGCGCGGCGGACGGGAACCGCAGCGTCCGTTGCTCCGGTGACGACCGCTCGGCCTCCGGGTCCACCGGGGCCACACCGGCGGGCAGCAGCGGGGACGGGTCCGTGAGGGTGGTGAGGAGCTCGTCGAGCACCCCGCCGGGCCGGGCGTGGCCCTCCCCCCGGGCCACGTGCACGACGTACCCGTCGGCGTCGATGAGCACGAGGGTGGGCCACGCCTTGATGGCGTAGGCGTCCCACGCCCGCAGCTCGGCGTCGTTGAGCACCGGGTGGTGCACGTCGAGCCGGGCGACCGCGGTGGTGAGGGCGTCGTGGTCGCCCTCGTGCGGGAACTTGGCTGAGTGCACGCCCACCACCTGCACCCGCCCGGTGTACCGGTGCTCCAAAGCGCGCAGCTCGGCGAGCACGTGCAGGCAGTTCACGCAGCCCGCGGTCCAGAAGTCCAGCAGGACAGGCCTTCCGCGCAGGGCGGCGAGCGTCTGGGGTTCACCGACCCAGCGGCCGACGAGCTCGGGGGCCCGTACCCTTCCACGCGTCACGTCCTGCTCAGCGCGCGGACGGGTCCCCGTGTTCCGGCTGGTGCGACGTCGGGCCCCCGACATGGAGCTACCCCCGGCATGGAAGGACCCCCGCCACTGCCGGGTCGGGGGACAGGCAATGACGGGGGTCCGGTTGTGTGTCGCGCCCGGCCCAGGCGGTGTTACACGGACGGGCCGACGGCGCGATCAGCCCAGGCGGGTGTGGCTCTGGACCTGCGCCATGGTGATCAGCTCGTCGCGCAGCGCCGGGGTGGCTGCGCCGCGCAGGGCGCGCTGGAAGTCGCGACGACCGCGGGCAGCGGTGCGGCGGGCCTTGAGACGGGACGTGACGGCGCTCATGGTGTTCCTAGCTCCTGTGGTGGTGCGGTTGCTGACATGCTCCATTGTGCACGCACGTACCAGTTATTGCACCCGATATCTGGGTGATCTGGCCCACGGACCGCCGATCGTCCGGTCAAGATGCCGTTCGAACCAGAAACCGTCCGAAGTGGGGGACGGTGAACGCGATGAACCCTCGCTCGGTGGAGTAGATCAGGCCCTTCTTCAGCAGGCCGTCGCGGGCCGGGCTCAGCGAGGACGCCTTGCGGCCCAGGTGGGCGGCCACCGCGGCCGTGGGGACCGCCCCGTTCCGCACCCCCTCCGCCGGTCCGGCGGTGGGGCCCGGCTGGGGGGCGCCCTCGATGGACAGGTCGGCCATGGCGTGCAGGTACTCCCGCTCCGCGGGCGTGGCCCGCTCCAGCCGCGAGCCGAAGAACCCCACCGCCAGCTCGGACTCAGCCTCGGGTGCGGCCAGCGCGACGTCGGCGGCGGTGATGCACTCACCGGGCGCGGCGTCCCAGGCCGCCTTTCCGTAGGCCTGCACGAAGTAGGGGTAACCCCCGGAGGTGGCGTGCAGCAGGGCGAGCGCGTCGTCGTCGATGGCCGATCCCTCCCGCTCCACCGGTACCCGCACCGCCCGCTCGGCGGCCGCGGGGTCGAGGCGGTCGATGCGCACGTACCGAAACAGCCGCTCGGAGTACGACTTGCTCGCGGCCAGAACGCTGGGCACGTGCGGCAGCCCCGCCCCCACGACCACCAGCGGCGCCCCGGACTGGCTCAGCTCGTGACACGCCGCGCACAGGGCGGAGACGTCGTCGCTGCCCAGGTCCTGCATCTCGTCGAGCAGCACCACCAGGCCGGTGCCGACGTCGGCGGCGAGCTCGGCCAGGCAGGTGAACAGCTCCACCAGGTCGATCTCGATGTCGCCGGAGTCGGCCCGACCCCGCGCGGCGGGCACGTCGATCCCGGGCTGCCATCGGTCCCGCATCCCGGTGCCCTCCGGGTTGGCCTTGAGCGCGAACGCCTTCAGCACCCCGAGGGCGTCCTCCACCCGGTCGGGGGCGCGGTGGCGGACGGCGAGGTCGCGGACGGCCCGGTGCAGGGCAGCGCTGAGCGGGCGGCGCAGGGCGGCACCCGCACGGGCCTCGACCTTGCCGGTGGCCCAGCCCCGCTGCAGCGCCCGTGAGCGGAGCTCACCCAGCAGGACGGTCTTGCCCACCCCTCGCAGGCCGGTGAGCACGAGGCTGCGCTCCGGGCGCCCGTGCGCCACGCGTTCCAGCAGCACGTCGAAGACGGCGAGCTCGCGGTCACGCCCGGCCAGCTCTGGTGGGCGCTGGCCGGCGCCGGGGGCGAAGGGGTTGCGCACAGGATCCACTCTGCGACCGTATCGGCGTGTCTAGCGTCGCCCCGATAGGCGCGCAGAGAACCCGATCCACACCCACGCCGGCGATTCGCCCACATTTGGCTGTGGCGCGCCCATCCCGGACGGCGATTCGCCCACATTTCGCGGTCACGGGGCGGCTGCCAGCGCGGTCAGGCCGCAACCGCATCGACCTTGCGTCCCAGCTGGGCGACGAGGCGGTCGATGGCCGGTGCGTCCTCGGCCACCGGTTCTGCGGCGGCGAACGGTCGGCGGTCGGCGGGGATGTCGACCAGCGCGGCCCGGCTGAAGGCCAGCTCCTGCTCGGCGAGACCGGCCGGGAAGACACCCTGTTGTCCGGTCGCTCGCGCAATGTCCCAGCCGTGGACCAGCAGCTCGATGACGCGCAGGTGCAGGGCCACCGGGGCAGGCACGGTGCCGAACGGGACGGTCACCATCTGCTCCAACGCCCCCGGGCGCCGGAAGGCTTCGAGCAGCACGGCGGTGGACTGCCGGTAGGCGGTGACCAGGTCGGACTCGGCCGGGGACGACCCGACGGCAGCAGTCGCGGTCGCCGTGGCCCCGCCCAGGGCGTCCGCGAACCGCTGGTTGCCGGCGACGACGTGCTGGACCAGGTCACGCACCGTCCAGTCGCTGCACGGGGTCGGCAGCTCCCACCGGTCCACGGCGATGGCGTCGATCACCTGCCCGGTCGCGGCGGCGGCGTCGGCGAGCTGGTCGGGGTCGGGCTGCATGCCGAGATGATGGCACCGCGGGCCGGTCGCGAACAGGGCCACACCGCCCGCACCCGGCCCCCCAGAACCGCGATTCGCCCACATTTCGTCGTTCTGGAGCGCCGGGAACGACGATCTGCCCACTTTTCGCGGTGGGGGCCGGGTGGGGGCCGGGCGGGGTGGAGCGGGCGTCAGTAGGTGAGCGCCATCCCCGGGTCGGCGAGCAGAGCACCCACGTCGGCGAGGAACCGCGAACCCTGCTGCCCGTCGACGACGCGATGGTCGAAGCTCAGGGCCAGCTGGCACACCGTCCGCACCACGATCTCGCCGTCCACGACCCACGGCATCGGCTTGATCGCCCCCAGGGCCAGGATGGCCGACTCCCCCGGGTTGATGATCGGGGTGCCGGTGTCCACCCCGAACACGCCCACGTTGGTGATGGTGAACGTGCCCCCGGTCATCGACGCCGGCGACGTGCGACCCTCGCGGGCGGTGGTGGTCAGCTCGCCCAGCGCCGCGGCCAGCTCGGCCAGCGGCATCGCCTGCGCACCACGGACGTTGGGGACCATCAGCCCCCTCGGGGTGGCAGCGGCGATCCCCAGGTTGACCTGGTCGAAGTAGACGATCTCCCCGGACTCGCCCGCCTCGGCGTCGAAGCGCGCGTTGACGTCCGGCGTGCGGGCGACGGCCAGGCAGACGGCCTTGGCGGCGAAGGTCAGCGGGGTGATCTTCAGGCCCGCGAAGTCCGGGTGGTTCTTCAGCTTCGTCCGCAGCGTCATCATCGGGGTCACGTCGACGGTGAGGAACTCGGTGACGTGGGGTGCGCTGAAGGCGCTGGCGACCATGGCCGCCGCCGTCATCCGGCGGACTCCCTTGACGGGAACGCGACGCTCACCGGCCTGCGCCGGGGCCGCCTGCGCGGTCGACCCGGCCGGTGCGGGTGCCCCGTCGGCTGCAGAGTGCACGTCGGCGCGGGTGATCACTCCGTCCGCACCGGACCCGGTCAGCTGCGCCAGGTCCACCCCGAGGGAGCGGGCCAGGGCCCGGACCGGCGGCTTGGCCAGCGGCACCATCACCCCGGCCGGGCGCGGTTCGGCCTCCGGGCGCTGTTGCGACGCACCCGCTGCGGGCCGCGCCGTCTCACCGACGGGGCCGACCGGTTCGGCGGCGGCCGGAGGCGACTCCTGCTCGGCCGACACACCCGCCGTCGGGGGTGCCTCCTGCACCACCCCGGGCTCCTGGGGCACCGGGACCGGGCTCGTCGTCGCCACCCGCGCGCGCCGGGTCTTCGCCCCCGCCCGGGGGCCGTACCCGACCAGCGTGGCGATGCGTCCCCCCGGCATCTCCTCGCCAATCTTGCCGCTGCCGGCCGGCGCCGCACCGGCACCGTCCGCGGCGGCACCGTCGGCAGGCTCGCCCGCTGCCGCCGGGGTGCCGGTGGGGGTCGCGGGCTGGTGCGGCGCCGGGGCGGACGCGTCGGTCTCGATGGTGATGATCGGGGCGCCCACCTCGACGGTGACCCCGGGCTCGACGAGCAGCTCGGCCACGGTCCCGGCGAACGGGCACGGCAGCTCGACGGCCGCCTTCGCGGTCTCGATCTCCACGATGATCTGGTTCACCGCCACCGTGTCGCCGGGGGCCACGTGCCAGGTGAGGATCTCGGCCTCGGTCAGGCCCTCGCCCGCGTCGGGCATCTTGAACGTCTTCAGCGCCACCGTTCAGCCCCGCTCACGCGTGTCGGAGGAGCCGTGGGCCAGCGAGCGGTCCACGGCGTCCAGGATCCGGTCGAGATCGGGGATGTACTCCTCCTCGAGCTTGCTCGGGGGGTACGGGGTGTCGAAGCCGGTGACCCGCAGGACCGGCGCCTCCAGCGAGTAGAAGCACTCCTCGCTGACCCGGGCCACGACCTCTGCGGCCACCGAAGTCTCGCCGGGGGCCTCCGCCGCGACGACGAGGTGTCCGGTGCGCCGCACCGAGTCGAACACCGGCCCCAGCTCGAGCGGGGACAGGGTGCGCAGGTCGATCACCTCCAGGTCGATCCCGTCCGACTCCGCGGCCGCGGCCGCGTCGAGGCAGGTGCGCACGGTGGGGCCGTAGCTGGCCAGGGTCGCGGTGGAGCCGGGGCGCACGACCCGCGCCGCGTGCAGCGGCATCGGGGCGCTCTCGAGGTCGACCTGCCCCTTCTCCCAGTAGCGCCGCTTGGGCTCGAAGAAGATCACCGGGTCGTCACTGTCGATGGCCTGGCGCAGCATCCAGTGGGCGTCGGCCGGGTTGGAGCACGCCACCACCTTCAGGCCGGGCACGTGCGCAAACAGGGCCTCGGGGCTCTCCGAGTGGTGCTCGACGGCGCCGATGCCACCGCCGAAGGGGATGCGCACCACGACGGGCATCGGGGTGCGGCCCTGGGTGCGGAAGCGCAGCTTGGCCAGCTGGCTGACGATCTGGTCGTAGCCGGGGAACACGAACCCGTCGAACTGGATCTCGCACACCGGGCGGAAGCCGTGCAGCGCCAGCCCGATCGCGGTGCCGATGATGCCCGACTCCGCCAGCGGGGTGTCCAGCACGCGGTGCTCGCCGAAGTCCTTCTGCAGGCCGTCGGTGATCCGGAAGACGCCGCCGAGCTTGCCGACGTCCTCACCCATGACGAGCACGTCGGGGTTGGCTTCCATCGCCGTGCGCAGCGCGGTGTTCAGCGCCTTGGCCATGGTCATGGTCGTCGAGGTCGACGTGGAGGGAGCCGGCTCGGTGCTCATGCGTCCGCTCCTTCCGGGGCGGAGAACGTGGAGTGGTAGGCGACGTAGGCGTCGCGCTGACGGGTGATCTCAGCGGGCATGTCGTCGTAGACCTCGGAGAAGATCCGTTGCGGCGGTGGGGTTTCCATGCCCTGCACGAAGCTGCGCAGCCGAGCGGCGAGGGCGTCGGACTCCTCGTTCACGTCGTCGAAGAACTGCTGCTCCACCCCGTGCCCACGGACCAGGTTGACCCGCACCCGCTCGATCGGGTCCTTGAGCTTCCACGTCTCCAGCTCGTCGGCGAGCCGGTAGCGGGTGGGGTCGTCGGAGGAGGTGTGGGCGTCCATCCGGTAGGTGAAGGCCTCGATCAGGACGGGCCCGTTGCCGGTGCGGCACTGCTCCAGGGCCCAGCGGCTGACCGCGAGGGTGGCGAGCACGTCGTTGCCGTCGACCCGGATTCCGGGGAAGCCGTACCCGGCGGCGCGCCGGTACAGCGGTACCCGGGTCTGACGCTCCAGGGGCTCGGAGATGGCCCACTGGTTGTTCTGGCAGAAGAACACGACCGGGGAGTCGTAGACGGCCGCCCAGACGAAGGCCTCGTGCACGTCGCCCTGGCTGGTGGCCCCGTCGCCGAAGAAGGTCATGGTCGCCTCACCCTCCGCGTCGCCGACCTTGCCCCGCATCCGCGAGCCCATCGCCCAGCCCGTCGCGTTCAGGCACTGGTTGCCGATCACGATCGTGTACGGGTGGAAGCCGTGCTCGCGGGAGTCCCAGCTGCCGTGGTCGGTGCCGCGGAAGATGCCCATCAGCTCGGTGGGGTCGATGCCCCGGCACCACGCCACCCCGTGCTCCCGGTAGGAGGGAAACGCCATGTCCTGCGGCGCCATCGCCCGGCCGGCGCCGATCTGTGCGGCCTCCTGGCCCAGCAGCGGCACCCAGATGCCCAGCTCACCCTGGCGTTGCAGCGCCCCGGCCTCCCGGTCGACGCGACGCACCAGCACCATGTCGCGGTAGTAGCCCTTCAGGTCCTCCAGGGTGACGTCGGTGACGTAGCGGTCGAAGCGCTCGTCGTGCACCCGCTCACCCTCGGGGGTCAACAGCTGGACCAGGTCGACGCCGCCCTCGCTGGTGGCGCGCAGCCCCGCGATGACCTGGCTCGCGTCGGGGGAACCCGCCTGGGTCTGTGGGGCACCTACCGGCTGGCCCCGGTGGCTCTGCTCCCGGGCCTCGAGCTGGGTCAGCTCCGGGCTCTCGGCGTCCTGCGACACGGTCGTCTCCTCGTCTCCTAGTCCGCGGCGACCGCTCGTGACGGCTCGCAGCGACCGGCGCTGGCCCGGGTGGGGCGCGGACCGGTGACCTGCTGCCATCGTGGCACACGGGTGAGCAGCGCCACAGGTGGGTGCGGGTGGAGGTGGTCGAGCCGGTGCGCACGCCGATCACCGCTGGTGGCCCTCGAAGTGGTCTGATAGGGCGCAAGCATTGCGACACGAGGGGAGCCCCGGGTGACGGAGGGAGGCGAAGCATCCACCGACGGCGGGCGCGACGAGAGCGCAGACGCCGGCACCGGCGAGCGCAGCTTCGGCGCCCACCCGGCGCCGAAGCTGCCTGGCCACGAGAGCAACGACGGACCCGTCGGTGACGCCGAGGCGCTCGCCCTGTCCACCGCCTCGACGGAGCACCCGGCCGGACAGCTGGGACCACGCTTCAACCGCCGGTCCCCGTTCGTCATCGGGCTCGCCGCGGCCGCGGGGGTCGCCGTCACCTACGCGATCGTCCTCGTGCTCGGGTCCATGCGCAGCGAGCTGGTCCTCGTCGGGTCCGCGCTGTTCGTGGCCATGGGCCTGCAACCGCTGGTGGCCTGGCTCGAGCGCCGCCACCTGGGACGCGGCCTCGCCGTCACCGTGGTCTTCCTGATCTTTCTCGCCCTCGTCGTGGGGTTCTTCGCCGCCGCCATCCCCCCGATGGCCACCCAGACCACCCAGCTCGTGGC
>JBDTDI010000324.1:0-4345 GCA_039923155.1 Mycobacteriaceae bacterium | reverse complement strand
CCGCCCTTCTGCACGTAGGCCTTGACGAAGTCTTCGGCGTTCTCCTCCAGCACGTCGTCGATCTCGTCCAGCAGGTCATCGGTCTCGGTCGCCATCTTCTCGCGCCGCTCCTGGCCCGCCGAGGTGTCCGGGCCGACCGCGTCGTCGTCCTCGCCGCCGCCGCTGCGCGTCGTCTGCTCCTGGGCCATGGTCAGCTCCCTGCTCGTGCTGGATCCCGTACGTCCTGTCCGGAGCCTACCTATCGCGGCCGCGGCCGCCGCGCTGCGAGGTGCGCGACACCTCGGGCCCAAACGTCCAGCGCGACCGCAGGATTTTCACGGTGGACGCTCGTGGTGGCCTCCTGGCCTCACTGTCGGTGAGATCTGCACGGAGGAACCGACACGACACGACCCCGCACTCGGGTCAGTCCTCAAGAGCAAGCTCGACGAGCTTGCGCTCGTCGGGCTGCTACTCGTCAGGCTGCTACTTGTCGGGCAGCTAGGCGCTGAGCGCGTCGACGAGCTCCACGGCCGAGTCCACCGAGTCGAGCAGCTCGCCGACGTGCGCCTTGGTGCCGCGCAGCGGCTCGAGGGTGGGTATGCGCACCAGCGACTCGCGGCCGACGTCGAAGATCACCGAGTCCCAGCTGGCCGCGGCGACGTCGGGGCCGAAGCGACGCAGGCACTCACCGCGGAAGTAGGCCCTGGTGTCGCTGGGCGGCGTGCTGATTGCCGCCTGGACCTGCTCCTCGGTGACCAGGCGCTGCATGGAGCCCCGGGCCACGAGCCGGTTGTACAGGCCCTTGTCCAGGCGCACGTCGGAGTACTGCAGGTCCACCAGACGAAGCCGCGACGCCGCCCAGCCAAGCCCTTCGCGATCCTTGAACCCCTGCAGCAGCCGCAGCTTCGCGGGCCAGTCGAGGAGCTCGGCGCAGTCCATCGGATCGTTGGCCAGCAGGTCGAGCACGTGGGCCCAGGTGTCGAGCAGGTGCTGGGCTCGAGCGTCGGGCTGCCGGTCGTTGGCCAAGAGCTCCGAGACCCGCTGGTGGTAGATCCGCTGGAGGTCGATGCCCGTCATCGACCGGCCGTCAGCCAGGTCGACGGTGGCCCTCAGGGTGGGGTCGTGGCTGACCACGTGGACGGCGTGCACAGGGTCGGCCAGGACCAGGTCGGTCAGATCGGCGCCGGACTCCACCAGGTCGAGCACCAGGCACGTGGTCCCCAGCTTCAGGTAGGTCGAGGTCTCGGCGAGGTTCGCGTCCCCGACGATGACGTGCAGGCGTCGGTACTTGTCGGCGTCGGCGTGCGGCTCGTCACGGGTGTTGATGATGCCGCGCTTCAACGTCGTCTCCAGGCCCACCTCGACCTCGATGTAGTCCGCCCGCTGCGAGAGCTGGAAACCTGGGGTGTCCCCGGACTGTCCGATCCCGACACGACCGGAACCGGTGAACACCTGGCGGGAGGCGAAGAACGGGGTCAACCCGGTGATCACGTTGGCGAACGGGGTGGAGCGGGCCATCAGGTAGTTCTCGTGGGTGCCGTAGCTGGCGCCCTTGCCGTCGACGTTGTTCTTGTAGAGCTGCAGCTTGGGTGCGCCGGGGACGGTTCCGGCGTAGCGCGCGGCCTCCTCCATCACCCGCTCGCCGGCCTTGTCCCAGATGACCGCGTCCATCGGGTCACGGACCTCGGGGGCGGCGAACTCCGGGTGGGCGTGGTCGACGTAGAGGCGGGCACCGTTGGTGAGAATCATGTTTGCGGCCCCCACCTCGTCGGCGTCGATGATCGGCACCGGGCCGCTCGGACGGCCAAGGTCGAAGCCGCGGGCGTCGCGCATGGGCGACTCCACCTCGTAGTCCCAGCGCGTCCGCTTGGCCCGGGGAACGTCCGCCGCCGCCGCGTAGGCCAGCACCGCCTGGGTGGAGGTGATCACCGGGTTGGCCGAGGGGTCCCCCGGGGAGGAGATGCCGTACTCGACCTCGGTGCCCATGATCCGCTGCATGGGTACCGACCCTACGGGCGCAGCTGCTCCGCCCGCCCACCACGCTGGGCAGTCGGGTGCGTCACCACGGCGACCGGTGCGTCCGGATCGACGGCCGGGTCACGTGACCGGCTGGTCGATGAGGCGCTGGGGCCTGCATGAGGCACGGTGAGCCGGTGACCCCCCTGCTCCGTGCCCCGGCCTGGCTGCGCGCCCTGCTCATCCTCTTTCTCGTGGCGTGGCTGGGCCTGATCACATACCTCGCGCTGAGCGCCACCGCCGGCTCCCGCGCGATCCTGGCCGTCCTCGCGGTGGCCGGGGCGGTCCTGGTGTACCGGTTGTTCCGGCTCGGGGTCGCCGGCGACGCAGAGCACTTGGTGGTGCGGAACCAGCTGCGCACCTTGACCTATCGGCGTGAGGACGTCGAGCAGTTCCGCACCGGCAAACCCGTCGGTCAGCTGTCGTTCTCCCGCTCCATCTACGTCATCACCAGCACCGACGGCATCGTTGCGGTCGACGTGACCACCCGGCCCAACGTGCTGTCCCGGTCGCGGCAGAAGATGCGCGACGACCTGGAGACCTGCGAGAGCTGGCGGACGGAGTCGCCAGGATGAGCCGCACACCCCGACCCGGTGCCGCCGGGATTGTCCCTCAGAGGTACTGACCGGTGTTGGTCTCCGTGTCGATGGCACGTGAGGTGCTCGCGTTCTTGCCCGTGACCAGCGTTCGGATGTACACGATCCGCTCACCCTTCTTGCCCGAGATGCGGGCCCAGTCGTCGGGGTTGGTGGTGTTGGGCAGGTCCTCGTTCTCGGCGAACTCGTCGACGATCGAGTCCAGCAGGTGCGTGACCGACAGGCCCTTCACCCCGGTCTCGAGCACCGACTTGATCGCGTACTTCTTGGACCGGTCCACGATGTTCTGGATCATCGCCCCGGAGTTGAAGTCCTTGAAGTACAGGACCTCCTTGTCGCCGTTGGCGTAGGTCACTTCCAGGAAGCGGTTGTCGTCGGACTCGGTGTACATGCGCTCGACGACCCGCTGGATCATGCCGGCGATGCACGCGCTCCGATCACCGCCGAACTCCTCGAGGTCCGTGGCGTTCAGCGGAAGCTCGGGGGTCAGGTACTTGGAGAAGATGTCTTCCGCCGCCTCGGCGTCCGGGCGCTCAATCTTGATCTTCACGTCCAGGCGCCCCGGGCGCAGGATGGCCGGGTCGATCATGTCCTCCCGGTTGGAGGCGCCGATGACGATGACGTTCTCCAGGCCCTCCACGCCGTCGATCTCGCTGAGCAGCTGCGGCACGATCGTCGTCTCCACGTCGGAGGAGACACCGGAGCCCCGCGTGCGGAAGATGGAGTCCATCTCGTCGAAGAACACGATCACCGGGGTGCCCGCCGACGCCTTCTCCCTGGCCCGCTGGAAGATGACCCTGATGTGACGTTCGGTCTCCCCGACGAACTTGTTCAGCAGCTCGGGTCCCTTGATGTTCAGAAAGAACGACTTGGCCTCGCGCGGGTCGTCCCCGCGGGCCTCGGCGATCTTCTTGGCCAGCGAATTCGCCACAGCCTTGGCGATGAGGGTCTTGCCGCATCCCGGCGGTCCGTAGAGCAGCACCCCCTTGGGCGGGCGCAGGGAGTACTCCTGAAACAGCTCCGCGTGCAGGAACGGCAGCTCCACCGCGTCCCGGATCTGCTCGATCTGGCGACTCAGACCGCCGATGTCGGAGTAGTCGACGTCAGGAACCTCCTCGAGCACGAGATCCTCGACCTCAGCCTTGGGCACCCGCTCGAAGGCGTAGCCCGCCTTGGTGTCCACCAGCAGCGAGTCCCCCACCTTGAGCGACACCGACTCCGGATCGGAAGGGTCGTTGCGCAGCGGCTCGGCCAGCCACACCACCCGCTCCTCGTCGGCGTGCCCGAGCACCAGGGCCCGTTCGCCGCCGTCGAGCAGCTCGCGCAGGGAGCTCACCTCCCCCACCCGTTCGTAGGCCCCGGCCTCGACCACGGTGAGCGCTTCGTTGAGACGGACCGTCTGGCCCTGGCGCAGCTCGCTGACGTCGATCGCCGGTGAGCAGACCAGCCGCATCCGCCGACCGGAGGTGAACACGTCGACCGTGGCGTTCTCGACCTGCGCGGTCAGGAACACCCCGTAGCCGCTCGGGGGCTGGGCAAGCCGATCGACCTCCTCCCGCAGCACGAGCAGCTGTTGGCGCGCGTCCTTCAACGTCTCCAGCAGCTTGGCGTTGCGGCTGGTAAGCGTGTCGACCTGGGCGATCGTCTCCTGCAGCCGTGCCTCGAGGTCGCTGACCCGGCGCGGCGTGTCGGGCGTCCGCCTCCGCAGCGCCTCGATCTCGCGCGTCAGCTCGGACACGCGCTGCTCGGCCTGC
>JBDTDI010000323.1:0-7412 GCA_039923155.1 Mycobacteriaceae bacterium | reverse complement strand
TACATCAACTCCCCGGGTGGATCAGTCACCGCGGGCATGGCGATGTTCGACACCATGCAGTTCGCCGAGTGCGACGTCTCCACCTACGCGATGGGCCTGGCCGCGTCCATGGGCCAGTTCCTGCTCTCGGCCGGGGCCAAGGGCAAGCGGTACGCCCTGCCCCACGCGCGGATCATGATGCACCAGCCCTCGGCCGGCATCGGTGGCTCCGCCACCGACATCGCCATCCAGGCCGAGCAGTTCGCGCACACCAAGCGGGAGATGGCCGAGCTGATCGCCGAGCACACCGGCCAGACCGTGGACCGCATCAACGCCGACTCCGACCGTGACCGCTGGTTCACCGCGGCCGCGGCCCTGGAGTACGGCTTCGTCGACCACGTGGTCAGCCGGGCCGTCGAGACCGGCGGCACCGGGTCCTGACGGGTCCCGTCCCCCAACCCCCGTCTTTTCGGCACCCAGCCCGTCGACCCATACGGAGACCCCCACCGTGAACGCTTCCCAGATGCCCAGCTCCCGCTACGTGCTGCCTTCCTTCGTCGAGCGCACCAGCTACGGCATGAAGGAGTCCAACCCCTACAACAAGCTCTTCGAGGAGCGCATCATCTTCCTCGGCGTGCAGGTCGACGACGCGTCGGCCAACGACGTCATGGCTCAGCTGTTGTGCCTGGAGTCCGATGACCCCGACCGGGACATCACCCTCTACATCAACTCCCCGGGTGGCTCGTTCACCTCGTTGATGGCCATCTACGACACGATGCAGTTCGTCCACTCCGACATCGCCACCGTCTGCCTGGGCCAGGCTGCCTCCGCGGCGGCGGTGCTGCTGGCCGCGGGGACACCGGGCAAGCGCATGGCCCTGCCCAACGCGCGGGTGCTGATCCACCAGCCCGCGACCGAGGGCATCTACGGGCAGGTGTCCGACCTGGAGATCCAGGCCGGGGAGATCCAGCGCATGCGTCGCCTGCTGGAGACCACGCTGGCGAACCACACCGGCAAGACCCCGGACCAGGTCCGCGAGGACATCGAGCGGGACAAGATTCTCACCGCCGAGGAGGCCAAGACGTACGGGATCATCGACAACGTCCTGCCCTACCGCAAGCTCTCGGCAACGAAGTCCTGAGCGCGAAGAACTAGCGCGACACGCCGCCCGGACGCTCCTGCGCCCGGGCTGCGTGCGCACCCGGCACGCTGACCTCCTGCGCCGTCGCGGGTCACGACCCACCGTTGCCGGCGCAGCACGAGTAGCGTCGACGACCATCACGAGACGATGACCATCACGGCGTCACGAGGACCACGGACCGATCAGCGATGAGTGCGACAGTCAGCCGCGACGGCTGAGGAAGCAGGGACCAGGGCGATGGCACGCATCGGTGACGGCGGTGACCTGTTGAAGTGCTCCTTCTGCGGGAAGAGCCAGAAGCAGGTCAAGAAGCTCATCGCCGGGCCTGGGGTGTACATCTGCGACGAGTGCATCGACCTGTGCAACGAGATCATCGAGGAGGAGCTCGCCGAAGCCGGCGAGGTCAAGCTCGACGAGCTGCCGAAGCCGGCGGAGATCCGGGACTTCCTGGAGACCTACGTCATTGGTCAGGACGCGGCCAAGCGCGCCATGGCGGTGGCGGTCTACAACCACTACAAGCGGATCCAGGCCGGGGACAAGGTTCGCGACAGTCGCGAGGAGGTCGTGGAGCTGGCCAAGTCGAACATCCTCATGCTCGGCCCGACCGGCTGCGGAAAGACCTATCTGGCGCAGACGTTGGCGAAGATGCTCAACGTCCCGTTCGCGATCGCCGACGCCACGGCGCTGACCGAGGCCGGGTACGTCGGCGAGGACGTCGAGAACATCCTGCTCAAGCTCATCCAGGCGGCCGACTACGACGTCAAGCGGGCCGAGACCGGCATCATCTACATCGACGAGGTCGACAAGATCGCCCGCAAGTCCGAGAACCCCTCGATCACCCGTGACGTCTCCGGTGAGGGCGTGCAGCAGGCCCTGCTGAAGATCCTGGAGGGCACCCAGGCCAGCGTCCCGCCCCAGGGTGGGCGCAAGCACCCGCACCAGGAGTTCATCCAGATCGACACCACCAACGTGTTGTTCATCGTGGCTGGCGCCTTCTCCGGGCTGGAGCGGATCGTCAGCGACCGGGTGGGCAAGCGCGGTCTCGGCTTCGGGGCCGAGGTGCACTCCAAGGCCGAGCTGGACACCACCGACCGCTTCGCCGACGTGATGCCCGAGGACCTCATCAAGTTCGGCCTGATCCCCGAGTTCATCGGCCGTCTGCCCGTGATCGCCACGGTCACGAACCTGGACAAGGAGTCGCTGGTCACCATTCTCAGCGAGCCCCGCAACGCGCTGGTCAAGCAGTACGCGCGGCTGTTCGAGATGGACGGCGTAGAGCTGGAGATGGAGCCCGAGGCGCTGGAGGCCATCGCCGAGGCCGCCATCCACCGCGGTACCGGGGCCCGTGGTCTGCGCGCGATCATGGAGGAGGTCCTGCAGCCGGTGATGTACGACATCCCCAGCCGCGACGACGTCGCCAAGGTCGTGATCACCGGTGAGACGGTGCGCGACAACGTGCTGCCTACCATCGTCCCCCGCAAGCCCGTCCGCCCTGAGCGCCGGGAGAAGAGCGCGTAGCTCCTCCCAAATAGCACCCTTTTGTACGTATTTTGCGCGCGAAACGTACAAGAAGGGTGCTATTTGCTGGATGAGGGCCGAGCAACGACGCGGTCGGGTCGGGAGTACACGTTCATCGACTCCCCGCGGAGGAAGCCCACCACGGTGACCCCCGACTCCTCGGCCAGCTCCACGGCGAGCGACGACGGCGCGGAGACGGCCGCGAGCACCGGTATCCCGGACATGACCGCCTTCTGCACCAGCTCGAACGAGGCCCGCCCGCTCACCATCAGGACGCAGCCGGACAACGGCACCCGCCCTTCGCGGACGGCCCAGCCGATCACCTTGTCCACCGCGTTGTGGCGCCCCACGTCCTCCCTCAGCACCAGCATCTGGCCGTCCGTGGTGAACAGCCCGGCGGCGTGCAGCCCGCCCGTGGTGTCGAAGACCTTCTGCGCAGCGCGCAGGTCGGTCGGCATCCGGGTGAGCGCGCTCGCGGTCACGGTGGCGGGGTCGGTCCCGGGGGCGTGACGACTGATCAGCCGCACCGCGTCGAGCGACGCCTTGCCACACACCCCGCACGAGCTGGTGGTGTAGAAGTTGCGCTCCACCGACGGGTCGGGTGGGGCGACGCCGTCGGCGAGGGTCACGTCGAGGACGTTGTAGGTGTTGGCCCCCGCCTCGTCCACACCGTCGCAGTAGCGCGCCACCACGACATCCTCGCGGTCGCTGATGACGCCCTCGGTGAGCAGGAACCCGTGCAGCAGGTCGACGTCGGCCCCGGGGGTCCGCATGGTCACGGCCAACGCCCGACCTCCGACGCGGATCTCCATCGGTTCCTCGACGGCGAGGGTGTCTGGGCGCCAGGTCTCGCCCTCGGCAGAGATGCGGCGCACCCGCCGACGCGTCGTCACCCGTCCCACAGCCACTCCTCGCGCTCGATCGCCAACCCAGCTCTGCGTGGCCCTACTGTCGCACCCCCGCGCCCGTCGTGCCGCGCCTGACAGACTCGTGGGCGTGAACGGGCTGCGGGCGTCGACGTGGCTGCGCCTGTGCCTGCTCGCCGTGCTGCTGCTGGGGGTGGCCGTGGTGCTGGTGGTGCACGGCGTGCCCACGCTGGAGCAGGTGCGTTCCACCGTGGCCGACGCCGGTGCCTGGGCGCCGGTGCTGTTCGTGGTCCTGTTCATCTTGGCCACCCTGGCCGTGCTGCCCGTGACCGTGTTCTCCCTGGCCGCGGGAGTGTTGTTCGGACCTGCCGCGGGCACGGCTCTGGTGTGGCTGGGCGCGATGTGCGGGGCGCTGTCCTGCTTCGGGCTCGGACGGCTGCTCTCCCGCCCCGCGCTGGCCCGGTTGACGGGCTCCGGCCGGGCGGGACCCGCACTGCTGCGCCTGGAGCGCTACCTGAGTCGGCGCGGTCTGCTGGCGGTGCTGTGGGTGCGCCTGGTTCCGGTGGTGCCGTTCGGCCCGTCGAGCTACCTGGCCGGGGCCACGGCGCTGGGTGTTCGCGAGTTCACCCTCGGCACCGGGCTGGGGATCGTGCCGAGCATCGTCGTCTACACCGCGCTCGGCGGCAACGTCGACGACCCCACCTCGCCCGCCTTTCTGCTCTCGGTCGTCGCCCTGCTGGGACTGCTCGGCGTCACCGGGCTGCTGGCTCGGCGGCCCTCGCGCGTGGGCGGCGCAGAGCGGTGAGCCGGGGGGTGAAGGACGGTTCGGCGGCCGCCGCCGCGGGCGTGGTCCTCGCCGGCGGGCGATCGCGGCGCATGGGCACCGACAAGGTCTCGCTGCGGCTGGGGGGTGAGGCGGCACTGCTGTGGGTGGTCCGCGCGCTGGGGGGGTGCGGGCCGGTGGTCGTCGTCGCGGCCGCCGGTCAGGACCTGCCGCCAAGCTCAGGTCACGTGGTCCGTGACGAGCTCGCCGACGCTGGTCCGCTGGCAGCGCTGGCCCTGGGTCTGCGGACGGCGGCCTCGCTGGGCGCGGAGTCTGCGGTGGTCTGCGCCGTTGACACACCGCTGCTGCACCCGGCCGTCGCCCAGGCGCTGCTGCGCTGCCTGGGCCCCCACGACGCGGCCGTGCCCGAGGTCGGTGGTCGGGTCCAGCCGCTGCTTGCCGCCTACCGCACCGACGTGGCCCCGGTGGCCGAGAGGCTGCTCGCGACCGGGCAGCGGCGGTTGCAGGCGGTGCTCACCGAGCTCGACGTCCGTGGTGTCTCAGCCGGTGAGCTGAGCACCGACCCGGGTGTGGCGGCGGGCGACCCGGCGCTGCGCTCGTTCGCCAGTGCCAACACCCCGGCGGAGTGGGCCACGCTGACCCAGCTGTTCGACGCACGCCCGGCTCACGCGGGCAGCCAGGGTTTCCTAGACTCGACCAAGTGACCCGCCCCGCACCGCAGAGCCCGCCGACGACCGCCCCGTCCGCGGCCTCCCCGCACGACCGTTCCGGGGTGCTGCCCGCGCAGTGGGACCCGGCGGCGATGGAGGGCGCGCTGTACCAGCGCTGGGTGCAAGCCGGCTACTTCACCGCCAACCCCGCCAGCGACAAGCCGGCGTTCTCGGTGGTGCTGCCCCCGCCCAACGTGACCGGCAGCCTGCACCTGGGTCATGCCCTGGACCACACGCTGATGGACGCGATGACGCGGCGCAAGCGGATGCAGGGCTACGAGGTGCTGTGGCTGCCGGGCACCGACCACGCCGGGATCGCCACCCAGGCCGTGGTCGAGAAGCAGCTCGCAGCGAACGGCACGACCCGGCACGACCTCGGTCGCGAGCTGTTCGTGGACAAGGTCTGGGACTGGGTCCGTCAGTCCGGGGACACCGTCCGCGGGCAGATGCGCCGCCTCGGGGACGGTGTCGACTGGTCCCGTGAGCGCTTCACCCTCGACGAGGGGCTGTCTCGCGCGGTGCAGACCATCTTCGCCAGGATGTACGCCGACGGGCTGATCTACCGCGCGGAGCGCCTGGTGAACTGGTCGCCGGTGCTGCAGAGCGCGATCAGCGACATCGAGGTGACCTTCGCCGACGTCGAGGGTGAGCTGGTCAGCCTGCGCTACGGGTCCTTGGACGACGCCGAGCCGCACGTCGTCGTGGCCACCACCCGGGTGGAAACCATGCTGGGCGACACCGCAGTGGCCGTGCACCCCGACGACCCGCGTTACGCCCACCTCGTCGGAACCACGCTGGAGCACCCCATCACCGGGCGGCAGATCCCGGTCATCGCCGACGACTACGTCGACCCGGAGTTCGGCACCGGCGCGGTGAAGATCACCCCGGCGCACGACCCGAACGACTTCGAGATGGGCCGTCGCCACAACCTAGCCATGCCCTCGATCATGGACACGACCGGGTGCATCACCAGTACCGGCACCCGCTTCGACGGCATGGACCGCTTTGCAGCGCGGGTGGCCGTCCGGGAGGAGCTGGCCAGGCAGGGCCGGGTGGTGAAGGAGGTGCGGCCCTACCTGCACAGCGTCGGGCACTCCGAGCGCACCGGGGAGCCGATCGAGCCGCGGCTGAGCCTGCAGTGGTTCGTGGCCACCTCGGGCCTGTCCCGCTCCGCCGGGGACGCGGTTCGCGACGGTCGCACCACCATTCACCCGCGCAGCCAGGAGCCGCGCTTCTTCGGCTGGGTGGACAACATGCACGACTGGTGCATCTCGCGCCAGCTGTGGTGGGGCCACCGCATCCCCATCTGGTACGGCCCCGACGGCGAGACGGTGTGCGTGGGCCCGGACGAGACCCCGCCCAGCGGCGACGGCTGGTTCCAGGACCCGGACGTGCTGGACACCTGGTTCTCGTCCGGCCTGTGGCCCTTCTCGACCATGGGTTGGCCGGAGCGCACCCTCGAGCTGGAGCGCTTTTACCCCACGTCGGTGCTGGTCACCGGCTACGACATCATCTTCTTCTGGGTCGCCCGGATGATGATGTTCGGGCTGTACGCGATGGAGTCCGACACCGGGGGGGACGGTCGCAACCCGGAGCAGTCGGTGCCGTTCGGCGACGTGGTCCTGCACGGGCTCATTCGCGACGCCGAGGGCCGCAAGATGAGCAAGAGTCGCGGCAACGGCATCGACCCGATCGAGTGGATGGACACCTTCGGTGCCGACGCGGTGCGCTTCACCCTGGCCCGTGGAGCCAACCCCGGCTCGGACCTGTCCGTGGGCGACGAGCACGCCCAGGCGTCGCGCAACTTCGCGACCAAGCTGTTCAACGCGACCCGTCTCGGGCTGCTCAACGGGGCCGTCGCGGGGCGGCTGCCCGAGCGGGACGGGCTCACCGTGGCCGACCGTTGGATCCTGGACCGCCTCGACGCGGTGGTCGCCGAGCACGACGTGCTGGCCGAGAGGTACGAGATCGGCAAGGCCGCCGAGCTGCTGTACCACTTCGCCTGGGACGAGGTGTGCGACTGGTACCTGGAGCTGGCCAAGGTGCAGCTCGGCCGGGACGGGGACGAGCCGACCGCACCGGCGACCAGGGTGGTGCTCGGCCACGTGCTCGACGTGCTGCTGCGCCTGCTGCACCCGCTGATGCCGTTCGTGACCGAGACGCTGTGGACGGCCCTGACCGAGCAGGAATCAGTGGTGGTGGCCTCCTGGCCGTGCCCCAGCGGGCACGATCCGGATCCCACCGCGGCGCAGCAGGTGGCCGACCTGCAGGCCCTGGTCACCGAGCTGCGGCGCTTCCGCGCCGACCAGGGTCTGCGCCCGAGCGCCCGGGTGGCGGCCCGGGTGTCCGGCCTCGGCGCCGCCGACCTCGAACCGTTGACCGACGCGCTGGTGGCGCTGGCCCGTCTCACCGAA
>JBDTDI010000322.1:0-22365 GCA_039923155.1 Mycobacteriaceae bacterium | reverse complement strand
AGGACGCGGGGCGCGTCGCTGACGGCCAGGACCGAGGTGAAGCCCACCCCGAACCGCCCCACCCCGTCGGTCTTCGACGACGCACGCAGCGCGGTCAGGGCGTGCACCCCCGCAACGTCGAGAGGTGCGCCGGTGTTGGCGACCCTGAGCTCGTCCCCCACCTGCCGCACGGTCAGCACCCCGTCGACACCGGCCCGGGTCGCGGCGTCGGCCGCGTTCTGCGCGAGCTCGGTCAGCACCCGGTCGCGGTAGCCACCGGCCACGAGGTCGGCCTCGGTCGCGACGTCCTCGCGCAACCGGGTCGGCGAGGAGGCCCAGGTCGCCAGCGTCGCCTCCCGCAGGGCGGCGGTCCCGAACGGGTCCGGCTCGCTCACCCGGCGGTGTGCGTGCTGACCTCGAGCGACTCGTCGTCGGTGGTCAGCTCCGAGACGGGAGTGGCGGCCCCGTCGACGACCACGGTGTCGGAGTGCGCACCGCACCCGTGCCCGACGTGCACCACGTGACCGTCGGCGGACATCTCGTTGCCACACACGCCGAACGCGGCCCGCAGCGAACCGGCCAGGGGAAGGTAGAACCCGCACGTCCCGCACGGCGCGGGTGCGGCGAGGGCGACCTCGGCCCGCGGCCCGCCGTCGCCGTCGAACCACCGCTCGGCCGTGTCGAGGCGGCCCTCACGGCTCATCACCTGCCGCCGACCCAGACCGACCTCCAGGGCCACCTCCTCCACGGCGGGGTCGTCGCTGGCGAGGTAGCCGGGCACCAGCCGCGGGTCGTCGACGGGCGGGGGCAGCAGGTCACCCGCACCGAGGTCGCCGGGGCGCACGCGCTCCTGCCAGGGCACCCAGGCCGGGGCCAGGAGGGCATCCTGCCCGGGCAGCAGCACGACCTCGCTCACCGTGACGGCGTCAGAACCGGGAGTGGTAGCAAGGACCACCGACCACTCCCAGCCCCGGTAGCCGGACTTGTCGGCGGCGAAGCGGTGGGTGGTCGCGCTGTCGTCCTCGGCGTGCACCCCCAGGTGCGCGCCGACCGCGCCGTCGCCGAGCTCCACCGCGGCGGCGCGGGCCAGCTCCACCGCCTCGGCCAGCAGGGCGGGAACGGTCAGGGCGGTGGAGTCGCTGGTCACGACCCTGATTGTGCCGCACATCGGGCAGACGGGTGGTCAGGCGGCACACTTGCCGGTGTGCACGACGGCCGGCTCCGCGTCCTGGCGGTGGTGTGCGGCGTGCTCCTCGCCGGGTGCAGCAGCTCCGGGGGCCCCTCGGACCCCCCCGGCACCGGCTCCGGGGCCGACGCCGGACGGATCCAGCAGCTGACGGTCGACGTCATCAGCACCCGGCCGCACGAGAGGACGGCGTTCACCCAGGGCCTGGAGATCGACGGGGGTGAGCTGTACGAGAGCACCGGCCTGCGGGGGCGTTCCTACGTCCAGCGCAGCGACCTGGCCTCCGGAGGGGTGCTGGCCCGCCGTGACCTGCCCGAGGACCTGTTCGGAGAGGGGATCACGGTGGCCGGCGACCGGCTCTGGCAGATCACCTGGCAGAGCCACCTCGCCATCGCCCGCGATCCGCTCACCCTGGCCGAGAAGGGCCGGGCCACCTACGACGGCGAGGGGTGGGGCCTGTGCACGCAACCCGACCGGCTCGTCATGAGCAACGGCACCGCCACCCTGACCTTCCGGGACCGGACCACCTTCGCCGCCCTGTCCACGGTGACCGTCACCGCGGACGGGTCCCCGGTCGAGGAGCTCAACGAGCTGGAGTGCACCCCGGACGGGCAGGTCTGGGCCAACGTGTGGCAGACCAACCAGATTCTGCGGATCGACCCGCGCACCGGGAACGTCACCGCGACCGTCGACGCGAGCGGGCTGCTCGACCCCGCCCAGGCCCGGGACGCAGACGTGCTCAACGGCATCGCCGCGATACCCGGGACGGACCGGTTCCTCGTCACCGGCAAGCTGTGGCCGACCATCTTCGAGGTCCGCTTCGTCGCCCGGTGACCCGGCCGGTCACCGGTCCGACGCACGACCGGTCGACGCGAGCCGCAGCGCGGCGGCGACGATCTCGTCCTCACCGAGCAGCACGTGCAGCGCCGCGTCGCCGAGCGGGATGAAGCTGTCCTGGCTGGTGACTCGAGCCACCGAGCCGTCGAAGCCGGCGTCGACCAGGGCCGTCACGACGCCCTCGGAGACCCCACCGGTGGCCCGCGTCTCGTCGACCACGAGCACGCGCCCGGTGGCCCGCGCCTCGCGCAGCAGGTCGGCCACCGGCAGCGGCGCCAGCCAGCGGAGGTCGAGCACGCGGCAGGCGACCCCGGCCGCCTCGAGCGCCGCGGCGACGCGCAGGCTCATGGGGACGCCGTTGGCGAAGCTGACGAGCGTGAGGTCAGACCCGTCGCCGTAGGTGCGGGCCCGACCGAGTCCCACGTGCTGCTCGGCCCACGAGCCGGGCGGGGCGTAGGGCGCGGTCCATCCACCGTCACCCTCGGTGTGCAGGTCACGCGTGTGGTAGAGCGCGATCGGCTCGAGGAACACGCACACCGCGCCGTCCACGGTGGCGGCCGCGGCGCAGGTGCGCAGCATGGCCGCGGCGTCGTCCGCACGCGCCGGGGCGGCGATGACGAGCCCCGGGACGTCCCGCAGGACACCGACCGCGTTGTCGTTGTGGAAGTGCCCGCCGAACCCCTTCTGGTACCCGAAGCCCGCGATGCGCACGACCATCGGGTTGCGGTACTGGCCGTTGGAGAAGAACTGCAGCGTCGCCGCCTCACCGCGGAGCTGGTCCTCCGCGTTGTGCAGGTACGCCAGGTACTGGATCTCCGGGATGGGCAGCAGCCCCGACACGCCCGCCCCCAGCGCGAGGCCGAGCACCGTCTGCTCGTCGAGCAGCGTGTCGAACACCCGGGCGCCCCCGGCCTTGCGCATCAACGCGCGGGTGACGCCGTACACGCCGCCCTTCGCGGCGACGTCCTCCCCGAAGACGAGCGCACCGGGGTAGGCCGCGAGGACGTCGAGCAGGGACCGGTTGATCGCCTGCGCGAGCGTCAGCGACGGCTCGCCCTCGGGCAGGACCCCGCCGAACATCCGCTCGCGCTCCTGCACCGCCGCGGGCGTGACCGCCCGGTCGAGCACCGCATCCGGGTGGGCGGGTGACAAGGGCGCCATCACCGCGGCCGCCGAAGCGAGCTGGGGCAGCTCAGCCACCTCGCGGGCGATCGAGAGCACCTCGGCGCGCTTGCCCTCGTACCGCTGCAGCACGTCGTCGGCGGTGATCACCTGCGCGTCCACCAGCAGGCGCGCCGTGCCCAGCAGCGGGTCACGCCTCAGGTCGGCCGCGATCGCCTCGGGACGTCGGTAGCCCGCCTCGACGTCCGAACCCGCGTGGGCCATCAGGCGCACGGTGGCCAGGTGCAACAACGCCGGACGACGGTGGGTGCGCACCCAGCTCGCCGCCCGGCGCGCCGCGTCGAGGACGTCGACGAGGTCGCAGCCGTCGGCGGCGAAGTACTCCAGGCCGGGGCGGCTGCCGTAGGCGTGGAAGATCCAGCCCGACGGGGTGGGCACGCTGATCCCGAGACCGTTGTCCTCGCACACCAGCAGCAGGGGCATTCCCAGTCCACGGAAGCCGACCTGAATCGCCGCGTTGATCGCCCCGGTGGCCGTCGAGTGGTTCGCCGACGCGTCGCCGAAGGTGCACACCGTCACGGCGTCGCGCGGCCAGCGCCCGCCGACGCCCAGCTTGGCCGCGCGATCGACCGAGAACGCGACCCCGAGGGCACGCGGCAGGTGCGAGGCGATGGTCGAGGTCTGCGGGATGACGGCGAGCTCGCGCCGCCCGAACACCTTGTGACGGCCACCGGACATCGGCTCCTCCGTCGCCGCGACGATGCCCGCCAGGACGTCGCGCAGGGGATCGATCCCTGCGACCTGGCGCG
The DNA here is from genome assembly GCA_039923155.1 of Mycobacteriaceae bacterium. Lineage (GTDB taxonomy): Bacteria > Actinomycetota > Actinomycetes > Mycobacteriales > Mycobacteriaceae > Rhodococcus_D. Next base: position 18,432 of record JBDTDI010000322.1, on the reverse strand, counting down.
CACGCTCGACGTAGAACCCGCCGGAGCGGTAGTGCAGCAGCGCCGGGTCGTCTGCCCGCAGGGCCGCCGCCACCGCGACGTTGCCCTCGTGACCGGACGACCCGATCGTGTAGAAACCCTTGCCCTGCGCGCGGAGCCGGCGCGCGGCCAGGTCGAGGTGCCGGCTCCCCAGCTGCGAGTCGAACAGCTCCAGCGCGAGCTCGTGGGACAGGACCCCGGCGAGCCGGTCGGGTCCACGAGGGCCACCTCGAAGCGCCTCGACGGCGTCGCAGAAGTGCTGGTCAACCTGCTCCACGGCTCTCCTCACGGGTTGTGCAGCCGGCGCCGGGCCGCGGCCGCGTCGATGACGGCGCCCGGAACACCGGTACAGCGAAACATGCGGGGTTCAGCGAGGCAGGAGCGGCACCGCCGGGCCCCGGCCTCGGGCTGGGCGGGGGCGCTCGGGGTGGCCCTCCGGGACTCTCGAGGAGATCTGCGGCAGGATGAGACATCGTGCAGAGCCCCGACACGCCGTCCGACGCGGCCGCGCCGCACCGGACTCTGCCGGACCTCGACCGGCCCGTCGCTCCGGCGGCGACCGACCCTCTGCCCCCGCTGCCGACCTTCCCCCGCCCACCTGCGGGGGGCGGCCCCAGCGCGTCACTTCCGCCCCTGTCCGCCACCCCGCACCCGGGGCGAGCCGTGCTGCCGCCGCTGGGGCCACCCCCGGTCCCCATGACGAGCCCCGGGGTGCCGGGGCTGCCCCGCAAGATCACCGTCACCCGGGTGGCGGCCATGCGCGGACGGCAGATCACCCGTCAGGGTCTGCGCTCCTTCCACCGTGCCGCGAGCGCCGACGGGGCCGACGAGTCGGGGTTGACCCGCCTGACCTACGCGGTGATGGCCAACTACGCCGCCGACGCGGCGCTGGCCGTGGCCCTGGCCAACACCCTGTTCTTCGCCGCGGCCACCGCGGAGAGCCGGTCCAACGTGGCCCTGTACCTGCTGATCACGGTGGCTCCGTTCGCGTTGATCGCACCGGTGATCGGTCCGCTGCTCGACCGGGTGCAGCGGGGCCGTCGCTGGGCGCTGGCCGGCTCGTTCGCCGCTCGCGCCCTGCTCGCCGTGGTGATGGCGCTGAACTTCGACACCTGGCTGCTGTACCCGTGCGCGCTCGGCATCCTGGTGCTGAGCAAGAGCTTCGGGGTGTTGAAGGCCGCGGTGACCCCTCGGGTGCTGCCCCGCCAACTGAGCCTGGTGCGGACCAACTCCCGGCTGACCGTGTTCGGGCTGGTCGCCAGCCTCGGGGTCGGGGCGCTCGCCTCCGGCGTGACCATCGTGCTGGGATCCTCCGGCGGCCTGTTCTTCACCGCGATCGTCCTCGCGGTGGGGGTGTGGCTGTGCATGCGGATCCCGGGCTGGGTCGAGCTGACCGCCGGTGAGGTCCCCACCACGCTGCTGTACACCCAGACCGCCGACGAGCCCCGTCGCGACCGCACGCGCCAGCCGTTGGGGCGCACCGTGCTCACCGGGTTGTGGGGCAACGCCACGGTGCGCCTCATCACCGGGTTCCTGACCCTGTTCGTGGCGTTCGTGGTCAAGGCGCACACCGAGGCGCGACCCCTGGAGCAGATCGCGATGCTCGGGCTGCTGGGGGCCGGGGCCGGGATCGGCGCCTTCGCGGGCAACGCCGCCGGGGCGCGGCTGAAGCTGGGCCGGCCCGACGTGGTCGTGCTGTGGTGCGTGGGTGCGGCCCTGACCGTGGTGGTGCTCGCCGCGGTCCAGCCGGGCATCGTGACGGCGGCGCTGGCGGCGCTGGTCGCCTCCGCCGGCAGTGCGCTGGCCAAGGTCTCCCTGGACGCGACCCTGCAGCGCGACCTGCCCGAGGAGTCGCGAGCATCCGCGTTCGGCCGGTCGGAGACCGTGCTGCAGCTCTCGTGGGTGTTCGGCGGCGCGATGGGGGTGCTGCTGCCGACCACCTACTGGATCGGGTTCACCGTGCTCGCCGCCGCCGCCGCGCTCGGCCTCGTCCAGACGGTGGTGACCAGCCGCGGCCGGTCGCTGCTGCCCGGTCTCGGCGGGGTTCGACCCCGTCGAGCACCAGCCGCGGGCCGGTCCCGCTGAGCCGCCGCTCGGCAGCGTCCGAACCCGCAGGCCCTACCCTCGACACCGTGCCCCGTCTGCCCCGCCCCCGTCGTGCCACCGCCCTGCTCGGGGCCGCTGCGCTGGCCCTCACCGTCTCGGCGTGCGGCACACAGGGACCCCCGGAGATCACCTACTACGCCCACGGGGCCACGGCGGTGGCCGGACCTCTGGTGCTCTGCGCGCTGGACTTCCGCAGCTGCGTCCCGGCCGGGTTGCCTGCGCGGCTCGACGTGCCCCCCGGCGACCCGCTGCAGATCTCGCTGCCCGCCGAGATCTTCAACGCACCCTGGCGACTGATCACCATCTACGTCGACGCGGCCGGGACCCAACGAACCCGGGACCAGTACTACGCGCCCGGAGCGCAGCTGGCCGTCACCGTGCGCCCGGGCCCGGGCGAGGTCCTGCAGGGGGTGGAGATCCAGCTGCCGTCAGGGGCCACCGACGCCGACGGAAAACCCGTGGCCCGGGGCGCGTGGTCGCTGCAGAACACCTACACCCCGCACCGCTGAGCGGACCCGCCGCTCAGGCGTCCAGCTCCCTGGCCACGCCGCGGACCACCTCGGAGATGCGCTGGGCGGTCTTGCGGTCGGGGTAGCGGCCGCGACGCAGGTCCTTTTGCACCGTGGCCTCCAGCATGGTGATCATGTCCTCGACCATCCCGTGCAGCTCGTCGGGGGTGTGCTTGCGGGCCGCCCCCGGCGCGTTCGAACGCGCCCCCGGCGCGGCCGAACGGGCGCCCGCCACGCTCGGCAGGTCCTCGAGCACCGTCACGCTCAGGGCCTGCGGCCCCCTCTTGCCCGCGGCCATCCCGAACTCGACCCGCTGGCCGGGCTTGAGCCCGGTGACACCACCGGGCAGGGCTGAGGAACGCACGTAGACGTCCTCGCCGTGCTCCTGGGAGAGGAATCCGAAGCCCTTCTCCGTGTCGTACCACTTCACCTTGCCCGTCGGCACCGTGCTCACCCGTCCATCGCGTCGTCCGTGTCGGCAGGTGCCCCTGCACGACGAACACGCCCGGATCACTTCGCCGGGCGTGCTCACCCCAGGCTAGCCACATCGCCGGCGCAGAGCACACCGGAATACGGTGGTCGGCGTGCGCGCCACCCGTTCCCCGCTCATCACCGCTGCCCTCGTGCTTGCGGCGGTGGGAATCCTCGCCATCGTCGCCGCCTTCATCTGGGCCGCGGTCGCCGGCGGGCCACCCCTGGCGCTGTACCTGCTGGCGCTGCTGCTGCCGGTGGCGATGGTCGTGGCCGCGATCGGTGTGGCCAGGGACTACCGCAGCACGCGGCAGCCGCCCGGCTGAGACCGGCGGGCACCGCCCGGGCGGTCGTGCTGGTCGCCAGCGTCGCTACAGCCCCAACGTCGCTACAGCCCCAGCATCGCCGTGGACGCCTCGCGCATCTCCACCTTGCGCACCTTGCCGGTGACGGTCATGGGGAACTCCTCGACCACGTGCACGTAGCGCGGGATCTTGAAGTGCGCGAGGCGGCCGGCGCAGAACTCGTGCAGCGCCGCAACGGTCAGCTCGGGCGCGCCGGGGCGCAGCTGCACCCACGCCATCAGCTCCTCCCCGAAGCGGGGGTCCGGCACCCCGATCACCTGGGCGTCGCGGATGTCGGGGTGGGTGTAGAGGAACTCCTCCACCTCCCGCGGGTACACGTTCTCCCAGCCGCGGATGACGAGGTCCTTGATGCGGCCGGTCACGGCCACGTAGCCGTCGGGGTCCATGGTCGCGAGGTCGCCGGTGTGCATCCAGCCGTCGTCGCCGAGCACCTCGGCCGTCTTCTCCGGCTGCTCCCAGTAGCCGAGCATCACCGAGTACCCCCGGGTGCACAGCTCGCCGACCTCCCCGCGCGGCACGGTCTCGCCGGTCACCGGGTCGACCACCTTGACCTCCAGGTGCGGGCCCACCCGGCCGACGGTCTCCACCCGACGGGTCACGGAGTCGTCGCTGCGGGTCTGCGTGCTCACCGGCGAGGTCTCGGTCATGCCGTAGGCGATGCTCACCTCGTCCATGCCCATGGTGGACATCACCTGGCGCATGACCTCGGCCGGGCACGGCGAGCCGGCCATGATCCCGGTCCGCAACGAGCTGAGGTCGTAGGAGTCGAAGTCGGGCAGCCCGAGCTCGGCGATGAACATCGTCGGCACCCCGTAGAGGCTCGTGCACCGCTGCTGGGCCACGGCGGCGAGGGTGGCGGCCGGGTCGAAGCCTGGTGCCGGGATGACCATGGTGGCGCCGTGGGTGGTGCAGGCCAGGTTGCCCATGACCATCCCGAAGCAGTGGTAGAAGGGCACCGGGATGCACACCTTGTCGATCTCGCTGTACCCGCACAGCTCACCGACGAAGTAGCCGTTGTTGAGGATGTTGGTGTGGCTGAGGGTGGCCCCCTTGGGGAAACCGGTGGTGCCCGAGGTGTACTGCAGGTTGATCGGGTCCTCGGGCGTCAGCGCGCTGGCGGCGTCGGCGACGGCGGACTCGTCCGCCTCACCCTCGGCCAGCTCGACCCAGCGGTCACCCCCGATGATCACGACGTCGCTCAGCGCCGCGCAGCGGGGGCCGACCTCGGCGATCATGTCCCCGTAGGACGACGTCTTGAACTTCTCCGCGGCGACGATCATCCGGATCCCCGCCTGGTTGAGCACGAACTCCAGCTCGCTCACGCGGTAGGCGGGGTTGATCGTCACCAGGATGACGCCGATCTCCGCGGTCGCGTACTGGACCAGGGTCCACTCCGGGCAGTTCGGCGCCCAGATTCCCACCCGGTCACCCTTCTTCAGGCCCGCCCGCAGCAGTCCGGCGGCGAGGCGGCGCACCGCGGCGTGCAGCTCGTCGTAGGTCCAGGAGCGGCCGCTGGTCACGTCGACCATGGCGTCGCGCGGCCCGTGCAGGTCGACCGTCGCCGCCAGGTTGTCCCCGATGGTGGACGTGAGCAGCGGCGGGCTCGCCGGGCCGCGGTCGTAGGAGTCGGCGATCGGGGCAGTTTCACTCACGGTGACCTCCAGGCGGGGAAAGCACGACGGCGTGCTCGCCCTCATGGTGCCCACTGCCGCAGGCGAACACCAGCGGCGAACCCAGCAGCAGCAGCTGAGTAGTTCCACGGGCGCGCACGAGGGTGCGCAACGGCCAGGCTGAGTCCCATGACCACGACCCTGGACGCGCAGCGAGGCTGGGTGTGGACGGACGTGGCGCTCAAGGCCGTCCTCGTGCTCCTGCTCGCGTTCAGCGTCACCCACATCGAGTGGGAACAGTTCGCGGACAAGGCGATGACGGCCCGTGCGGTGCTCTACCCGCTGCTCGTGGCGCTGCCGGCACTGGTCTGGCTGCTGCGGGGTCACCGCCGCCGGTCTGGCCGCTACCCGGCGGCGGCGGCCGCGTTGTGGACGGTGCCCTTCGTGGTCGACGTCGGCGGCAACGCACTGAACCTCTACGACACCGTCGAGCACTTCGACGACGCGTGCCACCTGCTGAACTGGGCGATGCTCAGCGGGGCGGTGGGGGTCCTGCTGCTGCGCAGCTCCACCCTCCCGCCCTGGTTGCTGCTCGCGCTGTGCACCGGCTTCGGTGCCACCACGGCGATCCTGTGGGAGATCGGCGAGTACGGCGCGTTCATCCTGGACACCCCCGAGCAGCTCACCGCCTACCGCGACACCCTCGGCGACCTGACCCTCGGGCTCACCGGTTCCCTGCTCGCGGGCCTGGCGTGCGCAGCGGTGCGGCACCGGCAAGGCACCACGCCCACGACGGGTCCGGTGCGCAGGAGGTTCCCGTGAGCCTGGCGGTCGTCCTTCGGAGGTGCTGTTCCAGGTGCTGGTGGGCGAGGCGTCCTGACTCGGGCGTCGACGGCGGGCCCGGGTGCGGGAGACTGCGTCGTCAGCTTTTCCCACTGCCCGACGATGGAGTCACCCCTCGTGCCCCTGCTGGCCCGCTCCTACCTCTACGTCCCCGGGGACCAACCCGCCAAGCTGGCCCGCGCCCTGGACCGCGGCGCCGACGCGCTCATCGTCGACCTCGAGGACGCGGTCGCACCAGCGGGCAAGGACGCGGCCCGCGCAGCGGTGGCGCAGTGGCTCAGCAGCCTGTCCCCCGCCGCCGCCCGCCGGGTCTGGGTCCGGATCAACGCTGCAGCGGCTGGGCACGCCGATGCCGACGCCGTCGTCCCGCACTCTCCGGCTGGGCTCGTGGTGGCCAAGACGGAGTCGCTGGCCGAGCTGCACGCCCTGGACGGGGTGCTGCGCGCCGCGGAGGAGCGGGCCGGTGTCGAGGCCGGGTGCACCGCACTCGTGCCGCTGCTCGAGTCGGCGGCCGCAGTTCTCGATGCCGCCGGCATCGCGACCGCGCCGAGGGTCGTGCGGCTGCAGCTCGGCGAGGCTGACCTGCGCGCAGACCTGGGGATCACCCCGGGTCCGGACGAGTCGGAGCTGACCTTCGTGCGCAGCCACGTGGTGCTGGTCAGCGCCGCGCGCGGTCTGCTCCCGCCGGTCGCCTCCACCTCGGTGGTCGTGCGGGACCTCGACGGGCTGCGCCGCTCCACCCGTGCCCTGGCTCGGCTCGGGTTCGTCGGACGGACGTGCATCCACCCCGCGCAGGTTCCGGTCGTGAACGAGGTCTTCACCCCGGGTGCCGAGGAGGTGGCCGCGGCGCGATCCCTGCTGGTGCGCTTCGACCGCTCGGTGGCCGCCGGCGCGGGGGTGCTGACGGACTCCGCCGGCAGCCTGGTGGACGAGGCGGTCGTGCGCCAGGCCCGACGGTTGCTCACCCTCGCCGCGGCCGACGACCCGGACGGGCAGGACTGAGCCGGTTCAGTCCCGCTCGCCGACAGGGCGCTCCACGACGGGGCGCTCCACGACGGTGGGCTCGGCGACGACGTAGAACGTGAAGGCGGTGCGCCCGGCGGGGCCCCGTGCCGGCGCGATCGGGTGCTGCTCCCACCACGCCAGGTACTCGGCGTAGGCCCGCTCGTCGGCGAACTGCATCTCGGCGATGCGGTAGAACATCATCTCCGTGCCGGTCTGCGCGGCCCCGCCGCTGGTGGTCGTGACCGGCCTCAGCACCTTGTTGAAGATGATCCGGTCCAGGTGGGGGTTAGCCATCAGGTCAGGGGCGTGCACCGCGAACAGCCACTGCTCGTACTCGGACTCACTGACCCCGGGCACGATGTCGTAGCCGAGGATGGTCTTGATCATGTGGTCTCCTCCATCGTCCAGGTCAGGCTCGCAGCGCCCTCGCCGAAGCCCTCCGCCCGCACCCTGACGGGGTGCAACCGCACCCCGACGAGGTCCACGGCGGCCTGCTCGGGGCTGCGCGCCGGCGCCTTCGCGCCCACCCCCCGCTCGCGCAGGACGGTGGTCTGCTCGCCGTACCGGGCGACGGTCCAGTCGGTGGGCATGATCTCGGCGGTGGCCCGCAGGAACACGACCCGCGGCACCAGGCGGCCGTAGTCGAAGACCGCGGGGTGGTCGTTGCGGGAGCCGGGTACCGGTGTGCCCACCCAGATGACCTCGACGTGGGGGTCCCGACGGAGCTGCTCCAGGCGCCGGTGCGCTCCTCGCTGCACCAGGTCGACCGACCAGTCGTCGTTGGCGGGTGCGCCGAGGGTGCGCCCGACCGGGAAGCCGGAGCGGTTGACGGTGACCAGCTGGGCGAAGCCCGCCTCGTTCTGGACCCACGCCAGCACCCCCGCCCGCCCCTGCGGCGGGGTCATCGTGATGCGGCCGCGTCGCCGGCGGCCAGGTAGGCCAGGCCCAGCGCGGGCAGCAGCCCGTTGCCGGCCAGGTATCCGCCAGCCCCGTGCCCGGAGATGCCCATGGCGGCTCCGCCCGAGGCGTAGACCCCCGCGATCGGCGCGCCGCAGCCGTCGAGCACCCTCGCGTGGCCGTCGACCCGCAGGCCCCCCTGGGTGTGGAACAGCGCCGGCTCCACGTGCACCCCCGCGTAGGGGGGCTGCAGCGGGGCTTCCCAGTCGGTGCGGCCGAGCGGGTCGGCGATGTCCCCGGCCGCGGCCGCGGCGGCGGCCTCGACGGTCGCCGCGAGTCCGGCGGGGTCGACTCCGAGCTTGTGGGCGAGCTCGGGCACCGTGTCGGCCCAGCGCAGCGCGCCGGAGGCGACGGTGTCCTGGAAGTCGTCGAACACCAGGCAGGCGTCGTGCACCCGCTGGTCGAGCACGATGACCGCCCGACCGCCTGACGCCCTGGCCAGGGTCAGGTGGGCGAACTCGGAGTAGCCGACGGTCTCGTCGGCGAAGCGCGCGCCGCTCGCGTCGACGAGGTAGCCACCGTGCATGACGGTGGCCCAGCCGACCAGCGTGCCGGCTGCCCCGCACAGGGCGGCGTGACCTTGGTAGGCGTCGAGGTAACCGGTGGCGGCGCCGAGGCGCGCTCCGATGCGCAACGCGTCCCCGGTCGACTCCGGGGACCCGTAGTAGGTGGCGTCGGCGATCTCGGGAACGTGCTGACGCACCAGGTCGGGATCCGCGCCGTAGCCGTTGGTGGCCAGCAGCACCGCCCGGGTGTCGATCCGCTCGCTCGCCCCGTCCGGGGTCCTCACCTCCACCGTCACGGTTCCGTCGCTGCAGGTGACGTCGGTGAGCCGGGCCGGCACCAGCATCGTGATCCGCTCCTCGGCGGCCACCGCCTCGAGCAGGGCCGACAGCAGGTGGGTGCCGGAACGGCCCGGCAGCGTGTGGCAGCGCAGCCTGGAGTGTCCCGGGTACTGGAAGTCGGTGACCAGGTCGAGGGGGACCCCGACGTGGTCGGCCAGCCAGGTCACCAGCTCTGCGCTGACCTCGGCCAGGGCCTGCGCCAGCGCACGGTCGACCTCGTCGTGGGTCTTGGTGACCATGTCCTCGACGAAGACCGCCGCGTCGTCGGAGATGCCCGCCTCGGTCTGCCAGCGGGTGCCTGCGCCCGGCAGCATCGCCGTCGACATGGCCGTGTTGTTGCCGCGGGTGAAGTGCTCGCTGGCCTCGACCACGAGGACGTCCAGGCCCAGCTCGGCGGCCCGCAGCGCGGCCACCAGCCCACCCCCGGCGCCGGCGACGACCAGGTCGGGCACCTCGGTGCTCACCACGTCACCGAGTTTCGGGCGCTGCCGACGCCCGGAAGCAGCCGCAGGTCACCGAGCAGGCCGAGCACCTGCAGGGCGGTGGCGGTGGGGTCCAGCACGCGCGGCCCGGACCCCGCTGGGCTGACGTCGACCGCCGAGCAACCGTTGATCACCGTGCTGACCTCCAGGTCGGCCACCGCGGCGCCCACCGACTCGGCCCAGGTGGAGTCGTCGTCGATGTCCTCGACCGACAGGCCCAGCACCCGCACCTGGACGCAGTGCGCGGCCAGACCGTACAGCTCGAGCCGCTCGCCCAGCTCGTCGGCGATGGCCTGGTTGCGGGCGACCGCGGCGAAGGGACGACCCGCGGCGGCCAACAGGTGGCTCGAGCACCGCAGCAGGCCCAGCACCGGTACCGGGCCGAGCGCCTGAACTCCCGGGTCCAGGACGCAGTCGGGGAGGAACCCGTCGTAGGTCCCCGGGTCCGTCGTCTGCAGCGCGGCGACGAGAAGGGCTTCCGAGCGGTGCACGTCGTCGGCGGACTCCAGCGCCCGGGGGACGTCGGGGCCGTCACCGAGGTCGGACAGCGCGACCGTCACGCCCGCGGGGGCCAGACGCTCGTACCGCCGCTGCCGACGCGCCAGCTCGGTGGCGTCGACGTGGATCGGGGTCACGGCACGCAGTCTCACGGTGCTCCTCACATACCCAGGTACGCGGTTCGGACACGGTCGTCGTTGGCCAGCTCGGTGCCGGTGCCCGCCACGGCGATCGAGCCGCTCTCCAGCACGTAGGCCCGGTCGGAGATGGCCAGGGTCTGGGCCGCGTTCTGCTCCACGATGAGCACGGTGACGCCCGCGTCGCGGATCCGGGTGACCGCCGCCAGCACCTGGGCCACCAGCTGGGGCGCCAGCCCGATCGACGGCTCGTCGAGGGTCAGCAGCCGGGGTCGTGCCATCAGCGCCCGACCGATGGCGAGCATCTGCTGCTGGCCACCGGACATCGTGTCCGCCCGCTGCGTCCTGCGCTCGGCGAGGATCGGGAACAGGTCGAGCACCTCGTCCAGCGACGACGTGGTCCCCTTCCGGTGGGTGAAGGCCCCCATGGTGAGGTTCTCCGCCACGGTGAGCCGACCGAACAGGGCCCGGTCCTGGGGGACGTGAACCAGTCCCAGCCGGACCACCAGGTCTGCGCGCATGCCCGCGATCGAGGACCCGTCGAAGATGATGTCGCCCTCGGTCGGGCTGATCAGGCCGGAGATGGCCCGCAGCGTCGTCGTCTTCCCGGCCCCGTTGGCGCCGATCAGCGCGACGATCTCGCCCTTCCCGACCTCGAGGTCGATGCCGTGCAGGATCTGCAGGCGCCGGTACCCCGCGCCCAGCTTCTCAAGCCTCAGCAATCTGGGCCTCCTCTCCGAGGTAGGCCTGCACGACCCGCGGGTCGGACGTGACCTCGTCCGGGGTGCCCACCGCGAGCTGCCTGCCTTCGTGGAGCACGAGCACCCGGTCCGACAACGACATCACCGCCGCCATGATGTGCTCGATGAACAACAGGGTCACGCCCTCGCTGCGCAGGGTGTCGAGCAGGTCGACCAGGGGCTTGCGCTCGGTGGGAACCAACCCGGCCAGCACCTCGTCGAGCATGAGCACCTGGGGCTCCAGTGCCAGTGCCCGCGCCAGCTCGAGCCGTTTCAGGCCCGCCGTGGGCAGCACCCCGGACATCCGGTCCCGGTAGTCCGACAGGCCCACCCGTTCGATGACCTGGGCCGCGTTCTCCCGCGCCGCCCGTCGGGAGCGGTGCCGCGAGTGGGTGGCGGCGGCCACGTTGTCGAGCACGGTCATGCTCTCGAACGGTCGCATCAGCTGGAAGGTGCGCACCAGCCCGGCCCGCGCCACCTTCCAGGCCGGCCACCCCGTGATGTCCTGGCCGTCGAAGCGCACCCGCCCGCTGGTGGGCTTGAGCTGGCCGGCGATGGTCGAGAACAGCGTCGTCTTGCCGGCACCGTTGGGGCCGATGATCCCGAGCACCTGGTGGGAGTCGACGGAGAGGGAGACGCCGTCCAGCGCCTTGAGGCCGCTGAAGGACTGGGACAGCCCCTCGATCTCGAGCAGGCTCATCGGCGCAGCCGCGCCTTGATGCTGCCGTACACCCCGCGGGGCAGGAACACGACGATGAGGATCAGCAGCACCGCGTAGGTGATCACGTCGAGCCCGGCCTTGCCCTCGAGGAACTGCAGGATCCCTGGCGGGTTGCGCAGCAGGGACGAGGTCAGCTCCGACAGGGGCCCGACGATCGCCGCACCGACCAGCGGGCCCCAGATCGTCCCGATCCCGCCGATGACGGCGGGCACGATGGCCTCGATCGACACGCTGCCGCCGAAGGCGTTCTCCGGACCGACGAACAGGTAGTACTGCACGTAGTAGACGCCGGCGACGGCGGCGATCGCGGAGCTGATCCCCACCGCCAGCAGCCGGTAGCGCATCACCGGGATGCCGAGCGCCTCGGCGGCCGTCGCGTCGTCCCGAGCCGCGATCACGAACTGCCCGGCCCGGGAGTTGACCAGCGCGATCTTGACCGCGACCGCCAGCGCCAGCAGCCCGAGCGGGATCCAGTAGTAGCGGGAGTCGTTCTGGGGGAACTGGATCATGGACCATGACGCGCTCGGCAGGATCGGGATGTTGAAGCCCTCCGTGCGTCGCAGGGAGTCCATGTTGCTGACCAGCAGCAGCAGCATCTGCGCGAACGCGAACGTGGCCAGGGCGAAGTAGGCCCCGGCGAGCTTGTAGCGCAGCGAGGCGTAGGCGGTGAGCACCCCGAAGGCGGCCGCGACGATCGCGCCCACCACCATGCCGATCCACGGCGAGATGCCGTGCTGGACCAACAGGTAGGCGTCGGCGTAGGCGCCGATCCCGAAGAAGGCGGCGTGGCCGAAGCTGAACATGCCGCCGTAGCCGCTCATCACGTTCCAGGAGACGGCGAGCAGGGCAAAGATCAACGTGCGCACGGCGACCGGCTGACGATCGGCCGGCAGCACGAACGGGGCCAGGGCGAGCACCGCGATCACGACCAGCAGCACGAGGTACTGACGGCGTGAGCCGGCGCTGCCGATGGGCGCGGGTCGGCGGGAGACGGCTGGAGCGGCGGTCACAGCTCACTCCCGAACAGGCCCTGGGGCCGGACGAACAGGACCACGACGAACACCGCGAAGACCAGCAGCAACGCGCCCGTGCCCGGCACGAAGAGGCCCCCGACGGTCTGCAGCAGTCCGATCGCCAGCCCCCCCAGCACGGCGCCGGTGACGCTGCCGAGGCCGCCGAGCACGACGATGACGAACGCGAGGATGGTGAACTGCTCACCGGTCGAGGGGGTGAGGCTGAAGAACGGCAGGACGAGGCCGCCCGCGGCACCGACGCACGCGGCGCCGAGACCGAAGGTCACGGCGAACACCCGCTTCACGTTCACGCCGACCAGGGCGGCGCCCTGCGCGTTCGCCGCCACCGCTCGGATGGAGAGCCCCAGCCGGGTGCGCTGCAGCACCGCGGTGAGCGCCAGCGCAAGGACCACGGCGCCGACGAAGGCCACGATCCGCGGCACCGACGCCACCGCTCCGAGGAAGCGCAGGTTGCCCCCCAGAGGTGCCGGCACCGACTTCGGCTGCCCGCCGAAGGTGATGAGCAGCAGGTTGGCGATGAGCAGGGAGAGGCCGAGGGTCACCAGCAGCTGTCCCTCGGTCTGGCCCTCGGACATCAGCCGGTTGAGCAGCAGCCACTGGACCCCGAACCCCACGGCGAACAACAGGGGGATGAGCACGACGGTGGCCACGTAGACGTTCAGGCCGACGGAGGTGACCAGGACGTAGGCGCCGTACATCGACAGCGTCAGCATCGTGCCCTGGGCGAAGTTGACGATGCCCAGCACGCCGAAGATGAGGGTCAGTCCCATCGAGACCAGCGCGTAGACCCCGCCGAGCAGCACACCGGTGACGATGGACTGGGTGACCAGGGCCGAGCTCTTGCCCCCGACCAGGTAGACCAGCACGAGCAGGATCACCACCGCCCCGGCGAGGGCCAGCCCACGCCTCAACGCGCTGGGCCCCGACGGGGCGGTCGCGCTCGATCCGGCCGTGTCGTTGTCGTCGGCGAGCACACCACCCTCGGTGGGTGGGGCGATGACCTCGTCCGGCATGTCGGTCCTTCCTGGTCTCCCTGGCGCGAGCGGGTCGGGCAGGCGGTGTGTGTCGCTCAGCCGGCGACGCCCGGGGGGGCCGGGAACTTCAGGGGAACGGTCTGGAACTTCTTGGGGTAGACCTGCTCGACCTTGCCCCCCTGAATCTGCATGACGATGACCGTGGCGTTCTTGTTCTGCCCGGTCTCGTCGAAGGTGATCGGGCCGTCGAAGGCGAGCAACGGGTCCTTCACCTGCAGGCCCGAGATGGCGTCGCGGAGCTTGGCGGGATCCTTGCTGGCGCTCTTCTCGAGGCCCGCCGCGGCCACCTCCACGGCCTGGTAGGACAGGACGGCTGCGGTCTCCATCGGCATCTTGTACTTCGTCTCGAACCGCGCCCGAACGTCCTTCACCCTCGCGCTGGTGGCGTCGTAGTGGTAGTTGGCGCTGAGCAGCCCGGTGCCGGCGGCCGCAGCCTGGGCCGGGAACGAGTCGTCGTCGAAGCCGCCGTTGGCGATCCCGTAGACCGCCTTCACCTTAGGCTTGAGCGCGGCGAGGGCCTTGGCGATCAGCAGGCTGTCCGGGTAGTAGCCGGTGACGACGATGGCGTCGGGGTTGCCCGCGGCGGCCTCGCTGACCTGGGGCGCGGCGTCGTTGAGGGAGCTGCCGTCGTAGGCGACCTCCTTGAGGATCTTGATCCCCTTGGCCTCGGCCTCCTTCTTGAACGCCGTGAAGACGCTGTCGCCGAAGGCGCCCTGGATGTGGATGTAGGACGCGGTCTTGATCGGGGCACCGCCCTGCTCACCGATGCCGACCAGGTCGTCGGCCCCCGAGGTCCCCATCCCCGTCGCGTTGGGCTGGATCCGGAAGGAGTACTTGTACCCCTGGGCCAGGATGCTGTCGTCCACGGCCACGTCGATGATGAGCGGAACCTTCGATCGTTCGGCGACCGAGGCGACGTTCTTGGTGACGTCGCTCTGGTAGGTCCCGACGAGGGCGACCGCGCCGGAGGTGATGAGCCGTTGCGCCTCGCTCTGACCGACCTCGGCCTTGCCCTGGCTGTCCCCGGAGGCGATCTTGAGCTTGGCGCCGCCGAGGGCCTTGATGCCACCGGCGGCGTTGATGTCCGCGGCGGCCATCTCCGTCGCGTCCTGCATGAGCTGGCCGGCCCCGGCGAGGCCGCCGGTGAGCGGGTGGATCGAGCCGATCGTGATCGTCTCACCCGATCCGGCCCCCGCGCTGCCGCTGGTTCCGCTGCTGGTGCTCGTGCTGTCCCCCGAGCTGCCGCATCCGGCGAGCACCAAGCTCGCCGCCGCCAACACCGCCAGCGCGTTCCGTCGTGTGCTCATGCCGTGGACCTTCCGTAGCCGGGGCGCATCGACTCACTCATCGTGTTCCTTGTACCGGAACGAGTGAGGTTCGTAGTGGCGTGTCTAACACGCTTGGTGCGGCCGGTCAACGATCCCGATCGAACCGAAACCCTTCTGACGTGGTTGACCGCGTCTCACGCACCCTGCATGCTCGACCGGGCCGCGCGTTCCGCCGAGAGGAACAACTGTGACTTCTGAATCAAGGACGAGCTCCAGCAGAATCTCGCCTGGGCTAGGCACGTCGCCGGTCGGAACCGAGGCGGCCACCCGCGTCGCCGACGTGCTCCTGGAGTTCGCCAGCGGGCCCGCGGCTCTGGGGGTCAGCGAGATCGCGGTGAACCTGGGGCTGAGCAAGGCCGTGGTGCACCGGATCCTGCAGTCGCTGGTGAGTCGGTCCTTGCTGCGGGCCGACCCGGTGACCCGCGAGTACCGACTCGGAGCCGGGGCGATCGCGCTGGGCTCCCGGGCCCTGCGGGAGGTCGACCTGCGCCAGCTCGCGGGCCCCACGCTGCGGCGACTGCGAGACGCCACGCGGGAGACGACGACGCTGTCCGGTCGCGTGCAGGACAGCCGCATGTACCTCGACCAGTACGAGAGCCCCCAGGAGATCAAGATGACAGTGCGTCTCGGTCACCCGTACCCGCTGCACGCCGGGGCCTCCAGCCGCGTCATGCTGGCGTTCCTGCCGCCCGACACCGTCGACCGGATCCTCGACCAGGACATGGCCCGGCTCACCACCGAGACCGTCTCCGACCCCGCCGAGCTGCGGCAGAGCCTGGCGGACATCCGTCGGCTGGGGTTCGCCACGTCCCGCGGGGAGCGCCAGCACGGGGCCGGCTCGGTCGCTGCGCCCCTGTTCGGTGCGGGCGGAGAGGTGCTGGGGGCGCTGAGCGTGTGTGGGCCGGTCTCCCGGTTCGACCCCGAGACGGTGCACGCGTTGATCCCGCAGGTGCGGGCCGCGGCTCAGGAGATCTCCCGTCAGGCGGGTGGGGACCGCGCGTCCTAGCGGGTGTGTGACGCTACGTGCGCACCAGCGCCGGCCCCTGGGGCCACGGCCCGCGCGCTCGCCTCCCGCAGCGCTGCGGTCAACGGCGCCGGTCCGTCGCGGTCGAGGCGGGCCACCGCGGTCAGCAGCCGATCAGTGGTGTCCGTCCCGATGACCGGTGCCAACCGGTCTCGCGGCCCACTGCGAACGTCCGGTACCGACAGCGCGGCAGGACCGTCGCCCCGGGGGCGGTCGGCGTGTCCGGTGAGCACGCTGCCATCGGTGCGGTGCACGACCACGGTTGCCGGTCGTCCGTCGGGATAGCCCCCTTCCAGCTCGGGGTCGGCGCGCACGTGGACCCGACGCGCCAGGGACCTGAGCTGGGTGTCCGCGAGCGCCTGCGCCGCGAAGCCACGCTCACCCAGCCCACCGTGGACCAGTCCCGTCGCCACCGTCCACGGGATGCTGAACCGGGCCGAGAGTCCGTTGCGGGGTGCCGCCTCGTCGAACTCGGCTGCCGCGGCATAGGTCCCGACCTCGACCCGCACGATCGAGTCCACCGCCATCGGTCCGCTCGCCACCAGGTCCTCCACCGCGTCGTTGACCCCGTGCAGGTGAGCGCACGTGGGATGCCGCTTGAGGTACCCCTGGAGCACGGCCCAGCCCGGCGTGGCGTCGATCCTCGCCGGATCCCAGTGGGGTGCGGTGAACCGGGCGTAGTGGCTGTCCAGCGTCCCGGGCACCGCGCGCAGGCCCGCAGCGGCGGCCTGTCCCCAGATCACGCCCAGCTGGGAACCGACGCCGAGCAGCAGGTGCTGGCCGCTGGCTCCGGTGAACACCATGTCGGCGCAGCCAAGGACCGGCACCGACCCGGCCAGCTCGAGCGCGGCGGTCACGACATGGGCGTCACCACCGCTGAGCAGGTGGGCGACACCGGCCGCGGCCGCGGGCACCCCCCACGTGGCGATGTCGTGGACGCCGGGCGGGGTTCCACCCTGGGCCGGGCCGAGCGCGGCACCCACCTCGTACCCGGCGAGCATGGCCGAGCAGGTCGACGCGCCGGTCGACGCCTGCGCCTCGGCCACGGCGAGCACCGCCGGCACGACGTGTGCGCCGGGGTGACCGCGGGCGACGCGGTGGCCGTCCTGGCGCTGCTCGGCCGCGACCGGCAGGGCGTTGGCCAGGGCGGCGAGCACTGGCGCGGCGCCGTCCGGGTAGCCGATGACCGTGCAGGGCCCAGCACCGGACAGCAGCTCTCGACGGGCAGCGGTGACGTCGGCGCGACCGGCGCCGAGCAGCGCCGCCGAGAGGACCTGAGCGACCACCTCGGCGAGCCGGTCACGCACCTGCTCGCCCGCGGTGGTGATGTCGATGCCCGCCGCCCGCTCACTTAAGCCGCTGGGCGAGGGTGGGGCTCACGGCAGATCGGCCAGCAGCAGGGCGACGTCGTCGCTGCCGGGCAGTGCGTCCACCAGCTGCGTCAGCGCTGTCGCCTCCCGATCACCCAGCAGCGCAGCGATCTTGGCGTGCACCTGCGCGGCGGTGAAGGGGTGGTGGGCGACGTCGCCGACCGGGTTGGGCACCGCCTCGGTGAGGGTGCGCCCGTCCTGCAGGTGCACCGTCACCCGGGCGGCACGCTCGGTCGGCAGCCGGGCGTCCATGCCCGGGTCGTGCCGGACCTCGACCCGGGCCGCGAGGTTCAACAGGTCCACGTCACGGCGCAAGGCGTCGGAGAACTCCTCCGGCCCCACCCGGCCGGCTTGCAGAGCTGCTGCCACCACGTAGGGCACCGAGAACATCGCCGCCAGCCGGCTCCCGGTGGCGAGCGGGGCCAACGGCATGGTGAGCCGGTGAGTGTCGACCACCACCCGGTCCACCTCGTCGGCGTTGATCCGGTGCCGCTCCCGCAGCGTGAGCACCGCGTCGGCGGCAGGGTGGGTGTAGGAGCACGACGAGTGCCGCTTGAGGTATCCCGCGGTGAGGTCCCAACGCTCACCCAGCCCTTCGGTCAGCGGGGCCGGGTCGAGGCCACCAATCACCTCACCGAGGGTTCGCCCGGCTGTCCCCTCGACCCCGGCCAGCCCGGCGGCGGCCAGGCGGGCACCGACCAGGCCGCTCACGTTCGCCCCGGCCGCCCACAGGTTGCGCACGAAGCTGCCGGCGAGCACGACGCTCCAGGGGGTCGCGTACACGAGCCCGGCGGCGGCGTCCGCGGCTGCGGCGATCTGCTCCGCCGTCAGGCCCCGCACCCGCGCCGCGGCCGCACCGGCACCCGTGGCACCCCAGTGGCCGTGCGTGTGCAGGTCCTCGCGGCGGCGGGTGGCGCGGCCGAAGCGGCACGCGATCTCGTAGCCGGCCACCACGGCGGCGAGAAGCTCGGGCCCCGTGACCGGACGCGTCGCCGAGGCGACCTCGGCGAGCGCGGCGAAGACGACGTGGGCTGCCGGGTGGCCGGCCGCGTACTTGTTCCCCTCGTCCAGCTCCAGGCAGCACGCGGCCGCGCCGTTGAGCCAGGCCGCAACGTCAGGCTGCGCACCTCGCCCGGCGCCCAGCACGGCAGCCGGTCCGTCGCTGCGGCGCAGGGTTGTGGCGGAAAGCAGTCCGGTCATCGGCGCATGCTTACGACGTGCGGACGGATGCTGCCATGATGCAGGTCGACCTTGCAGGGAAGGTCGCTTTCATCACCGGCGCCGCCGGCGGCATCGGCTCGGCGATGGCGCGGGAATTCGCCCGCAATGGCGCCG
>JBDTDI010000321.1:0-4842 GCA_039923155.1 Mycobacteriaceae bacterium | reverse complement strand
CTACTTCGTGCCGCAGGGCATCTCCGCCGACCTCATCGCGACCATCGAGGGCTTTTCCCGCGAGGACGTCGACGCCTACGCGGTGCGTTCGCAGGACCGCGCCGAGAAGGCCTGGTCCAGCGGCTACTTTACCAAGTCGATCGTGCCGGTGAAGGACATGAACGGCGTGGTGCTGCTCGAGGTCGACGAGCACCGGCGGCCCGGCTCGACCGTCGAGTCGTTGGGACGCCTCAAGCCCGCGTTCGCGGGCATGGGCGAGATGGGTGGCTTCGACGCGGTGGCCCTGCAGAAGTACCACGCCGTCGAGCGCATCAACCACGTGCACACCGGGGGCAACTCCTCGGGCATCGTCGACGGCGCGGCCCTGGTGCTGGTCGGCACCGAGGAGGCCGGCGAGCGGGGCGGACTGGTTCCCCGGGCCCGCGTCGTGGCCAGCGCCACCAGCGGCGCCGACCCCACCATCATGCTCACCGGCCCGATCCCGGCCACCAGGAAGGTGCTGGCCACCGCGGGTCTCACCGTCGACGACATCGACGTGTTCGAGCTCAACGAGGCGTTCGCGTCGGTGGTGATGAAGTGGCAGAAGGAGCTGCACATCCCCGACGAGAAGCTGAACGTCAACGGTGGTGCCATCGCCATGGGTCACCCCCTCGGGGCGACCGGGGCGATGCTGGTCGGCACCGTCCTCGACGAGCTGGAGCGCACCGGGGGCCGTCGGGCGCTGGTGACGTTGTGCATCGGCGGCGGCATGGGCGTGGCCACCATCATCGAGCGGGTCTGAGGAGCTGGGAAACATGAGCGAGACGAACACCATCCGCTGGGACTCCGACGAGAACGGGGTCGTCGTGCTGACCATGGACGACCCCAACCAGTCGGCCAACACCATGAACGCCGACTACATCGACTCCATGCACGCCGCCGTCGAGCGGCTGGAGGCGGAGATGGACACCGTCACCGGGGTGGTCATCACCTCGGCGAAGAAGACCTTCTTCGCCGGCGGTGACCTCAACGACCTCATCCGCGCCACCCCGGAGCAGGCCGCGCAGATGACCGAGCGCACCAACGGCATCAAGAGCGACCTGCGGCGGTTGGAGACCCTGGGACGCCCCGTCGTGGCGGCCATCAACGGAGCCGCGCTCGGCGGGGGCCTGGAGATCGCCCTGGCGTGTCACCACCGCATCGCCGCCGACGTCAAGGGCAGCGTCATCGGCCTGCCCGAGGTGACCCTGGGCCTGCTGCCCGGAGGGGGCGGGGTCACCCGCACGGTGCGCATGCTCGGCGTGGCCAACGCCATCCTCAACGTGCTGGTGCAGGGCCAGCGGCACAAGCCGGCGGCGGCGCTGGAGATCGGTCTCGTCGACGAGGTGCTACCCGGCGTCGACGAGCTGGTGCCGGCGGCCAAGGCGTGGATCGCGGCCCACCCCGACGCGGTGCAGCCCTGGGACGTCAAGGGTTACCGGATCCCCGGTGGCACCCCGTCGAACCCGAGCTTCGCGGCGAACCTGCCCGCGTTCCCGGCGAACCTGCGCAAGCAGGTCAAGGGCGCGAACATGCCTGCGCCGCGGGCGATCCTGGCCGCGGCCGTGGAGGGCGCCCAGGTCGACTTCGAGACCGCCACCCAGATCGAGACCCGCTACCTGGTGAGCCTGGCCACCGGGCAGGTGTCGAAGAACATGATCAAGGCGTTCTTCTTCGACCTGCAGCACATCAACGGCGGCGGCAGCCGCCCCGCAGGTTACGAGAAGAACACCGTGCGCAAGCTCGGCGTGGTGGGCGCCGGGATGATGGGCGCCGCGGTGGCGTACGTCTCGGCGAAGGTCGGCATCGAGGTGGTGCTCAAGGACACGACCCTGGAGGCGGCGACCAAGGGCAAGGCCTACGCCGAGAAGCTGGAGGCCAAGGCGCTGGCCCGGGGCAAGACCACCCCGGAGCGTTCCGCCGAGCTGCTGGGCAGAATCACCCCCACCGGGTCTGCCGCGGACTTCGCGGGGGTGGACTTCGTGATCGAGGCGGTGTTCGAGTCCGTCGAGGTCAAGCACCAGGTGTTCGGCGAGATCCAGGACGTGGTCAACTCGGACGCAGTGCTGGGCTCCAACACCTCGACCTTGCCCATCACCACGCTGGCGGAGGGGGTTTCGCGCCCTGAGGACTTCATCGGGGTGCACTTCTTCTCTCCCGTCGACAAGATGCCGCTGGTGGAGATCATCCGCGGGGAGAAGACCTCGGACGCTGTGCTGGCCAAGGTGATTGACTACGTGCAGCAGATCCGAAAGACCCCGATCGTGGTTAACGACAGCCGCGGGTTCTTCACCAGCCGGGTCATCGGGACCTTCCTCAACGAGGCCGTAGCGGCTCTGGGCGAGGGCGTGGAGCCGGCGAGCATCGAGCAGGCGGGCATGCAGGCCGGCTACCCGGCCCCGCCGCTGCAGCTGATGGACGAGCTCACCCTGACCCTGCCGCGCAAGATCCGGCAGGCGACGAAGGCGGCGACCGAGGCGGCCGGGGGCACCTGGACCGAGCACGGCTCCTACGCGGTGATCGACACGATGGTCGAAAAGTTCGACCGCAAGGGACGCTCCACCGGGGCCGGGTTCTACGACTACGACGCCGAGGGCAGGCGCACCGGGTTGTGGTCGGGGCTGCGGGAGACGTTCGCCAGCGGCTCCGGGCAGGGCCGTGCGGTGCCCTTCGTCGACCTGCAGGAGCGGATGCTGTTCGCCGAGGCGCTGGAGACCGTGCGCTGCATGGCCGAAGGTGTCATCACCTCGGTGCCCGACGCCAACATCGGTTCGATCTTCGGGATCGGCTTCCCCGCCTGGACCGGTGGCGTGGTGCAGTACATGAACGGGTACTCCGGTGGCCTCAAGGGCTTCGTCGACCGGGCCCGCGAGCTGAGCGAACGCTACGGACCGCAGTTCGAACCGCCGCAGCTGCTCCTCGACAAGGCCGACGCGGGGGAGATCTTCGGTTAGTCCTCCGGGTCCGACGGTGCCCCGTGGTCAACGACGACCGCGGGGCACCGTCGCGTTCAGACCGTCCGCAGGGCCACCGTGGCCGCGGCCACGAGCACCTTTTCCTCGTGCTCGGTGTCCTGGTGCAGGTCGACCCGCCGCAGCTGGGAGCGCCGCCCGTGGCGCAGCGTCGCGACGCTCGCACTGATCTCGGTCGAGACGGAGGCCGCGGCGGCGAAGTCCACGTGTACCGCGTCGAGCTGGCCGGCGTTCTCGACGGACCCGGCGGCCGCGAGCACCGCGAGCCCGACGAGAACCCCGCCCTGCACACCCCCGGCCCGGTTGGCCATGAGAGGGCTGGGCTGCAGCACCGTCGAGGAGGTACCCGCACGGGTGCACCCACCCTGCAGGAGCGCCTCGCTCCATGACAGTGCCCCGGCGTCGCGCACCTGCGCCAGAGCCGTCCGCCCGGCCGGGTCCAAGGCGTCCTCGGCGCCCGCCACGACGTAGTCGGGAGTGCCGGACGGCTGCTCCCACGGGACGGGGGGCAGACCCCCGCCGAGGACGGCGAAGGCGACGACGGCGTGTCCGAGGGCGGCTCCGCCCGCGAGCAGCTCGACCCCGGCCGTGCCGCGACGACCATCGCTGGCCGAGGTCGTGGCCCGCGCCACCAGCTGGTCGAGATCCGGAAGGGGCGACAGCAGCTGGACGTCCAGCGCGGTGGTGGCCAGGCGCCGGTCGGCGCCCAGCTCGGCGCGCAGTGCGGCCCCCGCGGCGAGATCGACCAGCATCGCCAGGTCGGTGACCCCGGCGCGACCCGGCCCGGCTGCGGCCAGCGCCCGGCCCTCCTGGTGTTCTGGGCCCCGCTGCGCGGGCACTGCGTGCACCCCGGCGAGGCAGGCCAGCGCGGGCGCTGAAGTCGCAGCGCTTCGCGCAACGGCGTCGAGGAACGCCCGGCTGAGCTCGTCCTCGCTCAGCGGGGCCGCCTCAGCAGGTCGTGCTCGGCCAGCGCAGAGGGCAGCACCAGGGCAAAGACCTCCTCGCGCGTCACCCCGGCCCGTGGACCGAGCGCGTCGGCCAGCGCCCCCAGCACGTGCACCCCGTCCCGCAGCAGCGCCGGCACCCCCGCGCGCGCGGCAACCCGGTCCAGGTCGCGGTCGGGTTCGTCGGCGAGGACCGGGGTGAGGTCGGGGGAACCAGGGTCGTGCTCGTGGGCCGAGCGCAGCACCCCCACTAGGAGCCAGCGTGCGGCCGATCGGACGGCACCCAGGGCCTCGGCCACGGGCACCGCCAGGTCGATGCCCGGCTCCATGCTCGCCTGCACCAGCAGCTGCGCGGTGGCACAGACGAAGGCGTCCAGGGTCTCCACGGGCTCCAGGTCGGGCTCCATCAGCCCGGCCAGCAGCTCGAGGTCCGTACCGCCGGCCACGCCCTGCTCCACGGCGGAGGACACCGCCAGGCTGGCACCGAGCGCCTGCACCGCTGCAGGCAGCGGCAGCTCGACCCAGGTGCCGGGGCCGATGCCGGCCCGCGCCCGCACGAACCGGGCCAGCTGCAGGCAGCCGTGCACCAGCGGGGCCGGATCTTGTTCCCTCGCCTCCTCGGCGAGGATGTCCTTCACCAGCACCAGCGGTGCGCTGATGCGGTGGGCCGCGCGGCCGGCGACCTCCTGGGTGTCGGCGACGAGGGCCTCCGCGGCCCGGCGCAACCAGGCTTCCCCGGGCTCGCCCGCCTTCTGCACCCCGAGGGTCACCTCGGCCACCGTCGCCACGTCGGCGTCGACCCCGTTGATGACGGCCTGGCCCATCAGCAGCCAGAGCCCGGCCAGTCTCAGCTGTCCGGCGTCGTCGACCATGGCCATCGTCAGCAGCAGCTCGTCGTCGCTGAGCTC
>JBDTDI010000320.1:0-4667 GCA_039923155.1 Mycobacteriaceae bacterium | reverse complement strand
GGGCCGGCGTCGCCTACACCCGCTGCAGCTTCCGGGACGCCGACCTCAGCGGGGTGCACACCCGGGGTGTGGTGTTCACCGAGTGCGACTTCACCGGCACCGACCTGCGGCGCTCGGTCCACCACGGCAGCGCCTTCCGCTCGTGCACGTTTGTCCGAAGCAGCCTGTGGCACAGCGAGATGCACCAGTGCAGCTTGCTCGGCTCGGTGCTGGACGGCTGTCGGGTGCGCCCGCTGGTGCTCGACGAGGTCGACCTCACCCTGACCTCGTTGGGTGGGGTGGACCTGCGGGAGGTCGACCTCACCGGGTGTCGGCTGCGGGAGGCGAACCTGGTGGGCGCGGACCTGCGCAAGGCCGTGCTGCGCGACGTCGACCTCTCCGGGGCTCGGACGGGCGGGGTCAAGCTGGACGGGGCGGACCTGCGTGGCGCTCGGGTCGACGCGACGCTGTGGAACACGGCGTCCCTCGTGGGGGCCCGGGTGGGCCTGGCGCAGGCGATGGCCCACGCCGCGGCGCACGGTCTCGACGTCGACGCCGCCGGGTGAGCACCGCCTCGGGCTCGGGGAGACCGCCGCCTCCGGCTCTGGGACACTGGGCGTCGTGACGGCGACCCGACTGGACGGCAAGACCACCCGCGACGAGATCTTCGCGGACCTGAGCACCCGGGTGGCGGCGCTCACCGCGGCCGGACGCACCCCGGGGCTGGGGACCGTCCTCGTCGGTGACGATCCCGGCTCCCAGGCCTACGTGCGGGGCAAGCACAACGACTGCGGGAAGGTCGGCATCTCCTCGTTGCGTCGGGACCTGCCCGCGGACGTCTCTGCCGCTCAGCTGGCCGACACCCTGGACGAGCTCAACGCTGACCCGGCCTGTACCGGTTACATCGTCCAGCTGCCCCTGCCCGGGCACCTCGACGAGGTGGCGGCGCTGGAGCGCATCGATCCGGCCAAGGACGCCGACGGTCTGCACCCGACGAACCTCGGCCGTCTTGTGCTGGGCAAGCCGGCACCGCTGCCCTGCACCCCCCGCGGCATCGTGCACCTGCTGCGCCGCTACGAGGTACCCCTGGACGGCGCTCGGGTCGCCGTCGTCGGCCGCGGCGTGACCGTGGGCCGTCCCCTCGGGCTGCTCCTCACCCGACGCAGCGAGAACGCCACGGTCACCTTGTGCCACACCGGCACCCGGGACCTGGCGGCGGAGCTGCGCCGGGCGGACGTGGTGGTGGCCGCCGCGGGGGTGCCGCACCTGGTGACCGCGGACATGGTCGCTCCCGGGTCCGCCGTGCTCGACGTCGGCGTCTCCCGCACCGACGCCGGCCTGGTCGGCGACGTGCACCCCGACGTGGCCGAGGTCGCCGGGTTCCTGTCCCCGAACCCGGGTGGGGTGGGTCTGATGACCCGGGCGATGCTGCTGGTCAACGTGGTGGAGCTGGCCGAGCAGGCGGTGGGGTGAGCCTCCCCGACCCGCGCCGCACCCGCGGCGCTCGTCGCAGCACCTGGGCGGTCACGCTGCACCGTCTGCGGACCGTGCACCTGCCGTTCCTGGTGGTGCTCGGGGTGGTGACGGCCGGGGTGGTGCTGGTGCTGGCCGACCACTGGCGTCGAGGCGCGCTGCTGGTGGGCGTCGCGCTGCTGCTCGGCGCGCTGCTGCGTGCCGTGCTTCCCGAGGCGCGCGCCGGGCTGCTCGTCGTGCGCAACCGACCCAGCGACGTGCTCACCTTCGCCGCGCTGGGCACGGCCGTGCTGGTCCTCGCCGGGTCCATCAGCTCCCTCGGAACCCGCTGACACCAGGCGGGGTCCGAGCGGAGTCAGGCCCGGGCCACCGTCTCCCGCAGCAAGGCCGACACCGCGTCGACCTCGAGCAGGAATCCGTCGTGGCCGAAGCGTGAGCTGATCACGCGCAGCCCGTCGCAGCCCGGCAGCCCGTCGGCGATCTCGGCCTGCAGCCGCAGCGGGTACAGCCGGTCGGAGTCGATACCGCCGACCACGACGGGCACGTCGGTGGCGGCCAGGGCAGGACCCACCCCACCGCGTCCTGCGCCGACGTCGTGGGTGTTCATCGCGTCGGTGAGGTGGACGTAGCTGCCGGCGTCGAAGCGGGCGACGAGCTTGTCGGCCTGGTGGTCGAGGTAGCTCTGCACGGCGAAGCGTCCCGACGGGTCCCCAGGCTGGCGGTGGTGGGCGAAGCGCTCGTCCAGCTCCGCCTCGGCCCGGTAGGTGAGGTGCGCGATCCGCCGGGCCAGTCCGAGCCCGGTCCGCGGTGCACGTCCGGTGCCGTGGTAGTCACCGCCCTGCCAGTCGGGGTCCGCGGTGATGGCCAGCACCTGGGCGGACTGGGTGGCGATCTGGTCGGCCGTCGCCCGGGCACCGGTGGCCAGCACCAGCGCGCACCGGGTACGGCTGGGGTGACCCACCGCCCACTCCAGGGCCCGCATGCCGCCCATCGACCCGCCCACGACCGCGGCGACCGAGTCGAGCCCGAGGGCGTCGACCAGAGCCAGCTCGGTGTTGACCTGGTCACGGATGGTCACCGTGGGGAAGCGGGAGCCCCACGGGTGCCCGTCCGGACCGGGGGAGGAGGGGCCGGTCGACCCCCGGCACCCGCCCAGCACGTTGGGCGCCACGACACACCAGGTGTTCGTGTCGAGCGCAGCGCCCGGCCCGATCATGCCCTGCCACCAGCCGGGGGAGGGGTGACCCGGCCCGGCCGGACCGGTGACGTGGCTGTCGCCGGTCAGGGCGTGCAGCACGAGGACGACGTTGTCCCGGGCCGCGTTCAGCGTGCCCCAGCTCTGCAGGCTCACGTGCACCTCGTCGAGCACCGCGCCGCTGGCCAGCTGCTGCGGTCCGAGCTGCACGCGCACGGACCCCCCGCCCTCGTCGAGGGCGGGGGGTGGTGCCACGGTGCACGTCACCCGCGTGCGGCGGCCGCGAATCCGAGCTCGAGGTCGGCGAGGATGTCGTCGATGCCCTCGATCCCCACGGCCAGGCGGACGAGCCCGGGGGTCACGCCGCTCTTGGCCTGCTCGGCCGGGGTCAGCTGGGAGTGGGTGGTGGAGGCCGGGTGGATGACCAGGGAACGGACGTCGCCGATGTTGGCGACGTGGCTGTGCAGGCTCAGACCCTCGACGAAGCGCTTGCCCGCCGGCAACCCGCCGGCGATCTCGAACGCCAGCACCGCCCCCGGCCCCTTCGGGCTGAGCTCCTTGGCCCGGGCGTGCCAGCGGGAGCCGGACAGGCCCGCGTAGGTCACCGAGTCGACGTCTTCGCGGACGTCCAGGAACTCGGCCACCGCCTGGGTGTTGGCGACGTGGCGTTCCATGCGCAGGCTCAACGTCTCCAGGCCCTGGGTGATGAGGAAGGCGTTGAACGGTGAGGCCGCCGCGCCGAGGTCGCGCAGGCCCTGCACCCGGGCCTTGAGGATGAACGCCGGCGCCCCCAGGTCGGCGAAGCGCACCCCGTGGTAGCTGGGGTCGGGGGTGGTGAAGCCGGGAAAGCGGCCCTGCGTCCAGTCGAAGCGGCCGCCGTCGACGATGGCGCCGGCGATGGACGTGCCGTGCCCACCGAGGTACTTGGTCGCGGAGTGCACCACGATGTCGGCCCCGTGCTCGAAGGGCCGCAGCAGGTACGGCGTGGCGATGGTGTTGTCGACGATGAGCGGGATCCCGTGGGAGTGCGCCACCCCGGAGATGCCCACCAGGTCGAGGACGTCACCGCGGGGGTTGCCGATCGTCTCGCCGTAGAACGCCTTGGTGTTGGGCTGAACCGCGGCCCGCCACTGCTCCAGGTCGTCCGGGTCGTCGACGAACGTGACCGTGATGCCGAGCTTCGGCAGCGTGTAGTGCAGCAGGTTGTAGGTGCCGCCGTACAGGCTGGGGCTAGCCACCAGGTGGTCACCGGACTCGGCCAGGGTCAGGATCGCAAGGGTCTCCGCGGCCTGGCCGGACGCGACCAGCAGGCCTCCCACGCCCCCCTCGAGAGCGGAGATCCGCTGCTCGACCACGTCGGTGGTCGGGTTCATGATGCGGGTGTAGATGTTGCCGGGCTCGGCGAGGGAGAACAGTGCGGCGGCGTGGTCGGTGTCGCGGAAGGCGTAGCTGGTGGTCTGGTAGATCGGGACGGCCCGGGCGCCGGTGGTCGGGTCGGGGCTGGCCCCGAAGTGCACCTGCTTGGTCTCGAAGCTCCAGCTGTCCGGACTTGGTGCTGCGGAGTCGTTCTCGCTCATGGTCTCGCTCCAGGGGGAGGGGCCCGCACCAGGGCGGGCCCGCGCTTGCCCACCGGGACCGCCCCGGCGGGCCGGGTCATCACCCGGGGCACCCCACCGCGGACGAGGGTTGCCGGCCAGCTAGCCGGGGCTTGACGCTGACACTCATGACCTGGCGGCGAGAGTAGCAGGACTCGGGCTCAGCCGAGCAGACCCATCTCCTGCACGGCGTCACGCTCCTCGGCCAGCTCGGCCACCGAGGCGTCGATCCGCTCCCGGGAGAACGAGTCGATGTCCAAGCCGGTCACGATCTCCCAGCTTCCCCCCGAGCAGCGGACGGGGAAGGAGGAGACCAACCCTTCGGCCACCCCGTAGGAACCGTCGGACACCACCGCCATCGAGGTCCAGTCACCCTCCGCCGTGCCGTGCACCCAGTCCCGGACGTGGT
Source organism: Mycobacteriaceae bacterium (assembly GCA_039923155.1). Taxonomy (GTDB): domain Bacteria; phylum Actinomycetota; class Actinomycetes; order Mycobacteriales; family Mycobacteriaceae; genus Rhodococcus_D. The sequence goes on along the minus strand of JBDTDI010000320.1, from coordinate 16 downwards.
CCACGGCCGCCGATGC
>JBDTDI010000319.1:0-10045 GCA_039923155.1 Mycobacteriaceae bacterium | reverse complement strand
AGAACGGTTCCGGCCTCGGCGCGCGCCAGCGAGATGACGTCCCCCGCGCGGGTCGGGTCGGCGGTGATGGTCAGCGCGGCGCCGTTGGGGTCGACGCTGGGCAGCCGGCCCTGTGTGAAGCTCAGCGTGGCGAGGTCCGAGGTCCCGAGCACCCAGGACCCGTCTCGTGCGATTCCCACCGGGACGACCTCAAAACGGTCGGCGTCCAGCTGCGCGAGCACGCTGCCCGCAGACACGCAGCTGACCGCGTGCTCGCTGCTCTGACCGCCGAACACCACGGCCACCCTCGTTCGGCGCTCACCCATGGTGGGCCAACCTACCGCGGTGAGAACCCCGGGCCCTGCCCCACCGCTCAGCCGAGCTGGTCCAGCGCCGCCAGCACGTCGGTCACCACGTCGTCGGTGTCCTCGATCCCGCACGAGAGCCGGAGGAACCCTTCGCCCACCGCGTCGCCCCAGCGGGCTCGACGGTCCACCGTGGTGTGCAGCCCACCGAAGCTGGTGGCCGCGGTGACCAGCTCGGAGGCGGCCACGAAGGCGTGCACCGCGGCGGCCGAGCCCAGGTCCGCGCTGAGCACCCCGCCGAAGCTCCGCATCTGGCGCGATCCCACCGCGTGGGAGGGGTCGCTCTCGAGGCCCGGGTAGCGAACCGGGCCCACCGCGCGGTGCGCCACCAGCGCCGGGGCCAGGGCGCCGGCGGTACGCCCCTGCTGACGCACCCGCAGGGCGGCGCTGCCGAGGCTGCGGTGCGCCAGCCACGTCTCGAAGGGGCCGAGCACGGAACCGGACAGCAGCCGCTCGCGCTGCACCGCCTCCAGCAGCACCACCCCCGCGGGGCCCGCGGTGGACACGGCGAGGTACCCCATCAGCAGGTCGCTGTGACCGCTGAGGGCTTTCGTCCCGCTCGCCACGACCAGGTCTGCGCCCAGGCGCAGCGGCTGCTGCGCCAGCGGGGTGGCGGTGGTGTTGTCGACGGCGAGCAGCCCCCCGGCCGCATGGGTGGCCACGGCCAGGGCCGCGAGGTCGACCACGTCCAGACCCGGGTTCGACGGGGTCTCGGCCAGCACCAGCCGCGCGCCGGCGACGGCGTCGACCATGTCCGGGGTGGGCACCTCGCGCACCCGGACCCCCATGGGTACCAGCCGCTCCGCGGCGTAGGCCCGCACCTGGTAGTAGCCGTCGCTGGGCAGCACGAGCAGGTCACCGGCGCGCAGCACCGCGCGCAGTCCCACCGTGATCGCGGCCATGCCCGAGCCGGTGACCACGGCGCGCGCATCCCCGCCACCCTCCAGCTCGGCCAGGGCCGCCTCCAACCCGGTCCAGCCCGGGTTCGACGCCCGGGCGTAGAAGTGCGGCTCGGTGCCCTCGTCGGGGCTGAGGTGGTAAGGCGCGGCGAGCACCGGCCCAGCCAGGAACGGAGCTCCCGGCTCCGGCAGCGGGGCGCCGGCCCGCACGCAGCGGGTGGAGTCGCCGTAGCTGGTCATCGTCTCGTCCTCATTCCGGCCTCGGAGCGCGTCCGAGCAGGACCCGGGCCATCTCGGCGACCGGCACACCCTGTTGGCACACCTGGTGCACAGCTTGGGTGATCGGCATGTCCACCTCGTGCTCCGCGGCGAGGGCGCGGATCGAGGTCGCCGAGCTGACCCCCTCCGCCACCTGCCCGTGGCCCGCCGCCAAGGCCTGGGCCACCGTGGCGCCCTGCCCGAGCAGGACGCCGAAGCTGCGGTTGCGCGAGAGCGGCGAGGCGCACGTCGCGACCAGGTCGCCGAGTCCCGCGAGGCCGGCGAAGGTGGCGGCCTGCGCCCCCAGCGCCACCCCGAGGCGGGTGACCTCGGCCAGACCACGGGTGATGATGGTGGCAGCGGTGTTCTCGCCGAGGCCCATGCCGATGGCCGCACCGCAGGCCAGTGCGATCACGTTCTTGCCGGCCCCGGCAAGCTCGCAGCCGATCACGTCGCTGTTGGTGTAGGGCCGGAAGTACGGCGTGCGGCACAGGTGCTGCAGTGCGACCGCGCGGTCGTGGTCGGTGCATGCGATGACCGTTGCGGTGGGCTGCTCGGCGGCGATCTCCCGGGCCAGGTTGGGCCCGGACAGCACCGCGATGCGCTCGGTGGGCACCCCGGTGACCTCAGCCACGACCTGGCTCATCCGCTCGCCGGTGCCGAGCTCGACGCCCTTGGCGAGGTTCAGCACGGGCGCACCGGCCGGGAGGTGCTCGGCGAAGACCGTGAGGTTGGTCCGCAACGTCTGCGACGGCAGGGCCAGCACCACCAACCGGCTGCCGCGCAGGGCACGGCGGGGATCGGTGGTGGCGTGCACCGTGTCCGGCAGCAGCACGTCGGACAGGTAACCGGGGTTGCGGTGGGTCTCGGTGACGGCACGCGCCACCTCCTCGCGCCGCGCCCACAGGGTGACGTCGTGGCCGGCGTCGCTGAGGACCTTGGCGAAGGTCGTGCCCCACGAGCCGGCGCCCATCACCGTCACCGTGCTCACGAGCACCCCTCTCCCGCTGCTGCTGGCCGTAGCTGTGACCATCGTGCGCCCTGTCCATCGTGCCCTGGCACGATCGTCGTCGTGGACGGGGCCTCGGCGGAGCAGGACACGAACGCCCGCACCGTGCTGGTGGCGGTGAAGGCGCTGTCGGAGGCGAAGACGCGGTTGGCCTCGTTGCTCGATCCCGAGACCCGGACCGCCCTGGTGCTGGCCATGCTGTCGGACACCGTCTCGGCGGCCCGGCGCTGCCCCGGGGTGGGCTCGGTGCACGTCGTCAGCCCCGACGCCGACGTGCTCGCCCGGGCGGCCGGAATGGGCGCAAGCGGCTTTGCAGATCCCACCAGCACCCTCAACGACGCGCTGACGAACGCAGCCCTGCAGCTCTGTTCCGACGCGCCGACGCTCGTGCTGCAACCAGACCTCCCCGCGCTGCGCACCGCGGACCTGCGCCACGTTCTGTCCCGGTCCGGCTCGAGCAGGGTGGCGGTGCCCGACGCGGCCGGCACGGGCACGACGGTGCTGCACTCGCCCACGGGCGCGGCGCTGCACCCCCTCTTCGGGCCCGGCTCCGCCTGCGCCCACGCGAGCTCCGGGGCCCGGTTGCTGAGCGAGGTCCCCCGCGGGCTGCGCACCGACGTCGACACCGCGGAGGACCTGGCGGACGCCCTGGCGATCGGGGTGGGCCCGGCCACCGCCGCGGTGCTGGACTCCACGGGAACGGTGGCCACCGTGGCCGGCCCTGCTGCCGAGGGTTACGTGCTGCGCACCGACGACGGACGGCGGCTCGACGTCGCCACCGCCGTGGTGCGCCAGGGTGGCTGGCGCGCGCTGCGGGTGGGCCAGCGGGTACGGGCACTGACCGACGTTGCTGGTGTGGTCCGCCTGCTGGTGACACCCGTGGCCGTCGCGCCCGGATGATCGAGCCCATTCGGCGCCCAGATGCGGGATGATTGGAGGATGAGCACCACCGAGACGTCCCGCTCCGAGTCCGCCACCGACGAGCCGCAGGTCGACGCGGCGAAGGCCGGTCCCAGAGCCGACGGTGCTGGGGCCGACGGTGCTGGGGCCGACGGTGCCAAGTCCGACGCCCACACCCCCAGGACCATGCCGACGGCGCCGCCCGCGGTGACCCCGGTGGCCGACCCGCAGGCTGACCTGCCGGAGAACCGCTACCTGAACCGCGAGTTGGGCTGGCTCGACTGGAACTCCCGGGTGCTGGCGCTGTCCGAGGACCCGTCGCTGCCCTTGCTGGAGCGGGCGAAGTTCCTGGCCATCTTCGCCTCCAACCTCGACGAGTTCTTCATGGTGCGGGTGGCAGGGCTCAGGCGTCGCGACGAGACCGGCCTGTCCGTGCGCTCCGCCGACGGGCTCTCGCCCCGGGAGCAGCTGCGTCGGGTCATCGAGCGCAGCCGCGACCTCTCCCAGCGGCACGCGAGACTGTTCGCGGACGAGGTGCGCCCGGCCCTGGAGGCGGAAGGGGTGGCGGTCGCCGAGTGGAGCGACCTGGACGCCGCCAGTCGCAACCAGCTCTCGGAGTACTTCCGCGACCAGGTCTTCCCGGTGCTCACCCCGCTCGCGGTCGACCCGGCCCACCCGTTTCCCTACATCAGCGGCCTGTCCCTGAACCTGGCGGTGACGGTGCGCGACGCCGAGACCGCAGGGGAGCGGTTCGCCCGGGTGAAGGTCCCCGACAACGTGGACCGGTTCGTGCAGGTGCAGGACGGGGTCGAGGTCTTCCTGCCGCTGGAGGAGCTCATCGCCGCCCACCTGGACACCCTGTTCCCCGGCATGCAGGTGGTCGAGCATCACGCGTTCCGGATCACCCGCAACGCCGACGTCGAGGTCGAGGAGGACCGGGACGAGGACCTGCTGCAGGCCCTGGAGCGCGAGCTGGCGCGGCGGCGCTTCGGTTCACCGGTGCGCCTGGAGGTGGCCGACGACATGACCGAGCACATGCTCGAGCTGCTGCTGCGCGAGCTGGACGTCCACCCCCGGGACGTGGTCCAGGTGCCCGGCCTGCTCGACCTCTCGAGCGTGATGGAGCTGTGCGCGGTCGACAAGCCGCACCTGAAGTACCCCCCCTTCGTGCCCGCCACCCACCCCGCGTTCGGGGAGCGGGAGACGCCCAAGAGCGTGTTCGCGACGTTGCGTGAGGGCGACGTTCTGGTGCACCACCCCTACGACTCGTTCTCCACCAGCGTGCAGCGCTTCGTCGAGCAGGCCGCCGCCGACAAGAACGTGCTCGCCATCAAGCAGACCCTCTACCGGACCTCCGGTGACTCCCCCATCGTCGACGCCCTGGTCGACGCGGCCGAGGCGGGCAAGCAGGTGGTGGCCCTGGTGGAGATCAAGGCTCGCTTCGACGAGCAGGCGAACATCACCTGGGCGCGCAAGCTCGAACAGGCCGGGGTGCACGTGGTGTACGGGCTGGTGGGTCTGAAGACGCACTGCAAGACCTGCCTCGTCGTGCGCCGGGAAGGGTCGAGCATCCGCCGCTACGCCCACATCGGGACGGGCAACTACAACCCGAAGACCGCGCGCCTGTACGAGGACGTCGGTCTGCTCACCGCCTCGGCGGAGATCGGTCAGGACCTGACCGAGCTGTTCAACTCCCTGACCGGGTACTCGCGGCAGAAGGAGTACCGCAACCTGATGGTCGCGCCCTACGGGGTGCGGCGGGGCATCGTCGCCCGGATCCAGGGCGAGGTGGAGCACGCGCGGGCCGGCCGGCCGGCCGGCATCCGGCTCAAGGCCAACGCCCTGGTCGACGAGCAGGTCATCGACGCGCTGTACCGCGCGTCCCAGGCCGGCGTCGCGGTCGACGTGGTGGTTCGGAGCATCTGCGCACTGCGGCCGGGGGTGACCGGGTTGAGCGAGAACATTCACGTGCGCAGCGTCCTGGGTCGCTTCCTGGAGCACTCGAGGCTGTTCCACTTCCTGGGCAGCGACGAGCACTGGATCGGCAGCGCAGACATGATGCACCGCAACCTCGACCGTCGCGTGGAGGTGATGGCCCAGGTCCGCGACCCGCGGCTCACCGAGGAGCTCGACCGGATCTTTGACTCGCTGCTGGATCCCGCCACCCGGTGCTGGGTCATGGAGTCCGACGGGAGCTGGACGGCGTCACCAGCGTCGGAGGAGACGGTGCGCGACCACCAGGTGCAGATGCTGGCCCGGCGCAGCGTCGAGTGAGCGCCAGCGAGACGGCCACGGCCAGCAGCGTGCGGGCCTCCGGTGGTGTGCCCTGGCGCCGCAACGAGGACGGCACCGTGCAGGTTGCCCTGGTGCACCGGCCCGCCTACGACGACTGGACCCTGCCCAAGGGTCACGTCGAGCGGGGCGAGCACCGGGCGGTCACCGCGGTCCGCGAGATCGCCGAGGAGACCGGGTACCAGACCGTGCTCGGCCGCCATCTCGGGGTCACCAGCTACCCGGTGGGGCGCACGACGAAGGTGGTCGACTACTGGGCGGCCGAGGTGACGGGCGGATCGTTGACCGCCGACCCGGAGGACAACACGGAGACCGACGAGGTGCGCTGGCTGGCCGTCGGCGACGCGACCGCACTGCTGACCCATTCCGGCGACGCTGCGGTGCTGCAGGGCTTCGCCCGCGCTCGCGCAGTCCCTGCCGACCCCACCCGGACCCTGCTGCTGGTGCGACACGCACGGGCAGGCGACGCGGGCTCGGTGCCCGACGACGCCCGGCGTCCCCTGCAACGCTCCGGGCTCGACCAGGCGCAGGCGCTGGTGCCCGTGCTGCTCGCGTTCGGCGCGGGTGCGGTGCACGCGGCCGACCGCACCCGGTGCGTCCAGACGGTGACGCCGCTCGCGTCCCGGCTGGGTGTGCCGGTGCAGGAGGAACCGCTGCTGTCCGAGGAGGGCTGGGCGGACCGCCCCGGTGAGGGGCGCGCGCGGGCCGAGGCGTTGCGGGCTGAGCCGGGTGCGACGGTCGTGTGCAGTCAGGGCGGTGTTATTCCCCGGCTCGTCGCGATGTGGGCGCAGGACCACCAGCTGGCGCTGCCGTCGTTGCGCACCGCCAAGGCCAGCGTCTGGGTGGTGTCCTCGGAGCACGGGCAGGTGGTCGCCATCGACCACCTGCCTGATCCGTACCGCTGAGCGACTACTTCTTCGGCTTGGCCGACCCCTTCTTGGTCGCGGCCTTCTTGCTGTCCTTCTTCTTGGTGTCCTTCTTTGCCGGCTCGCTCTTCGTTGCGGCGGCGACCTTCTCGGCCGTGGGTGCGGTCGTCCTCGCCGCCGGTGCCGTGGTCTTCTTGGCGGTCTTGTTGGCCGTGGTCTTCTTGGCGGCCGTCTTCTTGACCGGTGCGGTGACGACACCGCGACCGGGCGAGGACCGCTTCACCGCGGGGCCGTCCGCCGGCAGGGCCGTGTCCCCGCTGACCACGGCCTTGAAGTTCACGCCCGGGCGGAAGGAGGGCACCGCCGTCGGCGCGACGCGAACCGTCTCTCCGGTGCGCGGGTTCCGGGCGACGCGAGCTGCTCGGCTGCGCTTCTCGAACACCCCGAAGCCGGTGATGGTCACGTTCTCACCCGAGGTCACCGTGCGAACGACGATGTCGACGACTCCCTCGACGCTCGCGGCAGCGAGCCGCTTGTCTCCACCCAGGCGCTGGGCCAGCAGGTCGATCAGCTGCGCCTTGTTCATGATCGTCCACCTCCGCACAGGGGTCCACACCGGACCAGGTGGCCCGACGGTAGACCGCACACAGCCGGAAGTCCATGTGCTGACGGCATTCTGGTGGAGCCTCAGCCCACCTCGACCGGGGTGGTGGTGGGCAGCCAGCCCGGACGCTGCGACTCGAACGCGGCAATGGTGTCCGCGCGACGCTCGGTGAGGCCGATGTCGTCGAGGCCCTCCATCAATCGCCACCGCGTGTAGTCGTCGATGTCCATGCGCAGCACCAGGTCCTCCGCCGAGATCGACCGTCGTTCCAGGTCCACCGTCACCTGCGTGCCGGGACGCTCCTCGAGCAGCTTCCACAGCAGCTCAACGTCGGGCTGGGCGACCTCAGCGGCCAACAGGCCCGCCTTGCCTGCGTTGCCCCGGAAGATGTCGGCGAACCGGGAGGAGATCACCACGCGGAAGCCGAAGTCGCTCAGGGCCCACACCGCGTGCTCCCGGGAGGAACCGGTCCCGAAATCAGGCCCGGCCACCAGCACGGAGCCGGTGTCGAACGGCGCCACGTTGAGCACAAAGCTGGGGTCCGCACGCCAGGACGCGAACAGTCCGTCCTCGAAGCCGGTGCGCGACACCCGCTTGAGGTAGACGGCAGGGATGATCTGATCGGTGTCCACGTTCGAGCGCCGCAACGGCACTCCGGTACCGGTGTGGGTGGTGAACTTCTCCATCAACGGGCTCCTGCATCGAGTAGGGCGGGTTCGAGGTCGGCGGGGGCGGACAGGGTTCCGCGCACGGCGGTCGCCGCCGCCACCAGCGGCGAGACGAGGTGCGTGCGTCCGCCGCGTCCCTGGCGACCCTCGAAGTTGCGGTTTGACGTGGAGGCGCTGCGCTCGCCGGGCGCGAGCTGGTCGGGGTTCATCCCCAGGCACATCGAACAGCCGGCGTGGCGCCACTGCGCGCCCGCGGAGAGGAACACCGCGTCCAGGCCCTCCTGCTCGGCCTGCGCCTTCACCCGCATCGAGCCGGGAACCACGAGCATCCGCACGCCGTCGGCCACCTTTCGGCCGCGCATGACCTCGGCGGCCGCCCGGAGGTCCTCGATGCGACCGTTGGTGCACGAGCCGAGGAACACCGTGTCCACCGCGATGTCCCGCAACGGAGTTCCCGGGGTGAGCCCCATGTACTCCAGCGCACGTTCCGCCGCGGCCCGCGGGCCGTCCTCGGCGATCACCGTCGGGTCGGGCACGCGCTCTCCCAGCGGCAGACCCTGACCGGGGTTGGTGCCCCAGGTGACGAACGGCGTCAGCGCGGCAGCGTCGATGTGCACCTCGGCTTCGAACACGGCGTCGTCGTCGGTGCGCAGCTGCTCCCAGTGCGCCACCGCCGTGTCCCACCCAGCCCCACGGGGGGCGTGCGGCCGACCCTGGAGGTAGTCGTAGGTGGTCTGGTCCGGCGCGATCATCCCCGCCCGCGCCCCGGCCTCGATCGACATGTTGCACACCGTCATGCGGGCTTCCATGGACATGGCCCGGATCGCTTCTCCGCGGTACTCCAGGACGTGCCCCTGTCCCCCGCCGGTACCGATCTTGGCGATGACGGCCAGGATGAGGTCCTTGCTGCTCACCCCGGCGGGCAACGAACCGTCGACGGTGATCGCCATCGTGCGGAACGGGTTCAGCGGCAGCGTCTGGGTCGCCAGCACGTGCTCGACCTCGCTGGTCCCGATACCGAGGGCGAGCGCCCCGAACGCGCCGTGGGTCGAGGTGTGGCTGTCTCCGCAGACCACCGTGACGCCAGGCTGGGTGAGGCCGAGCTGGGGGCCGATGATGTGCACGATGCCCTGCTCGGCGTCGCCCATCGAGTGCAGCCGGATCCCGAACTCGGCGCAGTTGCGACGCAGCGTGTCCACCTGCGTCCGGGAGACGGGATCGGCGATCGGCGCCTCGATGTCGATCGTCGGGATGTTGTGGTCCTCGGTGGCGATGGTGAGATCGGGGCGTCGAACCGACCGCCCGGCGAGGCGGAGCCCCTCGAAGGCTTGCGGGCTCGTGACCTCGTGCACGAGGTGCAGGTCGATGTAAAGCAGGTCGGGCTCGCGGGCCTCACCCTCTCCCGCACCTCGGTGCACCACGTGTGCGTCCCCCACCTTCTCCGCCAGGGTTTTGCCCATCGCTGTCCATCTCCTCACCCAGCCAGTCGACTGGCTTCCCACAATGCGGGAACATAGTATCGCTACATGGGACAGCATAGCGGCATCGGAGTGCTCGACAAGGCGGTGTCGGTGCTGGAGGCCGTGGCCGAGCAGCCTCGCGGGCTGGCGGAGATCTGCGTGTGGACCGGGTTGCCCCGCGCCACCGCCCACCGGCTCGCGGTCGGCCTCCAGGCGCAGCGACTGCTGGCTCGATCTGCGGATGGTCGATGGCGCCCCGGGCCGGCGCTGGCCGAGCTGGCGGGACCAGCTCCGCTCGACCCGCTGCTCGACGCCGCGGCGACGGTACTGCCGCGGCTGCGGGAGATCACCGGCGAGAGCGTTCAGCTGTACCGACGCGAGGGCAGCGTGCGGGTGTGCGTGGCCGCGGTGGAGCCCCCCACCGGGTTGCGCGACACCGTGCTGGTCGGCTCCCGCCTGCCCCTCACGGCCGGTTCGGGGGCCAAGGTGCTGCTGGCCTGGGCGGACCCGGCGCTGGTCCGGCAGATGCTGACCGATGCCGCCTTCACCGAACGCACGCTCACCGAGGTACGTCGGCGGGGCTGGGCCCAGAGCCTCGCCGAGCGCGAGGCAGGGGTGGCCAGCGTGTCCGCTCCCGTGCGCGACGCCACCGGGGTGGTCGTGGCGGCCGTGTCGGTGTCCGGGCCGGTGGAGCGCATCGGTCGGCGCCCGGGCGTGCGTTGGGCCGCCGACCTGCTGGCCGCGG
>JBDTDI010000318.1:0-14010 GCA_039923155.1 Mycobacteriaceae bacterium | reverse complement strand
CCGTCGCCCCGGTCGTGGGCATCGCGGTCATCATCGCCCTGCTCCTGGCGGCGGCGCTGGTCACCCGGCTGCGCCGGCGCACCCGCGACGACGCCGACCCCGAGCTGGCCGACATCCCCCTGGTGGTGCGCGGGCTGGCCAAGTCCTACGCCGACGGTTTCCGCGCGGTCGACGGGGTCGACATGACCGTCGCCCGGGGCGAGGTGCTGGGCCTGCTCGGTCCGAACGGTGCCGGCAAGACCACCACGCTGCGGATGCTGATGGGCCTCATCGCCCCCACCGAGGGTGAGATCCTCGTCTTCGGGCACCGCGTGCGGACCGGGGCGCCGGTGCTGTCGCGGCTGGGGTCGTTCGTGGAGGGCGCCGGGTTCCTGCCGCACCTGTCGGGCGAGGCGAACCTGCGGATGTACTGGGCCGCGACCGGACGCCCCCCGGCCGACGCGCACCTGGAGGAGGCGCTGGCCATCGCCGGGCTCGGGTCGGCCGTCACGCGGAAGGTGCGCAGCTACAGCCAGGGCATGCGCCAGCGCCTGGCCATCGCCCAGGCCATGCTGGGCCTGCCCGACCTGCTGGTGCTGGACGAACCCACCAACGGCCTCGACCCCCCGCAGATCCGTGCCATGCGCGGGGTGCTGCGGGACTACGCGGCCACCGGACGCACCGTGCTGGTGTCCAGCCACCTGCTCTCCGAGGTGGAGCAGACCTGCACCCACGTGGTGGTGATGAACCGGGGCCAGGTGGTCGCTGCCGGCACCGTCGCCGAGATCGTCGCCGCCGACGGCCGCGTGGTCCTGGCCGTCAGCGACCCCGAGCAGGCCGTCACCGTGCTGAAGTCGGTGGACGGGATGGGTGCGGTGCGCGTGCTCGAGCATTCGACGGGCGGTTCGACGGGATCGGTGCAGGCCGACCTCGAGGAGGTGGCCCCGGCCGACGCCGTGCGGACCCTGGTGGGTGCGGGCGTCGGGGTCAGCCGCATCGCGCCGCGCAACCGTCTGGAAGACGTGTTCCTGGCCCTGGTGGACACCCCGTCGGAGGAGTCGTAGTGAGCGAACCGTCAACCGTCCCCGCGTCTGCGGGCGCGCACCCCGCACCGGCAGGGTTCGAACCCGCGGACGGGCGCGCCCCCGGGTACCGGGCCGGTCGTACCTTGTCCGCGCGCAGCGAGCTGCGGCGCCAGCTGACCCGTCGACGCACCCAGATCAGCCTCGGCTTCCTGGTGCTGCTGCCGTTCCTGCTCGCGCTGGCGTTCACCTTCGGGAACAGCTCCGACTCCCGTTCGGGCGGGTTCGTCGACCTGGCCACCAAGGGCGGGCTGAACTTCACCGTGTTCACCCTGTTCGTGTCCACCGGTTTCCTGCTGGTCGTGGTGGTCTCGTTGTTCTTCGGTGACTCGGTGGCGAGCGAGGCCTCCTGGTCGAGCCTGCGCTACCTGCTGGCCGCGCCGGTGCCGCGGGCTCGGCTGCTGCGGCAGAAGGCTCTCGTGGCCGGGGGGGTGTCGCTGTTCGGGTTGGTGCTGCTGCCGGCCGTCGCCCTCGCCCTGGGCACCGTCGCGTACGGCACGTCACCGGTACTGAACCCGGTGGGGGGAGCACTGGACTACGGCACGGGGGTGGTGCGGCTGGTGCTGGCGGTGGTGTTCCTGGCGCTGCAGCTCAGCTGGGTCGCCGGTCTTGCCATGGCCCTGTCGGTGCTCACCGACGCACCGCTGGGGGCGGTCGGTGGCGCCGTCATGATCAACATCCTGAGCCAGATCCTGGACGCGATTCCCGCGCTGGGCGGCGTCCGCAGCTACCTGCCCACCCACTACGCGAACGCGTGGATCGGGTTGCTGAACAGCCAGGTCAACTGGGACCAGATGGTGCGCGGGGTGTTTTCGTCCCTGGTCTACGCCACCGTGCTCGGCGCTGCGGCCTGGTGGCGGTTCTCCACCAAGGACATCACCAGCTGACGCTCTGCCGACCGATCGCGGCCGGGCTCAGCTGAGCCCGGCCGCGTCCATGCCCCGCAGCTCCTTCTTCAGGTCGTGGATCTCGTCCCGCAACCGCCCGGCGAGCTCGAACTGCAGGTCGCGGGCCGCGCTCATCATCTGGTCCGTGAGCTGCTGCACCAGGTCGGCCAGGTCGGCGCGCGGCATCGAGCTGACGTCGCGGCCCTCGACCACGCCCGAGCTGTGGTTCACCCGACCCGGCTCCCCCGTCGCCCGCTTGCCCCGGCTGGAGTTGCGGCCCGACCCACCGATGCCGACCCCGCCGTCGCCCACACTGTCTTCCGCCTCGGCGTACACCACGTCGAGCAGGTCACCGATCTTCTTGCGCAGGGGCTGGGGGTCCAGGCCGCGCTCCGTGTTGTAGGCGACCTGCTTCTCGCGCCGACGGTCGGTCTCCTCGATGGCCTGGGACATCGAAGCGGTCATCTTGTCCGCGTACATGTGCACCTCGCCGGAGACGTTGCGGGCGGCGCGGCCGATGGTCTGGATCAGCGAGGTGGCGCTGCGCAGGAAACCTTCCTTGTCGGCGTCCAGGATGGCCACCAGGCTGACCTCGGGCAGGTCCAGGCCCTCGCGCAGCAGGTTGATCCCCACCAGCACGTCGAAGTCACCCTGACGCAGCTGCCGCAGCAGCTCCACCCGACGCAGCGTGTCGACCTCCGAGTGCAGGTAGCGGACCTTAATCCCCAGCTCGAGCAGGTAGTCGGTGAGGTCCTCGGACATCTTCTTGGTCAGCGTGGTGACCAGCACCCGTTCGTCCCGCTCGGCGCGCACCTTGATCTCGTGGACGAGGTCGTCGATCTGGCCCTTGGTCGGCTTCACCACCACCTTGGGGTCCACCAGACCGGTCGGGCGGATCACCTGCTCCACGAACTCACCGTGCGCCTGCGCCATCTCGTAGCGGCCCGGCGTGGCCGAGAGGTACACGGTCTGTCCGATGCGGTCGGTGAACTCCTCCCAGCGCAGCGGCCGGTTGTCCATCGCGCTGGGCAGCCGGAACCCGTGCTCCACCAGGGTGCGCTTGCGGCTCATGTCGCCCTCGTACATGCCCCCGACCTGGGGCACGGTCACGTGCGACTCGTCGATGACCAGCAGGAAGTCGTCAGGAAAGTAGTCGAGCAGGGTGGCGCCGGCCGAGCCGGCTGGGCGCCCGTCGACGTGCCGTGAGTAGTTCTCGATGCCGGAGCAGAACCCGACCTGCCGCATCATCTCCAGGTCGTAGGTGGTGCGCATGCGCAGCCGCTGAGCCTCCAACAGCTTGCCCGAGCCCTCCATCTTCTCCAGCTGCTCAGCCAGCTCGGCCTCGATGTCTCGGGTCGCGCGCTCCATGCGTTCCGGTCCGGCGACGTAGTGGGTGGCCGGGAACACGCGCGTCGCGTCCACGTCGCGGACCACGTCCCCGGTCAGCGGGTGCAGGTAGTGCAGCGCCTCCACCTCGTCGCCGAAGAACTCGATCCGCACGGCCAGCTCCTCGTAGGCAGGGATCACCTCCACCGTGTCGCCCCGCACGCGGAAGGTGCCCCGGGCGAACGATATGTCGTTGCGGGTGTACTGCACGTCGACCAGGGCGCGCAGCAGGGCCTCCCGATCCATGGTGTCACCCACCCGCAGGTTGATGGACCGGTCGAGGTACTCCTGCGGGGTGCCGAGGCCGTAGATGCAGCTCACCGAGGCCACCACGATGACGTCACGCCGGGTGAGCAGGCTCATCGTCGCCGAGTGCCGCAACCGCTCCACGTCGTCGTTGACCGAGGAGTCCTTCTCGATGTAGGTGTCGGTCTGGGGGACGTAGGCCTCGGGCTGGTAGTAGTCGTAGTAGGAGACGAAGTACTCCACCGCGTTGTGCGGGAAGTAGCCCCGCAGCTCGTTGGCCAGCTGCGCCGCCAGGGTCTTGTTCGGCGCAAGCACCAGGGTGGGCCGTTGCACCCGCTCGACCAGCCAGGCCGTGGTGGCCGACTTGCCGGTACCAGTGGCCCCCAGCAGCACCACGTCGGGCTCGCCGTCGGCGAGGCGGCGCTCCAGCTCGTCGATCGCCGCGGGCTGGTCACCGGCAGGTGCGTAGTCGCTCACCATCTGGAACTCGCCCTTGCGCCGCGGCACGTCGCTGACCGGGCGGAACTCGGAGTGCGAGACCGGGCCGTGCTCGGGGACGACCGTGTCCCGTTCGTCGGTCTTCTCGGGGCGGGTCTTCGTCTTCTGGGCCACGGCCCCAGGGTAGGCGTGGACCCCGACAAGAACCCGGTGAGCCGGTCAGGACTTGTGGGAAGACGACGCGGCGGGAGAGAGTCCCTCATGCACGCACTCGTGATCAGCTACCACCATCCGACCGACACCGCCGCGTTCGACGAGCACTACACGGCCACCCACGTACCGCTCGCCGCTCGGATCCCGGGCCTGCGGGGGTTCACCACCGGGCACTGCGCCTCCATGGACGGCACCAGACCCGCCTACTACATGGTGGCGGAGCTTCACTTCGACTCCGCCGCCGACATGACGGCCGGGATGAGCTCCCCCGAGTCGGCCGCGGCGGTGGCCGACCTCGCCCACTTCGCCGGGGCCGGCACCACCATGTGGCACCACCCGCTCGTCGACCGGATCTAGCCTGCGCGGGACCGAGCCGGGGGGCTAGGTTCTGCCCGCATGGCGTTGCACCCACCCAAGGTCGAGCTGTTCGACGTGTCCGCCCGGACCAACACCGACCCCAAGGGCGTGGTGCGCGGGGTCGACGTCTACTCGGAACAGCCCTGGGGGCTCTACCTCGCGCGCCCCGCCGACCACCCGAGCTTCCACTACCTCGAGTCGTGGATGCTTCCCGACCTGGGTGTGCGCGCGACGGTGTTCCACTTCACCCCCGGTCACGAGCGAGACCAGGACCACTACGTCGACATCGGGGAGTACACGAGGGAGGATTCCGTGTGGCGCTCGGTGGATCACTACCTCGACCTGGTGGTGCGCACCGGCAGCGACACCGAGCTGCTCGACGTCGACGAGCTGCTGGAGGCGACGGCCGCGGGGCTGCTGCCGCCGGACTCCGCCCAGCGGGCCGTGGAACGGATGGCGGTGGCGGTCGACGGCCTCGCCGCCCACGGCCACGACCTCGACCGCTGGCTCACCAGCATCGGCATGCCGGTCACCTGGGGCTCACCGCCGTGACCCCCGGATCACGTGGGGATCACCTGAGGCTCACCGTTCTCGGCGACCACCCCGTGAGCTCGGCCCAGGCCAGCGCCCGGGGGTACGCCGCGTCGAACCACGGCTCCTTGGCCTCGGCGTAGTCGAGCCCCTCCCGCGCACCGACTGCCGCGGCCCGCTTCACGGCCATGTACTCCGCCCGCACCCCGGGCTCGGCCCGCAACCAGGCGGGGAACAGCAGTGCGAAGCGCTGGCCCGGTGAGCCCTCCACCCGCACGTGCACGTTGGCCGCCCGGCCTGGGTCAGCGTTCACGTGGAGCCGCTTGGACCACGACGCAGGGTCGGGGTGCTCCACCTTGGGGCGGTCCTGCCGGTACGGGTGGCGCGGGAACCCGGCCTCGGCCAGCTCGTCGGCGAAGGCGTCGGCGACGTCCAGGCTGGTGACCGCCACCTGCAGGTCCAGCACGTCCTTCGCGCCCAGGCCCGGTACCGAGGTCGAGCCGATGTGGTCCACCCGCACCGCGCGTTCCCCCAGCACCGCCGCCAACCGTGCGACCAGCCGCGCGCCCTGCGCGCTCCAGGTCGGGTCGGCCGCCACCAGCACCGGCGTGTTCCGCGGCCAGGTGCGCTCGCGGACGTGGCGCTCGAACGGCACCAGACGCTCGTGCCACAGTTCCTGGACGACCGGCTCGAGCGAACCGGGCGCCCCACCGTTGTCCAGCCACACGTCCGCCACGGCCCTGCGCTGGGCGTCGGAGGCTTGCGCGGCAACCCGCGCCCGGGCGTCAGCCTCGCTCATCCCCCGCTGCGACTGCAGCCGCCGCACCCGCTCGGCCTCGTCCACCCCAACCACCAGCACGAGGTGGAACGCGGTCGCCATCCTGTTCTCCACGATCAACGGGACATCATGTACCACAATAGTATTCGGTTCAGCTGCGGCGGCCAGGGTGGCCGTTCGTGCCCCGATCAGCGGGTGCAGCACGCCGTTCAGGGTGTTTCGCGCCGCGTCGTCGCCGAACACCCTCGCCGCCAGGGCCGCCCGGTCCAGCGCACCCTCGCTGGTCAGCACCTCCGCGCCGAACGCGTGGACCACCGCCTCGAGCCCAGGGGTCCCTGGTTCCACGACCTCCCGCGCGATGCGGTCCGCGTCGATCACCACGGCACCGAGACCCGCGAGCTGGGCCGCCACCGTCGACTTGCCCGCCCCGATCCCGCCCGTCAAACCCACCTTCAGCACGAACCGAATTGTGACACAGCGCTATCGGCGCGCCTCCCCGGTCGTCACGGCGGTGGTGCGTACGTTTTGGACGAAATCGCACCGCACGGAGGAAGTCATGCCCAGCCACCCAGCCCGCCCGGGTCGTCACCGCCTCGGTGACGCGACCCGTCCTGGCCTCGTGCACTGCACCACGTTTGCCACCGTCGCCAGCGCTCTCGCCGAGCACCGGCGCAGCTGGTGGACCGCGCTGCTGACCCCGGCCCGGCACAGCCTCGCGGGACTGCGTCGGGCGTCGATCGGCGCCGAGCTGCGCTGGGCCCCGGCCACCGCCGTCTGAGCCTGGGGCGAGCGGGTCAGACCCCGGCCTGGGCGAGCACCACCCCGGCCAGCTTTGCCGAGCGGACGTCGCCCTGGTCGGGCACCGAGCGGGGGCCGAGCGTCACCGCCACCGAGTAGATCCCCGCAGCAGCGACGACGGTGGCCCCCGTCGGGTACGGGATGTACAGACCGTCCGCCCCACCGGCCGGGAGGCGCCGCGAGCCGATCCCTTGCCGCTCGGCCGCCGCCACCGTCACGTCGAGGCGCTCGGTGGCCGTCGCTGCCGACGTGTAGCTGTTGAGGCTGATCTCGACCGGGTACGCCCCCTGAACCGGCGCGCCGTAGCGACAGGTGATCTGGCCGGTGCGCCCGATGTCGGGCACCGGCACCCCGATGATGACGCTGACCACCGACGACCACGGCCGGCCCAGGATGAGGTCGAGCTGGTCGCCGGGGACGACCTCGGCGCAGCTGCTGGTCACGGTGGGTGCTGCGGTTGTCGTCGGCACGGTGGTGGTGGGCGGAAGGGGCACCGTCGGCACGATCACCGGCGGATCCGCTGCGGGGGTGCGGGTGCACGCAGCGACGCTGAGCACGCACAACAGGACGGCGATCCGACGGAACATGACCGCGAATTTAGTGGCTCATCCCGCCTCGCCGGCTCGCGACGCACGACCGTGACCAGGTTGCGACACAACGCGAGCCCCGTCCGAAGGTTCGGACGGGGCTCGCGCTGGTGTCGTGCTGCCTGGCTCAGGCGCCGCCGGACAGCTTCTCGCGCAGCGCGGCGAGCTGGGCGTCGCTGGCGAGCGAACCACCACTGGCGGCCGGCGCGCCCTGACCCGGGTCGCTGGTCGCGGAATCGTCGTCGTCGCCGTCGTTGCTGACGCCGGTCTCGGAGGAGTAGTTGGTCTCGCTCGCGGCCTCGGCCTCGTCCTTGATCGACTTCTCCACCTGCACCTTGTGCGCCGCGTGGCGACGCTCGGCCTCGGCGTAACGACGCTCCCAGTCCTCGCGCTGGGAGTCGTAACCCTCGAGCCACTCGTTCGTCTCGGAGTCGAAGCCCTCCGGGAAGATGTAGTTGCCCGCGTCGTCGTAGGAGTCGGCCATGCCGTACTTCGACGGGTCGAAGTCGGCCAGGAAGTCCTCGTTGGCCTGCTTGAGGCTCAGCGAGATCCGACGACGCTCGAGGTCGATGTCGATGACCTTGACCATGACGTCGTCGCCGACGCCCACCACCTGGTCGGGCAGGTCGACGTGACGCTCGGCCAGCTCGGAGATGTGGACCAGACCCTCGATGCCCTCGTCCACCCGGACGAACGCACCGAAGGGCACGAGCTTGGTTGCCTTGCCGGGCACGATCTGGCCGATGGCGTGCGTACGGGCAAACTGACGCCACGGGTCTTCCTGGGTCGCTTTGAGCGACAGCGACACCCGCTCGCGGTCGAGGTCGACGTCGAGCACCTCGACGGTGACCTCGGTGCCCACCTCGACGACCTCGGAGGGGTGGTCGATGTGCTTCCAGGACAGCTCGGAGACGTGCACCAGGCCGTCGACGCCACCCAGGTCCACGAAGGCACCGAAGTTGACGATGGAGGACACGACGCCCTTGCGGACCTGACCCTTCTGCAGCTGGTTGAGGAACTCGCTGCGCACGGCCGACTGGGTCTGCTCGAGCCACGCCCGACGGGAGAGGACCACGTTGTTGCGGTTCTTGTCCAGCTCGATGATCTTGGCCTCGATCTCCTGGCCCACGTAGGGCTGCAGGTCACGCACGCGGCGCATCTCCACCAGCGACGCCGGGAGGAAGCCACGCAGGCCGATGTCCAGGATGAGACCACCCTTGACCACCTCGATGACGGTCCCCTTGACGGGCTCGTCCGCCTCCTTCAGCTCCTCGATCGTGCCCCACGCGCGCTCGTACTGCGCGCGCTTCTTGGACAGGATGAGGCGGCCTTCCTTGTCCTCCTTGGTGAGGACGAGCGCCTCGACGACATCACCGACGGTGACGACCTCGTTGGGGTCGACGTCGTGCTTGATGGAGAGCTCACGGGAGGGGATCACGCCTTCGGTCTTGTAACCGATGTCGAGCAGGACCTCGTCGCGGTCGACCTTGACGATCGTGCCCTCGACGATGTCGCCATCGTTGAAGTACTTGATCGTCGCGTCGATGGCCGCCATGAAGTCCTCGGCCGAGCCGATGTCGTTGATCGCGACCTGGGGGCTCGTCGAGGAGAGGGTGGTGGAGGGCATGTTGTGGAGTGCTCCGGAGGGGGTTGAGGTAGGTGGACGGTGTTCTTCCAGGACAGGTGTTCGGCAAGACGTGTGGTACGAGGAACGTTCGTGCGTCCGCGGAGCTCCGACGAGGAGGACCCGCTACAGCCCTGCGGACACGCGTCAGGTCAGACTACGCGGCGCGCCGCACGGGGACCAAACCCCGATCTCCCGGCGCAACCCTTCTGAAGTGGAGCGATGATGCTGGGACCGGGCTCCCCCTCCCCCGACCAGACCGAGGCCTGTGCGGGTGACGCCACCGAGGTAGACGCCACCGAGGTAGACGCCACCGAGCTGGACCCCCCTGCGCGCCACGCCGGGGCCACCGCGGCACTCGGAGCGCTCGGCCCTGGGCGCCGACCGCTCACCGCGTCCGAGAGCGTGCGCGCCAACCGCGCCTGGTGGGACGCCGATGCAGAGGACTACCACCGCACCCACGCGGAGTTCCTGGGCGTCGACTCTCCGGCCGGAGAGTTCGTCTGGTGCCCGGAGGGACTGCACGAGGGCGACGTGGGGCTGCTGGGTGAGGTGGCCGGTCGCGACGTGCTCGAGGTGGGGTGCGGGTCGGCGCCGTGCGCACGCTGGCTCGCCGGGCGTGGCGCCAGGGTGGTGGGTGTCGACCTGTCCGCCGCGATGCTCGCCCGCGGGACCACGGCGATGCGGGCGGGTGGTCCGGCGGCAAGCCTGGTCCAGGCCACCGCCGACGCCCTGCCGTTCGCCGACGCCAGCTTCGACGTCGCCTGCTCGGCGTTCGGCGCCGTGCCCTTCGTCGCCGACTCCGGGGTGGTGATGGCCGAGGTGGCCAGGGTGCTGCGCCCGGGTGGCCGGTGGGTGTTCTCGGTGAACCACCCCATGCGCTGGGTGTTCCCCGACGACCCCGGCCCCGCCGGCCTCACTGCGTCGATCCCCTACTTCGACCGGACCCCCTACGTCGAGGTCGACGACGCGGGCGTGGTGGTCTACGCCGAGCACCACCGCACCGTCGGGGACCGGGTGCGGGAGATAGTGGCCGCCGGGCTGACGCTGGTCGACCTGGTGGAGCCGGAGTGGCCGGAGGAGCTGCAGCGCGAGTGGGGGCAGTGGAGCCCGCTGCGGGGCGAGCTGTTCCCGGGCACCGCGATCTTCAGCTGTCGCAAACCTGGCTGAGCCCCCTGCCTGGCCCCCTGCCTGGCCCCACCCGCGCCGAGCTGTACCCGGGGGCGCGAGGTGCTTGTCGGCGGGTCGCGGGCGGGCGGGGGTCAGTGGGCGGCGTCGTCCCAGCTGCGACCCGTGCCCACGGACACCTCCAGGGGAACGTCCAGGGCGTAGGCGGCGCCCATCTGCTCGCGCACGAGCTCCTCCACGGCCACGCGCTCGTCGGTGACCACCTCCAGCAGCAGCTCGTCGTGGACCTGCAGCAGCATCCGCGAGCGCAGCCCCTGCTCGACGAGCGCGCGCTGCACCCCCAGCATCGCGACCTTGATGATGTCGGCTGCGCTGCCCTGGATGGGGGCGTTGAGCGCGGCCCGCTCAGCCACCTCGCGGCGCTGGCGGTTGTCCGAGGTCAGGTCGGGCAGGTAGCGGCGGCGCCCGAACAGGGTGGAGGTGTAGCCGTCCTTGCGGGCCTGGTCCACCACTGCGTGCAGGTAGTCGCGCACTCCGCCGAAACGGGTGAAGTAGGCCTCCATCTGCTCGCGGGCCTCCTCGGCGGAGATGCCCAGCTGGGCGGCCAGGCCGAAGGCGGACAGTCCGTAGGCCAAGCCGTAGCTCATCGCCTTGACCCTGCGGCGCAGCTCGGGGGTCACCTCGTCGATGGGCACCCCGAACGCTCGCGCCCCGACGAAGGAGTGCAGGTCCTCCCCGGTGTTGAAGGCCTCGATCAGCCCGGCGTCACCGGACAGGTGCGCCATGATCCGCATCTCGATCTGGCTGTAGTCCGCCGTCAGCAGGGTGTCGAAGCCGCTGCCCACGACGAAGCCCGCCCGGATGCGGCGGCCCGCCTCGGTGCGCACCGGGATGTTCTGCAGGTTCGGCTCGGTCGAGGACAGTCGTCCCGTGGCCGCGATGGTCTGGTTGAAGGTGGTGTGGATGCGGCCGTCCGCGGCGACCGACTTCAGCAGCCCGTCGACGGTGACCTTGAGCCGGGTCGCGTCCCGGTGGGCCAACAGGTGCTCCAGGAACGGGTGACCCGTCGCGGCGAACAGGTTCTCCAGCGCTGCCGCGTCCGTGGTGTACCCGGTCTTGGTGCGCTTGGTCTTCGGCATCTCCAGCTCGTCGAACAGCACCACCTGCAGCTGCTTGGGCGAACCGAGGTTGATCTCCTTGCCGATCACCTCGTAGGCGGAGGCAGCGGCATCGGCCACCTGGGCGGCGAAGCCGGACTGCAGATCGGTCAGGTGGTCGGAGTCGATGGCGATCCCGGCCGCCTCGAGCTCGGCCAGCACCGTGAGCAGCGGGAGCTCCATGTCCGTCAGCAGCGCGGTCTCGGAGATCGCATCCAGCTCGGTGTCCAGCGCCGCCGCAAGGTCGAGCACCGCGCGCGCCCGCACGATCTCCGCCGTGGCAACCCGATCCGCTTCCGCCGCATCCGGATCGGTCTCCTCGCCGGCGGCCCCGAGCAGCGACAGCTGGCCGTCGTCGGCCGCGTCGTCGAGGCGCAGCTCGCGGTGCAGGTTGCGCAGCGCCAGATCGGCCAGGTCGAAGCTGCGCTGACCGGGGCGCACCAGGTACGCGGCGAGCGCGGTGTCGCTGGTGGTGCCGAGCAGCGACCACCCTCGTCCACGGGTGGCGTGCAGCGCGCGCTTGAGCTCGTGCACCGCCTTGGGCACTGCGGCATCGCCGAGCCAGGCCCCGAGCGCGGCCTCGTCGTCGGGGTCCGTCCCGGTCACGTCGATGAACGCGCCCTCCCCGTCGCTCGTCGCGAGGGCCACCCCTCGGGTGTCGCCCCCGGCCGGCTGCCCGTCCCCGGTCACCGAGAGCCCCACCCGGAGTCCGTCGCGGGCGTGGTCGTCCAGCCACTCGCGCACCTGACCCGCCCCGAGCACCGAACCGCGAACGTCGAAGCCCTCGTCCGCCTCGGGCTCCGAGGAGCTCAGCGTGCTGAACAGGCGATCGCGCAGCACCCGGAACTCGAGGTCGTCGAACAGGCTGTGGATGCGCTCACGGTCCCAGGGCGCCAGCGCCAGCTGGTCAGGGGAGTAGGGAAGCTCGACGTCACGGACGAGCTCGGTGAGCTGACGGTTGCGCAGCACTGACGACAGGTTCGCCCGCAACCCGTCGCCGACCTTGCCCTTCACCTCGTCGACCCGCTCGACGAGCTCGGCGAGCGACCCGTAGGTGGTCACCCACTTCGCGGCCGTCTTCTCCCCCACTCCCGGGATCCCCGGCAGGTTGTCGCTCGGATCGCCCCGCAGCGCCGCGAAGTCCGGGTACTGGGCCGGGCTCAGGCCGTACTTGGCCTGCACCTCCGCCGGGGTGAAGCGGGTCAGCTCCGAGACGCCCTTGCGCGGGTAGAGCACGGTCACGTCGTCGGTGACCAGCTGCAGCGCGTCACGGTCACCGGTGCAGACCAGGACCCGAAAGCCCTCGGCCGTCGCCCGGGTGGTGAGGGTCGCGATGACGTCGTCGGCCTCGAAGCCGGCGATGGCCATGACCGGGATGCCCATGGCGCCGAGGACGTCCTTGGTGATGTCGACCTGACCCCGGAACTCGTCCGGAGTGGCACTGCGACCGGCTTTGTACTCCGGGTAGGTGTCGGCGCGGAAGGTCTGCCGCGACACGTCGAAGGCTGCCGCGACGTGGGTGGGCGCCTCGTCACGAAGCAGGTTGATCAGCATGGACGTGAAGCCGTACACCGCGTTCGTGGTCTGGCCGCTGGTGGTGCGGAAGTTCTCCGCCGGCAGGGCGAAGAAGGCCCGGTAGGCCAGCGAGTGGCCGTCGAGCAGGAGCAGGGTCTTCACGCCGGACGTCGCCATGACCGCTGAGTGTAGGGACGGTGTCGGACAGCAACCGGAGGGTGTGCCCCGCCAGCGGACGGCGATCTCTGACACCGAACCGTTACCAGACCGATCCCTCAAGACTCCCCATTACCAGGCCTTCAGGCCGCTATGGTCCGTCCACCACGCAACGCGCCGATCACGCGATCGGTACAACGACGGAGGAGTACGAGTGCCGCCTGCCCGGACCACCCCGCCGGGTGCACCGCCCGGTCACCACGTCGGGCGCCTGCTCGTCGTGCTCGTGCTGAGCGTGTTCACCCTGCTGACCCTCGCCGGTCCTGCCGTTGCGCAGACGACCACGGCGCCTTCCGCACCGAGCGCCACCTCCGCCCCGACCTCGGGCGTGCCGAGCTCCAGCACCGAGTCCTCGACCAGTGAGAGCGCGGGCGCCACCCCGACCAGCACGCCGCCCAAGGACGGAATCACGGTCACCGGGACCCTGCGCAACACCGACGGTTTCGTCGCTGGGGCGACCGTGCAGGCCGAGGACACCGCCGGCAAGGTCGTCGCCACCGACAAGTCGACCGACAAGGGGCGCTGGAAGCTGGTCGTCTCGCCGGGCAGCTACAAGTTCTCCGTGGTCCAGGACACCCTGCCCAAGGGGGTCAGCGTCCAGGAGGCGGTGACCCGTTCGGTCCAGCCCGGCCAGCTCTCCATCGTCGTGTTCTCCTTCGGCAAGGAGCGCACCGGCTCGAACATCTCCTTCGTCCAGAAGTTCCTGAACCTGGCGGTGGACGGCCTGCGCTTCGGGCTGGTCATCGCGATCACCGCCATCGGGCTCAGCCTGATCTACGGAACCACCGGGCTGGTCAACTTCGCCCACGGCGAGCTCGTCACCCTCGGCGCGGTGATCGCCTGGGTCATCAACGTCAAGTTCGGAATACAGCTCATCCCGGCGACCATCATCGCCATCGTGGTCGGAGTCGGTGTCGGGATGCTGAACGACCTGGCCATCTGGCGCCCGCTGCGCAGGCGCCGGTCCGGGCTCATCGCCCAGCTGGTGGTGTCGATCGGGTTGTCCATCGGGCTCCGGTACCTGATCCTCATCTTCTTCGGCGGCCGGTCGCTGCCCTTCGACGACTACCAGTCGCAGATCCAGCGTG
>JBDTDI010000317.1:0-8173 GCA_039923155.1 Mycobacteriaceae bacterium | reverse complement strand
CCTCGACCCGCAGATGGTGACCGACGGCCTCTGGAAGTGGCGCGCAGGAGCGCCGGGGCTGCCGGGAGTCCCGGAGGTGCCGTGGACCAACTACGCGGGCTGGTTGCTGGTCGCGGCCGTCATGGCGGCAGCGCTGACGATCGGCCCCCGTCCGGTCTCGCAGAACCGTGCCGAAGCAGGGGGTGCCGACGCCCTGCCCATGGCCCTGTACTGCTGGACCTGGCTGGGCTCGCTGCTCGCCCACGCCGTGTTCCTCGACCTGCGGGCCTCGGCGCTGTACGGAGCCGTCGGGATGGGCCTGCTCGGGGTGCCGCTGCTGGCGAGCCTGCTGCACGGCACGACGAAACGTGACCAGCCCCTGCTGGCACGATGACCCCCGACCAGCCCCTGCTGGCACGATGACCCCCGTGCCCGCCGCCGCGACCCACCATCGATCCCACCACCGCGCGGGCAGGTCCCGGCGAGCCGTGCGGCTCGCCGTGGTGCTAGTGCTCGCAGTCCCCGTGCTGGCTGGCTGTGTCCGCGCCCAGCTGACCATGGGCATCTCCAGCGACGACAAGGCCTCCGGCCTGCTCGTCCTCGCGTCCCCGCAGGGCGTCAAGCCGCCCACCGTCACCGTGCCGGACACGTTGTCCTCCGCCGTCAAGATCGACCCGTACCAGCAGGGTGGCTTCACCGGTAGCCAGGTGACGTTCACCAACCTGGGTTTCGCCCAGGTGCAGACCCTGACCAGCTCGTTGACCTCCGACGGCAAGGGCACCTACGCGATCGACCTCCGGCGCTCGGGCGACATCGTCACCCTGGACGGCACGGTCGACCTGACCAACGCCCCCCCCGGCAGCGGAGCCGAGGTCAGCGTCAGCATCAGCTTTCCCGCCCAGGTGAGCACCACCAACGGCGCGAAGCAGGAGGACAACACGATCACCTGGTCCACCAACGGTGACGCGAAGAACATGCAGCTCGGTCGCAACAACCTGCTCCAGGCAACGGTGGGCTACGCCGACCCGAGCCGGCGCTCGTTCACCCAGTGGACCCTGCTGCTGGGCGGGGCCACCCTAGGGGTCGCACTCCTGGTGGTGCTGCTGGCGCTGCTCACCCGCGACCGTTCGGCCCGGCCCGGCCGCGTGCGCCGCTGATCCCGGTGCCCGGCCACGAGCGGGTGCTGTCCCTGGCGGCGCTGACGGCGGTGGTCGCCGGCGGGCACGCGCTGGCCAACGCGGCCCTGCTGCGACGGCCCCGCACCGTCGTTCCGGCCAGTGCCGAGCACGTGGTCGTCGGGGTACCGGCCCGCGACGAGGCCCACACCATCGAGGCGCTGGTGGGCGACCTGCGCGCCCAGACGGGAGTACCCCGCTTGACGGTGCACGTGCTCGACGACGGCTCGACCGACGGCACCGCGGAGCGCGCCCGCGCCGCCGCCGGGACGGACCGGCGGATCAAGGTCCACACCGCACCCCCACCTCCCCCGGGCTGGCTGGGCAAGCCGGCTGCGGTGCAGGAGCTGACCCGGCTGGCGTGGGCGGCGAGCACGCCCCCGGACGTGCTCGTGCTCGTGGACGCCGACGTGCGGCTGGCCCCGCACGCGCTGGCCGCCTCGGTGGACCTGCTGCGCACCTGCCAGGTCGCGCTCCTCAGCCCGTGGCCGACGCAGGTGGCGGTGAGCCCTGCCGAGCGCCTGGTGCAACCACTGCAGCAGTGGAGCTGGTTGACCACGCTGCCGCTGCGCTGGGCCGAGCGCTCCACCCGGCCGTCCCTGGCCGCGGCCAACGGCCAGCTGCTCGTGCTCGACGCGAACGCACATCGTTCGGTCGGGGGCCACACCCAGGTGGCGGCGGAGGTGGTGGAGGACGTTGCCCTGGCCCGGGTGCTGCGGCGGGCCGGCTTCACCACGACGGTGGCGGACGGGTCGACGCTGGCCCGCTGCCGCATGTACTCCAGCGCCGCGGAGCTGCGGGCCGGCTACGGCAAGTCGTTGTGGTCCGCGTTCGGCGGGCCCGTCGCCACCCTGGTCGTGCTGGTCGGGCTCGGCACGGTCTTCGTCGCCCCGCCGCTGGCTGCGGTCCTCGGCTCGGGACGCACCCGCGCGTGGGGCCTGCTGGGGTGGGGTGCCGGGGTGGTCTCCCGCGTGGTCGCCGCCCGGGTTGCGGGCACCCCGGCGTGGCCCGACTCACTCGCCCACCCGCTGTCGGTGCTGGCGCTCGCGGCGCTCACGCTCGACTCGGCGCGGGCGCACCGGGCCGGGACCCTGCAGTGGAAGGGTCGCCGCCTACCCTGATTCTGCTGCCCTGATGCTGCCTGTCCGCACCGCCCACAGCAGCTGCCCCCCACCGACGAGGGCCAGCACCAGCCCGACCAGGCCGGTGACCCGCGGCACCGCCCGCGCGGGCACCGCTCGCACCGCCAGGACGGGATCGGGCCCGGCCGAGGCCAGCCCGGCCACGACCAGGATCGTGCGGGTCGGTCGCTCCCAGACCGTCAACCTGCCGTGCCGGTCGCTGTGGGCCCGCCACGTCTCCATCGACACGCTGATCACGGCCAGGGCCGCCACCACCGGTCGTGGCACCTCGACGAGGCTCAACGCCCACCACCAGGCCGCCTCGGCGAGGCGATCCACGCTCGAGTCCAGCGTCCGGCCGTGGGCCGAGACCCGTCCGCTGCCCCGTGCGACGGCGCCGTCGAGGCCGTCGAGCACCACCGAGGCCAGCACCGCGCCGATCGCGGGCCGCAGCCGTCCACGTCGGACCAGCACCGGCACGGCGAGCGCACTGAGCCCGCCGACCAGGGTCACCGCGTCGGGGGGCACGCGGGCGCTCACCAGGGGGCGAGCCAACCACTCGACACCGAGGAGCCAGCCGCGCAGCAGCGGCACCCCGGAGGGGTCGATCCCGCTGTGCGTGGACGACCAGTCCCCCTCGCCCACGCTCAGACGGCTGCCCCGACCAGCCCGAGCGCGGTGAGCACCTCGCGGGTCGCCCGGGCGAAGTTCAACGTGTAGTAGTGCAGGCAGGACACACCCTCGTCGATGAGTCGCTGTGACAGCTCGACGGCCACCGCGACACCCGCCTCGCGCACCGCGGCCTTGTCCTCGTCGGGTCCGGACCCGGCGGCCGCCTCCAGCCTCGCCATCACCTCCGGCGGCACCTGCTGCCCGGACAGCTCGCTCATGCGGCGCACCGATCGCAGCGAGGTGACCGGCATGATCCCGGGCACGATCGGCTTGGCGCCCTGCTCCGGGTCCAGGGCCACCACGCGGTCCCGCAGGCGCAGGTAGTCATCGGCCCGGAAGAACATCTGGGTGATCGAGTAGTCCGCACCCGCGCGCAGCTTGGCCACGAAGTGTCGGGCGTCGGTGTCCAGGTCGGGCGATCGGTGGTGCCCCTCGGGGAAGGCCGCCACCCCGACCGTGAAGTCACCCAGCTCACGCAGCAGCGCCACCAGCTCGGCGGCGTGCTCAACGCCCTCGCCGTGGCGCTGCCAGGCGCCGAGCGGGTCACCGGGCGGGTCACCGCGCAGCGCCAGGATGTTCTGGATGCCCGCGTCGGCGTAGGCACCGACGACGCTGCGCAGCTCGGTCACCGAGTGGTTCACCGCCGTCAGGTGCGCGACCGGGAGCAGCGTCGTCTCTCGGGCGAGGCGGCCGGTGATGCGCGCAGTCCGGTCCCTGGTCGATCCACCCGCTCCGTAGGTCATGGACACGAACGCGGGGTCCAGACGCTCCAGCTCGCGGACCGTGCGCCAGAGCTGGACCTCACCCGCCTCGTCACGGGGAGGGGAGAACTCGACGGAGAACCGCGTGCGGCCCTGCGCCAGCCGGCCGAGCACCGACGGGCGTGCGCCGACGGCCGGGGTCGGGGCAGCAGTGGTCACGGCGGGGACTGTAACCGGCCCAGCGCACCGCGGCCCGTCACCTGCGCCGCTGGTAACCCTGCGGCCCACCCTGGCTGGCCCTACGGTGGGCACGTGATCGACTCCGCGTTGCCTGCCGCCGTGGACGCCGCGCTGGTGACCTTCTTCGACGCCCGCCGCCCGTCCCCGGACCGGGTGGCGCCCGAGTTCACCGAGGCGGTGGGCGAGCTCGAGGCCTTCGTCCTGCGGGGCGGAAAGCGGATGCGGCCGAGCTTCGCCTGGTGGGGCTGGCGAGGCGCGAAGGGGGCCGCCGAGGGCCCCGCGGCCACCGCAGCGCTGCACGCGTGCGCGGCCCTGGAGCTGATCCAGGCGTGCGCGCTGGTGCACGACGACCTGATGGACGCCTCCGACACGCGGCGCGGCCACCCAGCCGTGCACCGGGCCTTCGCCGACCAGCACCGTGCCCAGCACTGGAACGGCGACCCCGAGCGCTACGGGCTGGCGGCGGCCATCCTGCTGGGCGACCTGGCCCTCGCGTGGGCCGACGACATGTTCCGTACCGCCGTGTTTCGCACCGCTGGGCTGCAGAGCGGGGCTGCCGACCGGGCCGCGCAAGTCTGGGAGCAGATGCGGACCGAGCTGATGGGCGGACAGCTGCTCGACGTGCTCACCGAGCACCGGGGCGACGAGAGCCCAGCCGCAGCCCTGCGGACCGCCCGCTTCAAGACGGCGGCCTACACCGTCGAGCACCCACTGTGCCTGGGGGCGGCGATGGCGGGTGCCGCTCCCGCGGTGGAGGAGGCCTACGCGCGCTACGGGGCCAACGTGGGCGTGGCGTTCCAGCTGCGGGACGACCTGCTCGGGGTCTTCGGTGACCCGTCGGTGACCGGCAAGCCGGCCGGTGACGACGTGCGGGAAGGCAAGCGCACGCTGCTCATGGCCCTGGCCCTGGAGACCGCGGACGAGAAGGACCGAGCCGCGGCGAGCGCGCTGCGCCGCGCACTCGGGCGGAACCTGGACCCGGACGACGTCGACGAGGTGCGTGCGCACCTCGTGCGCCTCGGTGCCGTCGGCGCGGTGGAGCAGCGGATCACCGACCTCACGCGCCGTGGGCTCAGCGCGCTCGACGAGGTGGCCCTGGATCCCGACGCCCGCGCCGCGCTGCAGGCGATGGCGACCGCCGCCACGAAACGGACCTTCTGATGCGCACCATCAACGGCCGCACCGACCACGTCGTCGTCGTCGGAGCCGGGTTGTCCGGGCTGTCGGCCGCGCTGCACCTGCTGGGCGCGGGCCGGTCGGTCACCGTCCTGGAGCGGGGCAACGAGGTGGGAGGACGCATGGGCCGTGAGGTCGTCGACGGCTTCTCCGTCGACACCGGCCCCACCGTGCTGACCATGCCGGAGCTGTTCGACGAGGCGATGGGAGCGGTGGGTACCTCGCTGGGCGAGCACGTCACGCTGCACCGGCTGGATCCGGCCTACCGCGCCCGGTTCGCCGACGGCAGCCACCTCGACGTGCACACCGACGCCGAGGCGATGGAGACCGAGCTCCGCGAGCACACCGACGCGGCGACGGCCGCTGGCTACCGCAAGCTGCGCCAGTGGTTCACCGACCTCTACGACGCCGAGATCGACCGCTTCATCGGGTCCAGCTTCGACTCGCCGCTGGACCTGGTGCGCTCGCGGGCCGCGGCGGCCGACGTGCTGCGGCTGGTCCGCCTGGGCGGTTTCGGTCGGCTCGGCCACAAGGTGGCGAGCCTGCTGCCCGACGAGCGGGCGCAGCGGCTGTTCAGCTTCCAGGCCCTCTACGCCGGTCTGCCGCCGAACTCGGCACTCGGTGCCTACGGAGTTATTCCGTACATGGACACCGTGGCCGGGGTCTACTTCCCGGAGGGTGGGATGCACGCGGTGGCCAGGGCGATGGCGGACGCCGCGACCGGGGCCGGGGCGAGCGTCGAGCTGGGTACCGAGGTCACCCGCCTGGACCGCAGCGGTCCCAGCGGCCGGGTCGCGGCGGTGCACACCGCTGACGGCCGCCGGATCCCCTGCGACGTCGTGGTGCTCACCGGTGACCTACCGCTGACCGACGCGCTCATCGGGCACCCCCACCGCCGGCGCGTCGGCACCCGGTGGTCACCGTCGTGCGTGGTGATGCACGGTGGGGTCCCCACCGAGGTGGCGGCGGGCTGGCCGGAGCCGGCCCACCACACCATCGACTTCGGTGCCGCGTGGAAGACCACCTTCGACGAGATCATCGCCGGCGGCCGCAAGGGCCGGGGCCGGCTGATGAGCGACCCCTCGCTGCTCGTCACCCGGCCCACGCACACCGACCCATCCCTCGCCCCGGACGGCCAGGAGCTCTGCTACGTCCTCGCACCCTGCCCCAACCTCGAGTCGGCTCCCCTGGACTGGGCCGCCATCGGCCCGGCCTACACCCAGGAGCTGTTGGGGGTCATGGAGACCCGGGGCTGGACCGGCATCGCCGAGCACTTCCGTCCGCTGGACGTGGTCACCCCGGCCGGCTGGGCCGCGCAGGGCATGGCCGCCGGCACCCCGTTCTCGGCCGCGCACACCCTGGCCCAGACGGGCCCGTTCCGGCGCGGGAACCTGGTGCCCGGCGTCGACAACGCGGTGCTGGCCGGCTGCGGCACCACCCCGGGGGTCGGGGTGCCCACGGTGCTCATCTCCGGGCGGCTTGCGGCCCAGCGGATCACGGGCGTCTGAACCCACCCGTCCACCGCGGTCTCGTCAGGCAAGATGGGCCGCGATGACGTCCACCCTCACCCCGTCCGCGAGCTGGTGGTCCCGGCTTCGCACGAGCGTCGCCGCGGCCGCGCACGACGCCCGTCGGCCGTTGGTCCTCGGGGTCGGCGGCACGGTGCTGATGGCGCTCGCGTCGGTGGGGGCGGGCGCGATTCCGCGGACCGATCCGCTGCTGGAGGCGATGCACCTGTCGTGGGTCCGGTTCGGGCACGGGCAGCAGCTCGCGACGATCACCGTCTACCTCGGCGTGGTGCTGACGCTGTGGGCGTGGACCAGCCTCGGTCTGCTGGTGCGCTCGGGCGTCGTGGGGGCCCGGGTCGTCTCGGTGGTGGCCGGGGTCTGGGCCGTGCCACTGCTGGTGAGCGCGCCGCTGTACAGCCGGGACGTCTACTCCTACCTGGCACAGGGCGCGCTGCTGCGCGACGGCTTCGACCCCTACGCGGTGGGACCTGTCGCCGACCCGGGACCGCTGCTGGACAACGTCAGCATCCAGTGGACCACCACCCCCGCCCCGTACGGACCGCTCTTCCTCCTGCTGGCCCGCGCCGTGACCCGGGTGACGGGCGAGGACGTGCTGACCGGGGCGTGGCTGCTGCGGCTCGCGTTCCTGCCCGGGCTGGCCCTGCTGGCTTGGGCCGTCCCCCGGCTCGCCGCCGAGCTCGGGGGCCGACCGGGCCTGGCGAGCTGGCTGGTGCTGGCCAACCCCCTGGTGCTCGTGCACCTCGTTGCTGGCGCGCACAACGATCTCCTCATGCTGGGACTGATGGCCGCCGGGGTCGCCATGGCCGTGCAGGGCCACCACGCGGCCGGGGTGCTGACCATCACCCTCGGGGTGGCGGTCAAGGCCACCGCGGGTCTGGCGCTGCCGTTCGTGGTGTGGATCTGGTTCCGCCACCGCCGGGACCGTCCCGACGCTGCGGGTCGGCCTCGGGCTGCCCCGACGCAGTTCCTGGTCGCGTTGGCGGGCTCGGTCTCGCTGTTCGTCGCCCTGTTCGGCGGGCTCACCTTGCTCTGCGGTACCGGCCTCGGGTGGATCCGGGCCCTGTCCGGGTCCAACAAGATCATCAACTGGCTGTCGGTACCCACGGCCCTGTCCCAGCTGATCGGCCCGGCCACCTCCTGGGCGACCGGGGTGCGCAGCGACGAGCTGCTGACCGTGCTCCGCCCGGTGTGTGAGGTCGTGCTGGTGGCCGCGGTCGTCGTGGTGTGGTGGCGGTCGCGCCACAACGTCCTGGGCGCCGTGCGGGGCCTGATGCTCAGCCTGGTCCTCGTGGTGCTGCTGTCGCCGGCCGCGCTGCCCTGGTACTACACCTGGGCGTTGGCGTTCGGGGCCCCGTTGGTCCGTCGGGTTCCGACCGCCGCAGCGGCCGCCGCGGCCACCACCTGGCTGCTGCTGGTGTTCCGACCGCCCGGCAACCCCGGCCTGTACAACGTCGGCGACCTTGCGCTCGCGACCGCTGCCGGCTACCTCGTGTGGCGCCGCACCACGTCGGGCCACGGGTGAGCGCGCCGGGCCCGGACGCACCCCCGACCTGGACCGCGGTCAGCGGGCGCTGGTGGTT
>JBDTDI010000316.1:0-4201 GCA_039923155.1 Mycobacteriaceae bacterium | reverse complement strand
CGGGAGATGCAGGGCGCCCGGGGCACCAAGTTCGTGGTGTGGCCCGGCTCTGCCCTGGCCCGCAAGACCCCACGCTGGGTGATGGTGGGCGAGCTGGTCGAGACGTCGAGGCTGTTCGGGCGGACGGCGGCCAAGATCGAGCCGGAGTGGGCCGAGGCCCTGGCCGGTCCGCTGCTGCGTCGCACCTACTCCGAGCCGCACTGGTCGATCAAGCGGCAGTCGGTGATGGCCTACGAGCGGGTGACGTTGTACGGGGTGCCGCTGGTGGCCTCGCGGGCGGTGCAGTACGGGTCCATCGACCGCGAGGTCAGCCGCGATCTGTTCATCAGGCATGCCCTGGTCCAGGGTGAGTGGCGCACCAACCACCGCTTCTTCCACGCCAACCGGGCGTTGCTCGACGACGTCGAGGAGCTGGAGAGCCGCGCGCGGCGCCGGGACCTGCTCGTCGACGACGAGACCCTGTTCGAGTTCTACGACGCCAGGGTGGGGCCAGAGGTGGTCAGTGCCCGCCACTTCGACACCTGGTGGAAACAGGTGCGCCGCACCGACCCCGAGCTGCTGACGTTCACCCCTGAGGTGGTGCGCAACCCGGCGGCGGCGCCGGTGCTGGACGGTGACTACCCCGACGCCTGGCGCCAGGGCGAGATCACCGTCGCCCTCACCTACCAGTTCACCCCCGGCGCGGGCGCGGACGGGGTTACCGCGCACGTGCCGGTGGCCCTGCTCAACCAGCTGCGGGACATCGGTTTCGACTGGCTGGTGCCCGGCATGCGGACCGAGCTGGTCACCGCCCTGATCAAGTCGCTGCCGAAGAACCTGCGGCGCACCGTGGTGCCGGCACCGGACCACGCGCGCGCGGCGCTGGCCCGGGTCCGCCCGCGCAGCGGCCCCCTCGTGCAGATCATCGCCGATGAGCTGTGGTCGATGACCGGTTCAGAGATCCCGCCGCACGCCTTCGACCTCGAGGCGGTGCCGGCCCACCTGCGGATGACGTTCCGGGTGGTCGGCGCCGACGGCGAGACCGTGGGCGAGGGCAAGAACCTGGAGCTGCTGCGCCGCGAGCTCGCTCCACGGGTGCGCACCGCGGTCAGCGCGGCAGCCGCCGGGCTCGAGCGCAGCGGGCTGAGCCGCTGGAGCGTGGGCGAGCTGCCGCGCACCGTCACCCACACCGTGGGCGGGCAGACGGTGCGCGGCTATCCGGCGCTGGTCGACGACGGGGACAGCGTCGCGGTCCGGGTGCTGCCGAGCGCGGCCGAGCAGCAGCGCGCGTCGGCGGCCGGGGTGCGTCGGTTGCTGCTGCTCGGCGTGGCCTCGCCCAACCGGGCGGTGGTCGGCGGGATGAGCAACGCGGCCAAGCTCGCCCTGGGGCAGAACCCGCACGGGTCGGTGGCCGCCCTGCTGGCCGACTGCACCGACGCAGCGGTGGACGCCCTCGTCGTCGAGGCCGGTGGACCGGTCTGGGACGAGGCCGCCTTCACGGCGCTCAGCGCACACGTGCGGGTGAACCTGGTGCCGACGGTGGCGGCGGTGCTCGCGGTGGTGCAGCCGTTGCTGGTCGCCGCGCAGAGCGCACGGCTGGCCGTCAGCGGGGCCCGGGGCGAAGCCGCGCGGGACGTCGCCGCCCAGCTCGACTCCCTGGTCCACCCCGGCTTCGTGGCCGCGACCGGGGTGGCGCACCTGCGGGACGTGGTGCGCTACCTCACCGCCGCGCGCCGCCGGCTCGAGGCGCTGCCCGCCAGTGCTGACCGCGACCGCGCCGGGATGGTCGTGCTCGCCCGGGTGCAGGGCGAGCTCGACACCCTGCGCGCCGCGCTGGCCCCCGAGCGTCGCGAGGACCCCGACGTGACGGCCGTGGGGTGGATGGTACAGGAGCTACGGGTGAGCCTGTTCGCGCAGGCGGTGGGTACCGCCCAGCCGATCAGCGAGAAGCGGATCTACAAGGCGATCGACGCCCTCGCGCGCTGAGCTCGGCCCACACCCTGCTCAGCCGGCCCGGTGCTCGGCGGCGAAGCGCACGAACTGCTCGATAAGCGTCGGGTCGTCGACGGCCCCGAGGCTGAGCGCGGTCTCCGGGTCGGTGCCCTGCAGCACCCGCTTCACCGGCACCTCGAGCTTCTTTCCGGTGCGGGTGTGCGGGATGGCCGCCACCGCCACCATCTCGTCGGGGACGTGCCGTGGGGAGGCGTCGCGCCGCAGGGCAACCCGGATCCGCTCACGCAGGTCGTCGTCGAGGACGTGGCCCGGCGTGAGCACCAGGTACAGCGGCATCCAGTAGCTTCCGTCGGGCATCTCCGCCCCGATCACGAGGGCTTCGCCAACCTCCTCGAAGCGCTCCACCACGTCGTAGATGTCGGCCGAGCCCAGCCGCACGCCGTTGCGGTTCAGGGTCGAGTCCGAGCGGCCGTGGATGACCACCGTGCCGCGGCTGCTCAGGGTGATCCAGTCCCCGTGCCGCCACACCCCGGGGTAGGTGTCGAAGTAGGCGGCCCGGTAGCGGCTGCCGTCTTCGTCGTCGAAGAACCGCAGCGGCATCGACGGCATGGGGGCGGTCACCACCAGCTCCCCCACCTGGTCGCGCACCGGGTTCCCGTCGGGGTCGAAGGCGTCCAGCGCCACCCCGAGCGCGGCCGCGGAGATCTCCCCCGCGACCACGTCCAGCGTGGGCGCACCACCGACGAAGCCGCAGGCCACGTCGGTTCCCCCGCTGGTGGCCACCACCTGCACCCGTGGCGAGATGGCGTCGCGCACCCACGCCCACGCGGACAGGTGCAGCGTCGAGCCGGTGACCCCGATGGTGCGCAGCGCGCGCAGGTCGTGGTCGACGCCCGGGGTGAGCCCGGCCTTCTCGTGGGCGAGCAGCAACCCCGGGCTCAGCCCCAGCGTGGTGACCCCCACCTGCTCGACCAGCGACCACAACGCGTCCGGGCCGGGGTACAGCGGGCTGCCGTCGTGCAGCACGACGGTCGCACCGAGCAGCAACCCGGCCACGTTCAGGTTCCACATCATCCAGTTGGTCGTGGTGTACCAGAAGAACGTGTCGCCGGAGCTGAGGTCGTGGTTCAGGCCGAGGGCCGCCAGGTGCGCGAGCAGCACGCCGCCGTGGCCGTGCACGATGCCCTTGGGCTTGCCGGTGGTGCCGGAGGAGAACAGCACCCACAGCGGGTGGTCGAAGTCGACGTCGAGGACGTCGAGCTCGGCCTGCACCGCCACGGCGTCCGCCCAGGACACCACCTCGAACCCGCCCGGCTCGACCCCGCCCGGCTCGACCACCAGTGCCGGGCCCGCACCCACGTTGTCCACCGTGATGACCGCGCGCAGGGTCGGCAGCGCCGCAGCGAGCGCGGCGGTGGCGGCCCGACGGTCGTGGGTGGTGCCGGCGAAGGTGTAGCCGTCGGCAGCGACGAGCACGCTCGGACGCAGCTGGGCGAAGCGGTCGGCGGCGGCCGCGGCGCCGTAGTCCTGACCGCAGCACGACCACACCGCCCCGAGGCTCGCCGTGGCCAGGAACGCGACCAGGGACACCCTGGTGGTGGGCAGGTAGCCGATGACCCGGTCTCCTGCGGTGACGCCCAGGCGACGCAGCGTCGCCGCCACCGCCGCCACCTCGCCCCGGAGCTCGCCCAGGGTGGTGGCCTGCACCCGGCCTGTCTCGTCGGTCTCCACCACCGCGCGGGAATCGGGGTCACCGCGCAGCGCGTGGGAGACGTAGCTCAGCCTCGTCCCCGTGAACCACTGCGCCCCCGGCATCTCCCGGGTGGTCAGCACCTGCTGGACCGGGGTGGGCGAGGAGACCTCGAAGTGCTCCCACACCAGGGACCAGAACTGCTCCAGCTCGGTCGCAGACCACTGCTGCAGCGCCGCGTAGCTGGTGAGGTCGCGCCCGGACCGCGCCGACGCCTCCCGCGCGAAGGCGACGATGCGGGTGTGGGCCGCGTCCGGACCCGGGGTCCAGATGGGCTGCAGCTCAGGCTTGGTCACGGGTGTCCCTCTCGTCAACGGTTCGAGGTTCGAACCGGCTCATCTCGGTGGCGGTGACGTGCACCGACAGCTCCCCACCGAGCCGCGCGCCCCGCAGGTCCAGCCCGTCACCGCTCCAGAAGCTGCCCGGGTCGTAGGAACCGGCACGCAGCGCCGGCGGCAGCAGCCCCATGGCCTCGTAGGTGGTGGCGACGACCTCGGCGCAGTACGCGTTCTCCAGCGC
>JBDTDI010000315.1:0-6734 GCA_039923155.1 Mycobacteriaceae bacterium | reverse complement strand
AGCTGCTCCTGACCCTGGACGAGCGAGGCCTCGACGTGCTGCAGGTCCTCGGCCAGGCTGACCCTGGTCAGCATGAGCACCTCGAGGTGGCTCAGCTGCCAGAGCAGCTGGAGCACGCGCACGGCATCGGTGGCGACGCTGGGCATGCTCGCTTCCGGGGCGGCTCCGTTCTCGTCGACCACCGTGACCATCCCGTCTCGGGCCACCCCGGTCCGAGCCGGTGTGACGTACCTCGCAGCGCACGCTACTGCTCATGGCGTTCGAAGAACACCGAAATCGCCCGAGTCGTTCGAGAACCCGTCCGTTCGGGCGTGTGACAGGCTAGGACGCCCGGTGGCAGCGGAGGATCGAGGCGGTGGTGGCGAGCTCGGACAGGGTGCTCACGGTGCCGAACGCGTTGAGCGTCCTCCGGCTGCTGGGGGTGCCGCTGTTCCTCTATCTGCTCCTTGGCCCCCAGGCCGACGGCTGGGCGATCGTGCTGCTGGCCGTGAGCGGAGCCACCGACTGGCTCGACGGCAAGCTGGCTCGGGTGCTGAACCAGGCCAGCAAGCTCGGGGCGTTCCTCGATCCGGCCGCTGACCGCCTCTACGTGCTGTCCACGCTGATCGCCTTCGGTGTGCGCGGGGTGGTTCCGTGGTGGGTGGTGGTGCTGCTCGCCGGCCGTGACGTCGTGCTGGCCGTCGCGCTGCGCAGCGTCGCCTCCCGCGGGGTTCGGGTGCTCCCCGTGCACTACCTCGGCAAGGCCGCGACGTTCTGTCTGCTCTACGCGTTCCCGCTGCTGCTCGCGGCGCAGAACACCTCGACCTTTGCCGACCTCGCCCGCCCCTGGGCGTACGCCCTGACCCTGTGGGGCGGCGGCATGTACCTGTGGGCCGCGGTGCTGTACCTGGTGCAGGTGGCGCTGGTGCGCAACCGGCTGCCGGTGCTGGTTGCCGGCCCGCCGTGAGCGGGCCACCGCGCCCGCAGCCACCCTCGCTGCTGGTCTCCCTGATGACCCAGCACCTGGACCCCGGCTACGCCGCCGCCCACCAGACCCGCTCAGGACGCCCGGAGCCGCGCGGTCACCGGGTCTGGCTGGCCGCAGGGGCGCTCGTGGTGGGGGCGCTGCTCGGTGTTGCGGCGACGTCGGCGACGCGGACCGCTCCCGAGAACGAGACGGTCCGCTCCGGGCTGGTCAGCGACGTGCAGAGCGCTCAGCGTGATGCTGCCGCCCTGGTGGCGCAGCGCAACGACCTGAGCCGCCGCGCGGACGCCGAGCGGCAACGGTCGCTGGCCGGCGACGCCGACGGCCGGGCGGCGCTGCGTGAGCTGGACCGGCTGCGGCAGCAGGCGGCAGAGACTCCGGTGCACGGTCCCGGGGTGCAGGTGACCGTCACCGACTCGCCCGCCACCGCGGACCCCAGCGGAGCTCCCGGGGTGCAGCGGGGCACCGTTCTCGACCGCGACCTGCAGCTGGTGGTCAACGCGCTCTGGGCCGCAGGGGCAGAGGCGGTGGGAGTGAACGGTGTCCGGCTGAACCCGGCGAGCACCATCCGCCAGGCGGGGGCCGCGATGCTCGTCGACGACCGCCCGGTGCCCTCGCCGTACGTGGTGTCAGCGGTGGGTGAGCCGCGCAGCCTGCAGACCGGGTTCCTCGGCAGCGACGCCTACCTGCGCCTGTCCGCCGTGGCCCAGGTCTACGGCATCGGGCTGGCGGTGGTACCCGCCACGGACCTGCAGCTGCCGGAGTCGGTGGTGCCGGAGCTGCGCCTGGCCGAGCCGACGGGCACCCGGTGATCCCGACGGGCGCGTCGACACTGCGAGGATGGGCCCCGTGATCGCTGCCGTCGCCCTCATCGTCGGGGTGCTGCTCGGTCTGGTGTTCAGCCCCACAGTCCCTGACCTGCTGCAGCCCTACCTGCCGATCGCCGTCGTCGCGGCCCTCGACGCGCTGTTCGGCGGCCTGCGCGCGCGCCTGGACCACATCTTCGACGCCAAGGTGTTCGTGGTGTCGTTCGTGTTCAACGTGGTCACCGCGGCGCTGATCGTCCTGCTGGGTGACCAGCTGGGGGTGGGCTCGCAGCTGTCGACGGCGGTGGTGGTGGTCCTGGGGATCCGGATCTTCGGCAACGCTGCGGCCATCCGTAGACACCTGTTCGGGGCATGAGCCGTGTCCACACCCCCGACCCCGCCCCAGCCCCGCCCGTCCCCCCACCCCCGGTCCAGCCCGACCTCCACCCCCCCCGACACTCCCGGTCCCGCAGAACCCCCCGCAACTCCGGGCCCCGCCCGGATCGGGACCCCCGACCCCGCTCCGACCGGCAGCCGGTCGGGCTGGACCCGTGCCTGGTCGACGGCTCTGGTGGCCCTGCTGTGCGCCGCGCTGGGGGTGGGAATCGTCACGCAGGTCCGCCGCACGGGCGCCGGCGACGCGCTCGACTCGGCCCGACCAGCCGACCTGGTGGTGCTGCTGGACAACCTGCAGCAGCGGGAGGCGTCGCTGCGCAAGGAGGTCACCGCCCTGCAGGGCACGGTGGCCGAGCTCACCAGCGACGGCAAGGGCTCGAGCGCGGCGCTCGCCGAGGCCCGAGACCGGGCGCAGTCGCTGGCCGTCCTCGTCGGCACCGCCGCCGCCCGCGGCCCCGGGCTGTCCCTGCAGATCAGCGACCCCGACGGTGGGGTCGGGCCGGACGTGGTGCTCGACACGGTTCAGGAGCTCCGGGCGGCGGGAGCCGAGGCCGTGCAGATCGGGGGGGCGGGTGCCAACCCGGTCCGCATCGGTCTGGACTCCGCGTTCACCGGCTCACCCGGAGCCGTGCGGGTCGACGGGCAGCAGCTGCGCGCCCCGTTGGTGGTCACCGTGATCGGTGACCCCGCGACACTGGCTGCCGCCCTGAACATCCCCGGTGGCGTGGTCGACGCCGTGGCGAGGGCCGGAGGTGCAGTTGCGCTCACCCGGCGCGGCGACGTCGAGGTGACCGCCTTGCGGGTGCCGCGTGAGCCCCAATACGCTCGGCCCTCGAGCTGATCCGCGGTGCGCCGACGGACCGATGAGCCCCCGACGAACCAGGAGATGCTGTGCCCGAGGAAGCCGTGCCCGACGAGACCGTGCCCGACGAGCTGCGCTACACCGCCGAGCACGAGTGGATCCGCGAGAGCGGTGAAGGCGTCGTCAGGGTGGGCGTGACCCACTACGCGCAAGCCGCGCTGGGCGACGTCGTCTACGTCCAGCTGCCCGACGTCGGCGCCGACGCGGCCCCGGGCGCGGCGTTCGGCGAGGTGGAGTCGACCAAGAGCGTCTCCGACGTCTTCGCTCCCGTGCCCGGTACGGTCAGCGCCCGCAACGAGGCCCTGGACGACAACCCGGAGCTGGTGAACTCGGCCCCCTACGGCGAGGGCTGGCTGGTCGAGATCAAGATCGCCGAGGGCACCACGGTGCAGGAGCTGCTCGCCGGCATGCTCGACGCCCAGGGTTACCGGGAGCTGACGGCGGGGGAGAGCTAGCCCCTCTGGAAACGGTAGGTTCAACCCACCCCGTCGGCGCGCGGACGACGGACAGAGACCAGGAGGACGGCTGTGAGCCAGAACGACGAACGCAGCGGAGGGACCGAGGGATCGGTCGAGACGACGTCGGTGTTCGGCCGCGACTTCCTGCGCGAGCTGGAGCAGGCGACCGGAGACCCGTCCGGCAGCTCCGAACCGATTCCCACCCCGTCGTCGGGGGTGGAGGCACTCCCCGCCGGCGCCGCCCTGCTGGTGGTCAAGCGCGGACCCAACGCCGGATCCCGGTTCCTGCTCGACCAGCCGATGACCTCCGCCGGACGGCACCCGGACAGCGACATCTTCCTCGACGACGTGACGGTGAGCCGTCGGCACGCAGAGTTCCGCCAGGAGGGTTCGGACTTCGCGGTGGTGGACGTCGGCAGCCTGAACGGCACCTACGTGAACCGCGAACCGATGGACTCCTCGGTCCTGGCCAACGGTGACGAGGTGCAGATCGGCAAGTTCCGACTCGTGTACCTCACGGGCCCGCGGGCCGGCGTCGACGCCGACCGGGCGGCGGGCCCGGACGGGTTGTGACCGCCGCCGGCCGTGTTGCCCGCGGTGGCCGCTCCATCGGTGGCGTCCTCGACGCGCTTCGTCCCGACTTTCCTGACGTCACCATCTCCAAGATCCGC
This sequence comes from Mycobacteriaceae bacterium, assembly GCA_039923155.1. Classification (GTDB taxonomy): domain Bacteria; phylum Actinomycetota; class Actinomycetes; order Mycobacteriales; family Mycobacteriaceae; genus Rhodococcus_D. The sequence continues at coordinate 2,577 of JBDTDI010000315.1, read as the reverse complement.
TTCCTGGAGGCAGAGGGTCTCATCAACCCGGGTCGCACCGCGGCTGGCTACCGGCAGTTCACCTCGGCCGACCTGGAACGGCTGCGCTACGTGCTCACGGTGCAACGCGAGCACTACCTACCCCTGCGCGTCATCAAGGAGCAGCTCGACGCGGTCGACCGGGGTACCAGCCCCCGACTTCCGCGCCCGCTGACCGTTGCGCCCAACGGCGGGGACGGCGGGGACGGCGGGGGAGCAACCCGGTCCGCCGCCGGGCGGGCGGTTCGGCTCACCCGTGAGGACCTGCTGTCCCGGACGGGGGCGGACGACGAGCTCATCACCGAGCTGGTGGCCCACGGGTTGCTGCGGGCCGGTGCCGCCGGGTTCTTCGACTCCGACTCCGTCGCTGTCCTCGACGCGGCCCGGATCCTCGCTGGGCACGGTCTTGCGCCCCGACACCTTCGGGCTTTCCGCACCTCTGCCGAGCGTGCGGCCGAGGTGCTCGCGCAGGTCGCTGGACCTGTCGCGCGGCGCGGTGACGCCGAGGCCGACGGTCGCGCCGACGAGCTCGTGATGGAGCTTTCTGCGCTCTCGGTCACCCTGCACGCCAACCTCGTTCGTGCCGCCCTGCGTCGTGAGCTAGACCGCGCCTGAGCGCCCCCCCAGGGGCGACGCACACCCGAGCCGAGACGGGTCGGCGCGTGTAGCGTCGGGCCCGCCAGGACGATCGAGAAGGTGGGCACGATGAGCGAGATGCGCGTGGTAGGGATCCGGGTTGAGCTTCCGGCGAACCAACCGATCCTCCTGCTGAGGGAGTCCGAGGGTGACCGCTACCTGCCCATCTGGATCGGGCAGAACGAGGCGACCGCCATCGCGCTGGAGCAGCAGGGAGTGAAACCGGAGCGCCCGCTGACCCACGACCTGATGAAGAACATGATCACCGCGTTCGGTCGTGAGCTGGAGCAGGTGCGCATCGTGTCGCTGCGGGAGGGCACGTTCTTCGCCGAGCTGGTGTTCGATGGCGACGTGCGGGTCGACGCACGGTCCACCGACTCCATCGCGCTGGCCCTACGCGCGGGGGTTCCGATCCACGCCGAGGAGGCCGTTCTCGCCGAGGCCGGCCTGCTGATTCCCGACGAGCAGGACGACGAGGTCGAGAAGTTCAAGGAGTTCCTCGACTCCGTGACCCCGGAGGACTTCGGAGCCACCGGTGGCTCCGACTCGTGACGCACGGTGCTGATCGCCGGGTGCACCCGTGCGCCTCGGCCACGTCTCGATCTGGTCTCACCCTCAAGGCGACGTTGATAGTCGTGCGTGTTGCGTTGACCCGGGTTGCCGGCGCGTCCTACCGTCGGGCCTGACGAACGACACCGGTGGAAGTTCCCGTCGGGCTGGCGTCACCTGGGTGGTTGGTCTCCACGGAGAGCAGCGCCGGGTCACCGAGAGGGGAGCACGACGTGGTCGACACATTCGGATCGCAGCCGCTGCCGGAACTTCAGCCCGGGCTGTTCCCCGACGACACGCTGCCCGACGAGCTCGTGGGCTACCGCGTTCCCATCGCCTGCCAGGTGGCTGGGATCACCTACAGGCAGCTCGACTACTGGGCCCGGACCTCGCTGGTGGTGCCCTCGATCCGCGGGGCGAAGGGCTCCGGCAGCCAACGGCTGTACTCGTTCAAGGACATCCTGGTTCTGAAGGTGGTGAAGCGACTGCTGGACACCGGGGTGTCGCTGCACAACATCCGGGTGGCCGTGGAGCACCTGCGTCGGCGCGGGGTGGCGGACCTCTCGCGCATCACCCTGTTCTCTGACGGCACCACCGTCTACGAGTGCACCTCCGCCGAGGAGGTGGTGGACCTGCTGCAGGGCGGTCAGGGCGTGTTCGGCATCGCCGTGAGCGGCGCGATGCGCGAGCTCACCGGGACCATCGCCGCCTTCCCGGCCGAGCGCGCGGAGGACGGCGAGGTGGAGCAGGCCCCCGAGGACGAGCTGGCCCGGCGCCGCACGTCACGCACGTCCCGGCGCACCGGCTAGGAGACGCGTTCGGAGTTCCCCGTGCCGAAGGCGGTCCTCTCGCCGTAGACTGCGCTCACGTCGACGTCGCGCGGGAGAGAGCCCTGACCAGCCGGTCCGGGCCGCCGAAGGAGCAGCACCTCCCCGTCAACCTCTCAGGCACCCTGGACCGCGCGGGCACCGACGTCTCTGGAAAGTGGTGGGGTCACCCACCCGCCCACGGGGAAAGCCGGTCCGCCGGTGAATCTCTCAGGCGCCCGGACGGGCAGCGGACAGAGGGGGAGGGCCCTGGCTCGATGCTGTCCGAGCAACAGCCGCCCCAGCTACAGCCGCCCCAGTCCGGAGGTTCCTCCTGTGTCCACCACCGATGCGTCAAGCGACGACCTGACCCGCACCGAGCACACGTTCGCCGACCGTCACGTCGGGCCGGATGCGGCCCAGGTCCGGCGCATGCTCGAGGTCATCGGGGTCGACTCCCTCGACGCGCTCGCCACCGCCGCCGTGCCCGCCGCGATCCTCGACCCCGACGGGGCGCTGTCGTCGCTGCCGCCGGCGGCCAGCGAGACCCAGGCGCTGGCTGAGCTGC